>CAYHQK010000006.1:34207-42339 GCA_964358535.1 uncultured Nitrospira sp. | reverse complement strand
AAGAGCCAACATTCTCAAAATGTATGAGGTAACAGCAAAAGAGGTTCGCCAAAAATGGGAAGAAGCGGGAGCGAAAGCCCTTTTCGTCAAAGAATGGAGACGTGCTCACAAGACATCAAGTAATATTATGCCACTCCACTGGTTTTTCGAGTTTCCGTTTCCTTTACTCTTTGCCCTAATTTCGATTGCCTGCCTTGCATGGCTAGGATTTCACCCTCCGGAATCTAAGCCCATCTCGTTGCCTGATTTCTGATTTTCCTGGGACACTAAGGGATCTGCTTTGGGGCCAGCCTCCCTGGTCATTCGAGCAAGTAACACGCTCCCATCAAGACGCATTCGCCTCAAAATAAACTACTCGTACTGGCTTGCCCCTGAACACAGCTCCGGCTCACTTCCTCCCCTGCGAAGCTGTCCCAGGCTGTGGAAGCGACGCATCGCGGCTGTTATGTTTGCCGTAGAGGCCTTGATAGCTCCACTCGCTGGCTTTGCCGTTTTTATCGAATGTGTAAAAGACGCGATGCTGGCTCGAATCGGTTATGCCCCCACTGCTCATTCCCCCGTCGTGCCACCCGCAGACCTCTCCCCCTGCTGGAAGTTTATTGCACTGGAACGGCTCACCGAACGTAGCAATCTCCTCTGCCTTTGTTTTCCCGAGTCCCCCATCGAGCCGCTTGCGAACGACCTCCTCACTCCCGCTAAACAATGACCAGACGCTAAATCCGACTGGCGTATCCTTCATCGTATTGGCCTAGGCCGCTCTCGCCTGACCCTCTGCATCGGTCACTCCGGCTCCCGTACAAGCCCCCAACGTGCCAACCAGGAACAACAACGCAAAGAATTGCATCATGTCGGCTCACTCCTCTCTCCCGCTACGCCATTGCATTCCGGTTTCTGACCGAAGACCACCATCCAAACGATCGTTCAAGTATAGCAAACAGTTTCAACGCCAACGTCCACTTGACCATAGATCCCGCTCCGGAGCTGAGCCTATAATTCCCCATGGCCAGCTCCCCTTCCATTCGCCTTGGCATCAGCCGCTGTCTCCTCGGTGACGAGGTCCGTTTCGACGGGGGCCATCGGCGAGACAACTATCTCACAGACCTACTGGGCCGTTATGTGGAATGGGTCCCGGTCTGTCCAGAAGTGGAAGCCGGTCTCGGCACGCCCAGGGACGCGATGAGACTGGTGGGCGATCCCCTCCATCCGAGGCTCGTCACCATCGAGAGCGGGATCGATCATACGAAGGCGCTCGCAAAGATAAGCGTCCAACGTATCCGTGAGCTGAAAAGGCTGGACCTCTCCGGATATGTATTCAAGAAGAACTCGCCGAGCTGCGGCATCGAACAGGTTCGCATCTACAGCGAGCATGGAAAGCAGAGCGGGAATGGGATCGGGCTATTTGCTCGATCCTTCATCGAGCAGTTCCCCCTGATTCCAGTCGAGGACGAAGGACGGCTCTGCGAGCCATCGATCAGAGAGAATTTCATCGAACGGATCTTCTGCTATCGCCGCTGGCAGGATTTCATGCAGGGCAGGGTCACGAAACAGACCCTGGTGCAATTTCACACGATCCACAAGTATCTGTTAATGGCCCATAGTCCGCAGCAATACCAAGCGCTCGGGCGGCTGGTCGCGCAAACTCATCGGCACAGCCCCAAAACACTCGCCAACCTCTATGGCCCACTCTTTATGAAGGCGCTGGCTGTGAAAACGACGGTGCGCAAACAGGTGAACGTGCTCCAGCACATGCTGGGCTACTTCAAGAAGAGGCTGAGCACGCAGGAAAAGGCGGAGCTATCGGACGCGATCGACGAGTATCATCGCGAGCGCACACCCCTGCTTGTCCCTTTGACGCTGATCAAACACTATGCCAAGTTCTTTGATGTGAGCTATCTTCGGGACCAGGTCTATCTCAATCCTGACCCGAAAGAACTCATGTTGAAACACCATGTCTAAATTTTCCCATCTTCAAAATGGAGCCCACTGATGGCGGCTGTACGAGGAGTGATTCTGGTTGGTCATGGCGGGATTCCCAAAGATTGCCCGCAGGAATTGGTCACGAGGCTGAAACGATTGGAGGCTCAGCGGCGAGCTGCCAAGCTGCCTCGCTCCCAAGAAGAGATCGAGCTGGATGGCAAGATCCGAAGCTGGCCAAGGACTGCCGAGACAGAACCCTATCAGGCAGGACTCGAAGCGGTCGCAGCGCGCTTGCGCACGCAATTGGGCGAGGTCCTCTTTGCCGTCGCCTACAATGAATTTTGCGCCCCGACCTTGGAAGAATCGGTGGAATCGCTAATCCAGCAGGGCGCAACCCACATTACCGTGACCACGACGATGTTTACGCCAGGCGGCTCCCATTCGGAGATTGAGATTCCTGAAATCCTCGACCATCTGAAGCCGAAACATCCTAACATCGAACTCCGTTACGCCTGGCCCTTCGACTTGAACCTTGTCGCGAATACTTTGGCTGAACAGATCACACGATTTTCATAGGCTCGCGGGGCGGACGGGCTTGCAGAAAGAGGAATTAATTTAGGGCGGAGGATTCTTTTTTGTCCCTCGCCAAGTGTACAATGCGACACTTTATTTCAGGCCATAACCGAGTGACCACATGCTGTCCCTGAAAGTTGAATTAGCCAAAGCCTTCCACGACACAAAATCGTTCAAGTGGGACCAGGGTAAAGGGTTCACCCTCGCGTCCGGCTTAACGAGCCCCTTCTACGTCGATTGCCGCTCCCTCATGGCCCACCCCGGTTCGCGCCGTCTCGTGGCCAACTTGGCCTGCGAGGCGCTGAAGCCGGTCGAGCTCGATTGCCTCGGCGGGCTGGAGATCGGAGCCATTTCCATTGCCACCAGCATCTCGGATTTCGCCTTTGCCGCCCAGCCCAAGCGAACCTGGAAAACATTCGTGGTGCGGAAACAGGCGAAGGACCATGGGCTCGGGAAGCTGATCGAAGGATCGTTTCTGCCGGGAGATCGCGCAGTAATCGTCGACGATGTGCTGACCAGCGGAGGGTCATTGCTCAAAGCCGTCGCTGCTGCCAGAGGCGCAGGACTGATTGTGACCCATGCCTTGGTGATCGTGGACCGGAAGGAACAGGAAGGGCGGAAAAAGGTTGAAGCTGAAGGGCTGACGCTTCTGAGCCTGCTAACGATCGATGATCTGACCAGCGCGCAGGCCCCGTGAAACGTGAGACGTAAAACGTGAAACGAGTGTTGGCCTGAAACTGCGGCTTCGCTGAACGAACTTTCTGAACAACCTGCTGGATTTTTTATTTGCAGCGAAACTCAATCCCCCATCGGCGCTCCTGAATGATTTCCTGAGCCCCTTCGACATGGCTTGCCATACGGGTTCGGCCTTTCGTCTCCCCCTCGCGCACAATGGTATAGAGCCCGCCGCACTTCTCCTGCATAAGGGCGATGGCGTCCTTGCGGGAGGAGGCCAGGATCGCTCCCTGCTCTCCCTTGAAGGGATAGATCACCACCCCTCCATCGGCCCGTTCCTGCACTAGCTTGGCCCCCTCGGCACAGCCAACTAAGGCAAGAGCAACGAGCAGCACAAGACTTGACCTAATCTTCATACAATCCCTATCATCATTGTGCAGGATGCTGAAAAAGCTCGCCAGCTTCGTTCTCGCTTCGCTCAGACCCTCAGCGTACCCTCCGGGTACGATTCGGCCCTTCGCTTGCTGCGGCCTTGCTGGACGGCCTTTTTGAGCATCCTGCGGGAAAACATCCAGAATCGGCGGCTTCACTGCCCTGATCATTGTAAGGAGGCCCATCATGATCAAGCCCATTATCAGAACCCTTGTCGGTCTGTTTCTGCTATCGACCGTCACGATTAGTGGCGTGTCAGCCAATCATTCGTACCAGCTCAGCGTTCAGCAATTGCGGTCTGGATTGACCAAGGCGCCCTCGATGAACCGGAAGGGGTTCATCTTGATCGATGTCCGCTCCACGGAAGAACATGCGGAAGGATTTATTCCAGGAACCGACCTGAACATCGACTTCCGCGAGATCAAAGCTCGGCATCGGGACATCGGCGCCCAGCTGGAGGACCACCTGGTGGTCTATTGCCAATCCGGCCACCGGAGCAACATTGCAGCGGAAACATTGGCGGACTTGGGCTATCGTCATGTCTACAACCTCACCGGCAGCATGGATGCCTGGATTGCGGCAGGCTTTCCGCTGGAAAAAGGGCCTCGCTAGCAGGAAGTTGAAAAAGTCCGCCAGCTGCGCTCTGGAAACCTGTGAAGCGTGAAGCGTATCTCGCAAGAAGTCCACCCCTGGGTCTGCGACGAGATACGAACGGCGCTTCACGAACGACGGACAAAGAGGACGGCCTTTTTGAACATCCGGCATGGATCTGATCTCATGCCCTAATCTCTTCTGTTCTATCTTGTCTTGGCCCCTGCCTGCTCACGTCTCGGACTGATCCCGATCACGGCTGGGAGTCCGATGTGAGTGGTGGTGCTCTCTTCCAGCAAAGGAATCCAGCTGTGAAAGCCTGCCATCTTGGACGTGGCTTGCCGGAGTGACGGGCTGACTGCGACGTCGGAAGACGATCCTCCGTCCATCGCCATGACCTGACGAAGCGAAGGAAAGGCATCCCGCAGACATTCCCCCAGAGCATGGAGGGACACGACATCCGTGGTCTTGAGGATGAGAAGGTGCCCGTCCCCTTGCTCTGCAACGAGGGTCTGGTGCGCGCGTTTCCCGGTTTGGCGAACCCGGATTTTTCCGGTCCGGTCGAGGAGCATCAGGGACTGCGCCACTTCCCGGTAAGGAATCTGCTGTTCATCAAAGCTGTCAAAGGTCAGGTCCAGCACCCTCGCGCGGCGTGAGCCTGCCTCTGCCGGTTCTGCCACAAACAATCCCAGCCACGTGCCATGCCGCCTGCTTCCCATCGAGCGGCCCTCTCCATAGAGCAGTCCGAGATAGGCATAGTTCTCGCGGAAGAGCCCGGCATTGAAGACCAGGTCGTGGCCGGTTCGCTCTTGCCATTGCTGGATATCGAGAGGATTCGTCAGGCCATCCTGCTGATAGTAATGCACGGTAAAGCGATAATGCTCGGGATCGACGTCAATGGCGACCAACGGTGGGACATCCGGACATTTCGCTTGAGGGCTCCAGATGGAGATGGAGAGGCCTTCGCCAAGCCGGTCCCCCGTGAGGCTTTGAGCCGTTGCTGCCGAAGGCCCGCCGGACATGACGATAAGGATAGCCAGGAGAAATCCAGCTGAGCGGGTCAGAGGGAACGGCCTGTGGAAACTCTTGTCCTGTGCCATAGAATCTCGAATCATGGTCCAGCAATCGAGTATAGAGAGGGCCGACGCGCAGCGTCAATCGTTCACACGGAAGCCCGGCGCTCCGTCCTGCAGCGCCGTGAGCGGAGGCTCACTTATGGATTGATGATGGCAGGAGGAATGGCCGTGAGGGGTAAATCCACCAGGCCTGAAAACATCATCGTGGCAGAGACCACCCAATCGGTGAAGGGCTGCGGATAGATACCGATCGTGAGGGTGCCGGCGAGACAAACGTACAGCACCGCTTTGATCGGACCAGAGACCCTGATGGGCGACGGGTCGTGAGGTTCGCTGATGTACATCTTCTTCACGACGATGAGGTAGTAGTACATGGAAATGACGATGTTGATGAGCCCCACCGTGATCAGCACGTAGAGCCCTTCCTTCATGGCCGCGACAAAGATATAGAGCTTGCCGATGAACCCGGCCAGCGGAGGCACGCCCGCCAGCGACAGCAAGAAAATCAGCATCGAAAAGGCGAGGAAGGGAGACCGGCGGCCCAGGCCGCTGTAGTCGTCGATCTCCTCGCTGCCGATCGCTTCACTGACGGCGATAATAATGGCAAAGGCCCCGAGGTTGGCGAAGAGATAGGTCAGGAGATAGAACAGGATCGCGTCATTGCCCATCTTCGTGCCGGCCGCGAGCCCGATCAGCACGTTGCCGATCTGCGCGATACCGGAATAGGCCAAGAGCCGCTTCATGTTCTTCTGGGCGATGGCCACGATATTGCCGTAGGTCATCGACAGGACGGATGCGGCCACGAGCAACAGGACCCAGATCGGCTTAAAGGTCGCCAGGGCGACGAAGAACATCCTGAGGAGGATGGCGAAGGCCGCCCCCTTCGGTGCGATCGACAGGAAGGCCGTCACCGGCGTCGGCGAGCCATGGTACGTGTCGGGAATCCAGGAGTGGAACGGCACGGCGCCGATCTTGAACCCCAGCGCGCCGAAAATCAGCAGGAACCCGATAGCCAGCCCCGGAGTGACCTGGGTCAGCTTCATGTCGGAGAAGACCAGCTGACCGGTTTCTCCATAGACCAGGCTGATGCCATAAGCGAGGAGGCCTGCGGCAAACACGCCCAGGATGAAAAACTTGATGCCTGCTTCGTTCGACGCCATGTCCTCGCGGAGATAGGCGACGAGGACGTAGAAGCCGAATGTGGAGAATTCCAGTGTGACGAACACCGACAAGAGGTCGTTGGCGGAGGCCATGAACATCATCCCGAGGGCCGACATCACGATCAGGAAATAATATTCCCCGCGGAAGAACTTGAATCGATGGACATAGTCGATCGAGGCCAGAATGACCAAAATGGTCGAGCCGACGATGAACATTTTGAAAAACAGGGCCATCCGGTCGAGCACGAACATGTTCGCGAAGAGGGTCCCGGTCACGTCGCCGACGTTGAACCAGGCCAGGCAGCCAAGAGTGGCGCCGAGCCCGGCGATGCTGAGATAGGCCAATTGTTCATTGGGCAAGCGGGGGAACGAAAAATCGACGATCAGAATCAGGCAGAGCCAGGCCGTGAGGATAATTTCCGGCAACAGCAACAACAGATCGGATGGAGACATCGTGAGGGAAAAGTTCATGGCTGGCCTCCGCTCACGCTGGTCGCATCTGGCGCAGGGCTCGGGACGAGAGGCGTGTTCCCGGCACCTGGGGCCTCCAGCTTCACGGCCGGAGATTCCGCAACGAGCGGCACGACGCGGGTGATCTTCGCGATCAAGGGGTCCACACCGGATCGCACCACGTTATAGAGATGCATGGGGAAGAAAAAGAATCCAATGCTGACGGTGATCATGATCAGGAGCGGCAGGCGATCCACCGCGGACACAGCGTCGTGCGCGTGGCTGTACTTCTGATCCATCGGTCCGTAGAAGATCCCCCGCATCATCTTGAACAGATAGGCCAGGGTCAACACGATCCCGACCACCGCGACGATGACTTGGAAGGGATACTTCTCCCAACTGCCGACGATGATCATGACCTCGGCGATGAAATTGATCGTGCCCGGCACGCCGATCGAGGCCATGCAGCCGATCACGAAACAGCCGGAAATGAATGGCATGCGGTTCGCGAGTCCGCCGAGCGAGGGAATGTCGCGGGTATGGGTCTGGTCATACACCCAGCCTGCCATCGCGAAGAGCATGCCCGTCGCCATGGCATGGGCGAACATATACATCACGGCGCCGGTCAAACTGATGTAGTCCAGTGCCGCCATGCCAAGGAACACATAGCCCATGTGGCTCGAACTGGAATAGCCGATGACATATTTCGTGTCTTTGGCGTAATAGGCCACGAACCCGCCATAGACGATGCTGAACATGCAGAGCACGGCCGCGATGGGCATGAGCTCCCTGGTCGTCTCCGGCAGGATTTCGAACGCCACCCGGATGATGGAGAAGTGCCCGAGCTTCATCAGCACGCCCGCGTGCAACATGCTCGTGGCGGCCGGAGCGGCTGCGTGGCCCACGGGCGACCAGGAATGCAGCGGCCAGAGCGGAGCGATCGAGGCGAACCCGAAGAAGATCAACAGCCAGATAATCTTGTCCAGCGTCGTGCCCAGAACCGGGATATGCATCAAGTTGGCATGTTCGCGCAGCACCAGAATGTCGAAGGTATTGAGCCCTGAATATTTGTAGATCAGCAAAATGCCCATCAAAGCCGCGACGGCAAAGGCCGAAAGGAAGAGCACCAGCTTCATCGCAGCATATTCTTTACTGTTGGAGCCGAAGTTGTAGATAAACCCGACCGAGTCCCGCAATTTCAACCCTTCCGGGTCCGTCATCTCGTTGTACTTCTTCGTATGGCTGCCCCACATGCCCA
>CAYHQK010000006.1:3937-34107 GCA_964358535.1 uncultured Nitrospira sp. | reverse complement strand
CCTTCCGGGTCCGTCATCTCGTTGTACTTCTTCGTATGGCTGCCCCACATGCCCAACAAGAGATACATGGGGATCACGGACATCTCGTAGAAGAAGTAGAGGAAGAACAGATCCAGCGACATGAAGACGCCGATCGTGGCAGCGGCCAGGATGAGCAGCCAGATATAGAATTCTTTCGTCCGGTCTTTGACGTGCCAGGAGACGAAAATACCGGCGAACAACAGGATGCCGGACGCTAGCACCAGCGGCGTGCCGATGCCGTCCACCCCGAGGTGGAGCGAGATCCCCAGCTGTCGCGACCATTCGAACTTCTGGACGAACTGGAAGCCGCCCTTCACATAATCGTAAGAGTAGAACAGGTAGAGCGAGGACAGCAGACAGATGAAGGCCGATCCCGCCGCGATGCCCCGCACGAGCATCGGCTGCCGGTTGGAGACGAAGATCAGCGCGATGGCTCCCAGGAAGGGAGCAAAGAGAATATAGAGCAGTGCGTAATCACCCATACGATCAATCCACCCTTATCTGCGGCTTGGACTCGAGTGACGGCATGGCGCCCCGGTCCACTCGATCGACTAACGCCTGCACCGACCCGTTCATCATTCTCAAAAAGGGAGCGGGATAGAGTCCAATCCAAAGAATCATGACCGACAGGGCCGAGGCAATGATCATTTCGCGTGGATGCAGGTCGCGAAGGGAATCCTTCACCGCCTTACCAACCGGTCCCAGCATCGCCCGCTCGTAGTACCAGAGAAAATACGCCGCGCCAAAGATCACGCCGGTGACTGCGATCCCGCCATACAGCCAATTGGCCTTGAAGGTGCCCAAGAGGATCAGGAATTCTCCGACGAAGCCATTGGTGCCAGGCAGACCGATCGAGGCCAGCCCGATCAATAAGAAAAAGCTGGCGAGCAAAGGAGTCTGTTTGGCCATGCCGCCAAAAGCACTCAATTCGGTACTCTGCTGCCGTGAATAGAGAAAGCCCGCGATAAAGAACAAGCCGGCCGTGCTGAACCCCAAGTTGATCATGGTGAGCAGGCTGCCCTGGAGCCCCTGATAGTTCAGGGCGAAGAGGCCGATCACGACGAACCCGAGGTGGCTGATGCTGCTGAAGGCCAGGAGCCGGCGGAAATCCGACTGGATCAGCGCCATGATGGCCCCGTACAGAATGGCCAACAAGCCCAGGACCATGATGACCGTGACCACGGTCTGACTCTTCGAGGCATCCGGCAGCAAGGGAATGCTGAAGCGGATGAAGCCGAAGGTCCCGAGCTTCAGCCCTGCCAGCACCACCGCCATGCCGATCGGTCCCTCCAATAGGGCGTCCGGGAGCCAGGTATGGAACGGGAACAACGGGGCCTTGAACGCAAAGCCGAGGAACAGGAGCCAGAAAATGAGGATCTGCTGACTGAGCGGAATCGGCACGGCGAGCAGTTCCAACAGATCGAACGAATAGGTCGGATCCATATGGTGCAGCGTCGCCCACTGGTGGTAATTGAGATCCAGGAGGGCAATGCCGACCAACATGAACACGCTGCCGAGCAGGGTATAGAGCACATATTTCAACGCCGCGTAATGCCGCTCCGCTCCTCCGCCCCAGAGCTTGATCAGGAAGTAGCTGGGAATGAGCATCAATTCCCAGAAGACGAAGAAGAGGATCAAGTCGATGGAGAGGAAGACCCCCATCGTCGTCGTTTCGAGCGCGAGCAGGGCCATCATGTAGAGCTTCACTTGATGGCGGACTGTGTCCCACGAGTACACGACGATCAGGACCGTGAGGAAGGCCGTCAGCCCGACGAACAGTACACTGATCCCGTCGACCGCAAGGTGATAGCTCACCCCGAGGGCGGGAATCCACGGCACATGTTCCGTAAACTGCATCGCGGCGGAATCAGGAAGAAACCGGAGTAGCACGAACACGGAGAGGGCCAACTCCACGAGCGCGATCGTCAAGGCGGAGGTCCGCACCATGTCCTCGTCCTCGACCAGCCACAGGACCACGGCCCCGACGAGGGGGAGGAAGAGGATGCAGGTCAGAATGGGAAATGTTGAGGCCAGTTCTTCTAACATACAGTGTGCTTATAGTTGCATGATGAGCTGAATAATCACCGCCAACAGGAACAGGCCCGCCACCAGGATCGCGGCATAATGATGCACCATGCCGCTTTGCAGCTGCCGCCACTGTCTGGCGATGAGATGGTTGCCGTATCCGATCACGTTGAGGCCGCTGTAGACCACATATTTCTCCATCCAGGTCGAGCCGGCCGCGCCCAATTCCGCCAACTGCGCCACCCCGCGCACGAGACCATCGATCACGGTGCGGTCGAACCAATCGAGCCACTCCCCCAACTTTTTGGTTGGCTCCACGAAAAGCCGGTCGTAGAGCTCATCGACGTAGTACTTGTCGAGCAGCGTCTGATAGGCCGCCTGAAACTTGGCCGCCAACCGGTCCGGCGCCGAGAGGTTCACACTATAGAAATAATGCGCGACGCCCCAGCCGAGCAACGCGATCCCTGTAGCCACCATCATGAGCGTCAGCACCAGGCCGGTGCTCGCGGCATGTTCGGCTCCCGCTCCCGCAACCGGCGCCAGGAATCCATGGAGCCAGCCATGCTCGGGAGGAAAGCCCAGGAGCCCGCCGAAAATAGACAGCACGCCCAACGCCATCAAGGGGCCGACCATCACCATCGGCGATTCATGGACATGCTCCGCCGTATGGTGATCCATGCGGGACGTGCCGTAAAACGTCAGATAGGTCAGGCGGAACATATAGAAGGACGTCAGCAAGGCGCCGATGGCGGCCATGCCATACAACAGATAATGCTCATGCGTGAAGGCATGGGCCAGAATTTCATCTTTACTCCAGAAGCCCGCCAAGGGAGGAATACCCGCGATCGCGATGGTGCCGATCAGGAACAAACGATAGGTCCAGGGGATCTTCGAGCTGAGGCCGCCCATCTTTCTGATGTCTTGCTCGCCCGAGAGCGCGTGGATCACCGATCCGGCCGAGAGGAACAAGAGGGCCTTGAAGAAGGCATGGGTCATGAGGTGGAACACGGCCGCCGTATAGGCCCCGATCCCGCAACCCAGGAACATATAGCCGAGCTGGCTCACCGTCGAGTAGGCCAGAACGCGCTTGATATCCGTTTGAACCAGGCCGATGGTCGCGGCAAACAAGGCCGTGAGACCGCCGATGACACCGACGATCGTCATAGCCGTCGGCGACAGATCGAAAATGGCATGGTTCCGCACGATCATGTAGACCCCGGCCGTCACCATCGTCGCGGCATGGATGAGAGCGCTGACAGGGGTCGGTCCCTCCATCGCATCAGGGAGCCAGGTATAGAGGGGAAGCTGCGCGGACTTGCCGACCGCGCCGACAAGCAAACAGAGCGCGATCGCCGTCGCCATGTCCGGGGAAAGCTGCCCGACCTGGGCGAAGACCTTCGTATAGTCGAGCGTCTTGAAATTGATGAAGATCAGGAAAATGGCCAACAGAAATCCCGCATCGCCGATGCGGTTCACCACGAAGGCTTTCGAGGCAGCCTTCGCGGCAGACACTTTATCGTAATAGTAGCCGATCAAGAGATAGGAACAGAGCCCCACCCCTTCCCAGCCGATGAAGAGGACGAGATAGTTGTTCCCCATGACGAGGAGCAGCATGGAGACCATGAAGAGGTTCATGTACGTGAAGAAGCGGGTGAATCCCGCTTCCCCGTGCATGTAGCCGACGGAGTAGATATGGATCAGGAAGCCGACGCCCGTCACCACCAGCAGCATGATGCAGGTGAGCGGATCGACGAGGTAGGCCAGATTGATCGTCAGATCGCCGCCGAAAATCCATTGGTAGGCGACGACTTCATGCGCGGTGCCGGTCTGGACGACGTCGACAAAGACGCCGAGCGTGCAGAGAAAGGACAGGCCCACCGATCCCCAGGCCAGGCGATGGGCGATCTCATGGGAATAGCGCTTGCCCGCGAGCCCGTTCAGGAGCACGGCCAGCAAGGGGAACACCGGAATCAGCTTGATCAATAAATCTGTCACGTTACCACTTCAAAAGATTCATCTCGTCCACGTTCGTGGAGATCTTTCCACGGAACACGACGATGATAATGGCCAGCCCGATCGCCGCTTCCCCTGCTGCAATGGCAATGATAAAGAGGGCCACCAGTTGGCCGGCCATCGATTCCAGGTAGTAGGAAAAGGCGACGAGGTTGATATTGGCCGCGTTCAACATGATCTCGACGGACATCAACACGATGATGAAATTCCGCCGGATCAACACGCCGAGCAGGCCGGTGAGAAAGAGGACGGCGCTGACGGCGACATATGCGCTTAAAGGAACCATAGGCCTCGTGGACTGAACAGGGTGAACCCCTTACCTATCACGTTTGTCGACGATCGGCTTCGGCGTTTTCGCCAGCACGATCGCGCCGATGATGGCGCCCAACAGGAACACCCCGACAATTTCAAACTGCAACAAATAATCGCTGAACATCTTGATGCCGACTGCGTAGGTATCGCCGTCCTGGAGCACCGCCACCGTAGGGGCATCGCCCTTCGCGCCCTTGAAGGGTGAGCGCATCAGCAGAAACAGGACATAGGCCGATCCGATGGCAGCGGGCGCCAAGAAATACCGGTAGGAGGAATGGAAATACCGGTCGTCGGTTTTCAGATTCAAGAGCATCAGCACGAAGAGATAGAGAACGAGGATCGCGCCGGCATAGACAATGACCTGCACGGCCCAGAGGAACTCGGCGTTGAGAAGGATGAAGAGTCCGGAGACATGGAGCAGCAGGGCCAGGAGCGCCAGACCGCAATGGACCGGGTGCTTGAGCGCAACCGTCATCACGCCTGCCACGATGCTGGCCAATGCGAAATAGGTAAAAAAGACCACAACCATGAATCGACTCAGCCCAAATGCTTCGGTGGTGGTTGAGTCGGCTTCAGCACCGATTGCGGGAAGTAATACCGATACTCCCGGCTTTCCTCAACGTTCTTTTCCTGATTATGCGCGTACAAGTATTTTTTTGCATCGTCGAGATGGCGCTCGCCGATATCGTATAGCCGCTTCTTGTCGAACAGCAGGGTGCGTTTGTCGTGCGTCGAGAACTCATACATCTTCGTCATGGCCAATGCGTTGACGGGACAGGCCTCGACGCAATAGCCGCAAAACACACATTTCGTAATGTCGATATAGAACTCGCTGGCGAACCGCTGCAGCGGGCGCTTCACATCTTCCGCGCTAACGACCTTGATGCAGCGGGAGGGGCAGGCGGCTTCGCAGAGGTCGCAGCCGACACAGCGCTCCTGATGGTCGTCGTAACGTAACAGGGCCAGCGCCCCCCGGTGCGTATCAGGGAGGATCCGCTGCTCCCGTGGATACTGGAAGGTGATGGGCTTGTGGAACATGTGCTTGAACGTGACCTTCATCGCGTCCCAGATCTCGTAGAACAGGGCGGCCTGGAGAATTTTTTTGATCAGTACGGTGATACGCATGTGCGCTTCCTGTTTCCCCTTACGCCTTGTCGATCGTCACGCGGGTCTGCTTGAACGAGGGCACGCCGGTCGTCGGATCGATCTGGACCGCCATCAGGTCTTTCACCGGAGGCTCATTGAAATGCTCCGGGAAGAAACAGGTCTGCGGCGTGACGAACTGATCGGCCTGGACCGCCAATTGGAGCGAACCGCTATCCGACGTGAGGCGCACCTTCGTCCCCTCACTCACTCCGAGCCGCTTCATATCTTGAGGATTCATCTTGAGCCGGCCGGTATTGGGCGCGATCTTGATGAGACCGGGCGCTGCCGTGGACATCTTGCCTGAGTGATAGAGGACCTGCCCCATCAGCAGCGTGAAGGGTCGCTGGTCCTTGGGGGCTGGAGCGGAGGCCTGATAGCGCGCCGAAACTTCGGCCGCATAGCCGCTGGACAGATAACGGTCCACCGTCGGCACGACCTTGCGGGGCTGCCCGAGGTTGTAGTACCCGGGGAGCAATTTCATGATTTCGGCTTGAATATCGTTCGAGGATTCATAGGCCCACTCACAGCCCAGCGCGTTGGCCAGCGACGTCATGATGTGCCAATCCGGCAAACTTTCTCCGATCGGATCCATGGCCTCGCGGACACGCAAGACGCGACCTTCCAAATTGGTAAAGGTGCCGTCCTTTTCCGCAGAGGTGCAGGCAGGCAACACCGCCTGGGCCATTCGGGCCGTCTCGGTCAGGAACGGATCCTGGACGACGAGCAACTCCAGACGATCCAGCGCGGCACGAACCCCCATAGACGCGGGCAAGGTCGCCAGGGGATTTTCGCCGACCACATAAAGTGCGCGAATCTCGCCACTCTTGCAGCGATTGAGAATCTCGACAAGGTTCGCGCCGGAGCTGGCTGCCGGGAGCGGCATATTCCAGGCCTTGCCGAAACGGTCACGCGCGGCCTGATCGTTGAATGAGGCTTGGCCGGGAAGGAATTCCGGCGCGACGCCCATGTCCACGGCGCCCTGCTCGTTCGGCTCTTCCGTCACGGTATTCACACCGCAGCCAGGCTGGCCCAGCTTGCCGGTGATCCAGGCGAGATCGATCAGCTTCAACACGTTCTGATAACCATTGGCTTGGCGAACGATACCCTCGGCGCAGAGGATGATGGAGCGGGGCGCTTCGGCGAAGATCGCCACGGTGCTCCTCAAGGAATCGACCGACATGCCGGTCTGCGCCTCGATCCGCTCCAATGAAATATGAGCCACGGCGGCCTTCAGGGCCTCGAAGGCCCGCGGATACTTTTTGACGCTTGCCTCGTCGATCAAGTCCAATTCCAGCGCGGCCTTGATGAGTCCATCGATCACGAGCCCTTCCGTTCCCGGATTGATCAGGACGGGATGGGACGCGAGCCGGGCCATGTTCGTCACGGTGGAGTCGATCACGACCACTTGCGCCTGATACACGCGAAGCGCTTCCTTGATCCGCACGGCCGTAAGGGGATTCGTCTCCGTAATATTGGAGCCGATCACGATGATCGCCTTGGCCTTCGTCAGGTCTTCCCAGTCGTTCGGGCTCCGCCCGATCCCCAAGGCCTGCCGGGAGGCATGCACGAAATTGAGGTGGCCATAACGCGCGCTGCTGTCGAGATGGTTGGTCTTGAATCCGGTGCGCATGAGCTTCTGGAACAGATACAGCTCTTCGTTGGTGCAGCGGGCGGTAATCAAGCCGGCAATCGCGCCCGGTCCATGCTTGCGCTGGATCTCGGCGAATCGCTCAGACACAAAGTGCATGGCTTCGAGCCAGGGAGTCGGAACGAGCTGATTGCCCTTGCGGAGAAGCGGCTGCGTCAACCGGGCCTGGCTATCGATGTACTCAAACCCGAAGCGCCCCCGCACGCACAATCCGCCATGGCCCTTGGCCGTGTCGGCCCGGTCGCCCCATTTATTCTTCCAGGACAGAGGCGAGGTCACGCGGACGACTTCGGCATCCTTGGTCTCAAGATGCATCTGACAGCCGTCCCCGCAGTAGTTGCAGGTCGTGGTGGTCTTTTTCATCTGCCAGGGCTTGTACAGATACTTGGAGAACTTGTTCGTGATGGCGCCGACCGGGCAGACTGCGAGGCAATCGCCGCAGAATTCGCAGGACAGCGCCACGTCGCCCTTCGGCACGACTTGATTGAATCCGCCCTTCTTCATGAACTGGAGCACGTCGATCATCAGCACGTCCTTGCAGACGTTGATGCATTCCGCGCAGGCGATACAGCGGTTCATGTTGAAATCGAGCACCGGACTACGGGTATCTTCCGGAATGAACTTCTGTTTCGCGTTGGGCAGGTTCGTGACCCCATGCTGGAACGCCATGTCTTGCAGTTCGCAATGGCCGTCGGCGTCGCAGACCGGGCAATCGAGCGGATGGACCGAGAGGTGCTTCTCCACCGCTTTCTTCCTGGCCAGGAAGAGGTCCTCGCCCTCGGTTCTGATGATCATGCCGGCGGCCGCCTTGGCGGTGCAGGAACGGACCGGCGCTTTCTTGCCTTCCTGCATAACCAGACACATGCCGCAGGAACCGAAGGGATCGAACGTATAGTGGTAGCACATGGCCGGAATGATCTTGCCCGTGCTCGAGATCACGTCGTACAACGACACTCCGTCCTTGGCGGTCACGGTTTTCCCATCGATCGACAGTTCGATCGTGGTGGCTTCCACGTCAGGATTGGTTGCTGGCTTTAAACCCATGTTCTCTTCCCCGTGAAACGTAAAACGAAATCGTCGCTCTACCTTTTACCTTTCACTTCTCACGTCTAACGGTCGCACTCACCCATCACAATGTCGTAGGTCCCGAAGAGCGTGATCGCGTCGGCAATCATGTAACCCCTGGACATATAGTCGAACGCGCCCATGTGAATGAAGGAGGGGGCGCGAATCTTCAAGCGGTAGGGTTTCCCGCCGCCTACACTGACGATGTAAAAGCCCAGTTCGCCCTTATGCGCTTCGGTGCCGCAATAGATCTCTCCCGGAGGCGCATCGAACCCCTGAGAGAAGAGCTTGAAATGCTGGATCATCGATTCCAGATTCGTAAAGACTCGCTCTTTCGGCGGCAAGGTGACGCTGGGCACCTCGGCCATAATGGGGCCGTCCTGCATCTGCTCCAGACATTGCCGGATAATTTTCACGCTTTCATAGAGTTCCTGGACGCGAATCCAGTACCGATCGTAGGTGTCGCCGTTCTTGCCAAGCGGCACGCTGAATTCGCATTTTGGATAGGCCGAATAGGGCTCGGCCTTCCGGAGATCGTAGTCGACGCCGGAACCGCGGAGCGTCGGGCCGCTCAGGCCGAAACTCACGGCATCTTCCGCCGAGATCACCGCCACACCCTTCGTCCGCGCCACCCAGATCCGGTTCTTCTCCAGGAAGACGATATACTCATCGATTTTCGGCGGGAAGTAGTCCAGGAACTGTTTCAGCTTATCGAGCAACGACGCGGTAAAGTCCCGTTCGACGCCGCCGATGCGGTACCAGCTGGTCGTGAGCCGCGCGCCGCAGAGCTCGTCGAACCAATCCAGTAGAATTTCCCGATCGCGGAAACAATAGAAGAAGACGGTCATGGCGCCGATGTCGAGGGCCTGGGTGCCGAGCCAGAACTGATGGCCGATGATCCGCTGGACCTCCGCCACGATCGTGCGCAGATACTCCGCACGGTCCGGCACGGTGATGTTCATGAGTTTTTCGACCGCGCGGCAGTACGCAAAGTTGTTGTACATCGCGCAGACATAGTCGAGCCGGTCCGTATGGGGAATGAACTGGTGGTAGGTGCCGTCTTCCGCAAGCTTCTCCACCCCGCGATGGAGGAATCCCAGCACGGGAGTCGATTTGACGAGCCGCTCCCCTTCCAGTTCGAGAATCACTTTCAGCACGCCATGAGTGCTCGGATGCTGAGGCCCCATGTTGAGCAGAAGCTCTTCCGTCCGCAGGGTCGGAAGGGTCTCGCTTTCCGGATGGGCCGGATCGACCCTGTAGACAGTTGTACGTTGATCTTCAAAAGCCATCATCTATCCTACCGGGCCTACCGGGCCGTTTCGTCCAGGAATTCGAAGGTATCGCGCCAGCCCTTGCCGCGCAGCGGGAAATCTTTTCGCAGCGGATAGCCTTCGGTGTAATCGTCCGGCATGAGGATCCGACGGAGATCCGGATGGTTCCGGAAACGGATGCCCATCATGTCGTACACCTCGCGCTCCATGAAATCCGCGCCCTTCCAGAGATCCGTCAAAGAATCCACGATGCAATCCGATTCCGGCGTCCTGGTCTTGAGACGGATGCGCTGGCGCTTCTTGATCGAATAGAACTCGTACACGACTTCGAACCGCTCGTCATCGTCAGGCCAATCGACCGAACTCACATGCACGATGTAATCGAAGTCCATGGCCGGGTCGTCATGGAGAAACTGCGCCACCTCATGGAGCCGCTCCCGCGGCACGGTCACCGCAAGGTCGCCGCGCCACTCGACAGTTTTCGTCAAGCCGGTGGGGAACGCATCTTGGAGCTGGCTGATCACTTGCTGCAATGACATAGATCGAGACCTATACCTTAAAGCCCGGCCTGACCTGCTCCGGCTGTTTCAGGAACACGCGTTTCTGCATGATCCGCTCTTGCAATTTGAGGATGCCGTCGAAGAGCGCCTCCGGCGTCGGAGGGCAGCCCGGCACATAGATATCCACCGGCACGAAGCGATCAACGCCCTGGACGACGCTGTAACTGTCGTAGATATTCCCCGACGTGGCGCAGGAGCCCATCGCAATGACGTATTTCGGCTCGGGCATCTGGTCGTAAATTTTCCGGATGACGGGCGCCATCCGGCGGCAGACGGTCCCGGCCACAATCATCAAATCGGACTGCCGTGGCGAGGCCCGGAAGACGCCGGCCCCATACCGGTCCATATCGTAGCGTGACGACACGGCGGCGATCATCTCGATCGCGCAACAGGCTAAGCCGAATGTCATCGGCCAGAGCGAGCCCTTGCGAGCCCAATTGACAGCTTTTTCGACCGTGGTGGTCACGACGTCCGGCGTGCCGTCCTTGTCGTGTCGACCGATTTGGATCAGTCCCATTCGAGGGCTCCCTTGCGCCAGGCGTAAATATAGGCCACCAGAAACAACCCGATAAAAATCAGCATCTCGATCAGTCCGATAAACCCGATCTTGGTGAACACCACCGCCCAGGGATACAGAAAGATCACTTCGATATCGAAAATCACAAAGAGCATGGCGAAGATGTAATACCGGACCGGGAACGGCATGCGCGCATCGGAAAACGGCTCCGATCCGCACTCATAGGTGGTGAGCTTCTCCGGTTCCGGATACTTGGGTTGGACCAAATAACTGAGGAGTAGCGTGACCACGCCGAACGCCAGCGCCACGAAAATAAACAGCAGAATCGGAAAGTATCGGGTTAGGTACTCAAGGAGTAACTCAAAACCGCTCATAGGGCTGACCTTTCAACACCTTGCGTATAAATGAGAGCGGGATCTTAGACTCTGGATTGCGGGGATAGCAAGCGTCCAAAGGACCTATGGCCACGACCCGAAAGTCCTAGGCAAGGCGGCGTTGCGCGAGCTATCACCTGAAAAACAGAAGTCGGCCATCCGGCAGAAGAGGCCCTACGAAGGTTTTTTTGCTTTGTTCGGCGGGGTCGGCGCCATGCGACCTGATGGCATACGCAGATGGGAGGGCGGCACCTGGTCAATTTGATCCCACTCAGGCTCCAGGGACGAAAAGGCCTTGGCCTTCTTCCGGCGGTGAATCTGTGTTTCAATGCGAGGAGGATCGTGGCGTGGAGCCTTGTCGGCGGAAGGTCTGTCAGGAGCCATGGACGTTCCCGATCTGTGAGCAATCGATGTATGAACACCTTAGCATCGGGTGAATTGGCGGGTCAACGAGGCAAAGCCTCAATATTCTTGACAATACAGGGCTACTTGTTATGGTTTAAAGCACTCCTTGTCTTACGGAAGGGCACCCCCCATGGCTCACTATTCAATGAAATATGTCGTGTCTTCCATCGCCTGGACCCTGGCCCTGCCGCTCTGTTCTTTGGCCGGGACAGCAGACACTCTCAATGCGATCCGGTCCGGAGAGCAGGCCCTGGCCTATTCGTCCGGCGCCATCCAGCGATCGACTCCGCAAGATGGGTTCGTGAACGTGATTACCGGCGACAATCAGACCACCGGAGATCACATGATCCTGGGCAGCCTGGATATCCTGTATCTTCGACTGGTGAATCCCAGCGCGGCGGCGCCGGGAGATCTCTTCACGATCTACAAGCGAACGCACAAAGTCTTCCATCCGACTACCGGTCAGTATCTGGGCCATTTGGTTAACCGGCTTGCTGTGGTCCAAGTAACCCAGACTGACAAGGACCTGACCACCGCTCAGATTGTCCGGGCCTACGCAACGGTATCGCCGGGCGACCCGGTGATGAAGCTCGTCCTCCCGATTCACGAAGGAACGGTCGGCAGCCAGCCCTCCGCCAGCAATGTGGAGGGACGGATTGTGGAGCTTCAGTCCGACATGGGCACCATGAACCTCGTGGCACAGGGGAATGTCGTCTATCTGGACCGGGGACGGGAAGATGGAGTCAATCTCGGGGAGCGCATGGACGTCATTCGGTCAGGAGGGAGCCTGCCCCAACGGGTCGTGGGAGAAGTGAAGATCCTGTCTTTGGAAGACCGAACAGCCACGGCACTGATCACCAGATCAACTTCCCACGTTCTCAAGGGTGATCGCTTCCGCACAAAAATTCATGCTCCTGCTATCGCCTCGATCCCTCGATCATCCAAGCGGCCCCCGGATGTCACTCCTGCGCCGGCGGCGAAATCGATCGAGCCGGACAATACAGACTACCGCCTGTCCCTGCTCAGTCCTGGGAGAAGCGGCGCTCCGATCACTGCAGTGGGCGTAACGAGCCAGGCAGCTCTAACGGATCAGTCCACAGTGGACCCATTATCTGTACCTGCAGCATCGGTCCAGGACGCGATCCCTCCAGCAGTCGGCCAAGGCGACCCGGCTCAAAGCCCCGAGGCTCCGGCCGCTCCTCTCCCGTAAACTCACAGAACATCGTGCGGAGGGCTGACGTGATCGCGTCAGCCCTCCTTTCTCTCTCGTTGTTCCCACTTTTCTACTGCTGCTACAATGCCGCATGATTTCGACCCAAGCCCCTCCCCGCACGGAGCCTGAGGCTCTGTTCGCAGACGTCATTGTCCCGCGACATCTGGCAGGCCCCTTTACCTATATCGTCCCCCTGACGCTCCGGCCGACGCTACGCATCGGCCATCGCGTGCTTGTGCCCTTCGGTCGAACCATGCTCCAAGGAGCGGTCGTCGCTCTTTCCCCTGTGCTGCCTTATGGCCTGAGCCCGACACGCCTCAAGGAGATTCACTCGTTGCTCCCGGAAGGGACCGCAACCGATGTGCCGCCCAACCTGTTCCAACTCTCACGGCAAGTAGCCGAGCAATATATCGCGCCATGGGGACAATGTCTCAGGCTGGTGCTGCCTCCAACCGCCAAGCCGCAGAAGCCGATCAGCCACTACCAGCTAACAGAGCAAGGGAAGGCCGCAGTTGCAGCACGAGAACTCTGCTCAGTGAAGGAACGGGCTCTGCTCGTCAAACTGAGCAAAACACCATCGGGACTTCGCAAGTCCTCCCGCCGCTCCGGCCTTGCCGACTTATTGCAAAACTTCACGGCACGGGGATGGGTGCGGGAGGTCCAGGATCTGCTCTCTACATCCACAGCACCGCTCACCCAGCCGCCCACACAGTTGAGCCTGGCTCATGCCGACCACGCCGCGCCGCTCCTTCCCGGCCAGGCCCTCTCCTGGGCTGAGCCGCTCTTTGAGATATTGAAAAATCCTGGCCCCTCCCGGGTTCTGGTGCAGGCTCCCTGGGCCGATCGATTGAAGCTGTTACGACAGACCGTTCGCCTGATACTCGATCGTGGGCAAACGATCCTCATTCTCGTGGGTGAAGCAGAGCGGGCTCAATGGGTGGCAGACTTGATCCGTGATGATGAACGAGGCGTTGCCACGGCCTGCGTCCATAGCGGACTGCCTGATCAGGCGAAAGCCGAATTGTGGGATCAAATTCAGCGGCAGGTCGTTCGAGTGATCGTGGGAACCCGGTCGGCCATCTTTCTCCCATTGACTGCCATCGGGGCAATTTGGGTCGAAGGAGAAGAAGATGCGGCGCTCAAAGAAGCGCAGGAACCCCACTACCATGCAAGGGACGTGGCCTGGTTGAGAGCGCAGACTGAACGGACGGTGCTGGTCCTGAGTTCTTCCCATCCCTCCCTCGAAACCAGGGCGGCCGTGGGGCAAGGAGGAGTCGTCATCCACAAGTCCGTACCGTCCAATGCGCGGCCTGCCGTACAGATCGTAGATCTCCGCAAGCAAGGATACGGCACGGTGCTAAGCCAGCCCCTCATTCGGGCCATCCAACAGACGATCAGCCGCAAGGCAGGCGTCCTCCTGTTTCTCAACCGGAAGGGCTATGCCGGCGCCCTCGTCTGTCGCGACTGCGGCCAGGTGCCCCGCTGTCCCACCTGCCGCGTGGCGCTGATGTATTCTCGACAGGCGGATCGTCTGCTCTGCTCCTATTGCGGAGACAGATCGTCTATCCCGGATACTTGCAGCTCCTGCTCCGGCCCTCGTATGCAATTGATCGGAGAGGGCACAGAGCGGGTCGAAGAGGATGCCAAGCGATTGTTTCCCCACGCAGCCGTGATCCGGCTCGATGGAGATACCATGAAGAAGCCGGCAGAGGCCGAGGCTCTCTGGCGAAAGATCGACCGGGGGGAATGGGATATCATCGTTGGCACACAATTGCTCTTACGGCGCGGACCGCTTCCGACCATGGGCCTCGTCGGGATGGTGCAGGCAGACGCAGGACTTAGCGTGCCGGATTTCCGATCAGCCGAACGCACCTATCACACGCTGCTCGATGCCGTGGCGCTCGCCGGTCCGTCAGGGGCCGGCGGCCAGATTATCGTGCAAACCTCTCTGGCCTCTCACCATGCGATTCAGGCCGTGGCGCAGGATGACGAATCCCTCTTCCTCTCGGAGGAACTATCCCATCGCGCAGCGTTGGGCTATCCGCCTGCGGTTCATCTGATCGCCCTCCTCGTCTCGGGAACCGATGGAAACATGGTGCGCGACGCGGCCACAGCCTGGGTGGCTCGACTCACCGCCTGCGCATCACCCTCCGTGGCAGGACAAGCGACCGCCGCAAAGACCCGTCCGATGGCTCCATTACTAGGCCAATCAGGCCCTCTCACAATTCTGGGACCAATCCACTCTCCAGTGGCAAAACTCCGGGGCCGCTATCGGTGGCAAATTCTCGTGAAGTCGCTCGAACGGGACGCAGGGCTCGCAGCGGTGCGGACCACGGTCAAGGACATGGAACGGACCCATCATCGCCGGTCCATTAAGTTCGATGTCGACGTCGATCCGATCGAGATGTGGTAGCGGCTATCGATTCTTGCGGGAACGTTTGGGTTGAGGTGCAGGCGGATGGCTGTCTGGCGCTTCCGATGAAGGTGCGATGATTGGCTGACTGGCTCGCTTAAAGAGCCCATAGGCAAACGTGATCCAAAAGACCGCCGAAAAAATTCCCGTCAGAACGGCTGAGAGGATCGCCCCCATCTGTTCGTCTGTCGGCTCTGTCGTGATCGCGCGAACCTGCACCATCGTCATGATCGGCCAGGCCAGACTCTCCAGACCCAGCAGCAGGGTGGCCCAGGCCCAGACCAGTCCGATCGTGCGCCCCTGCCAGAGCAGCAGTCCTGCTGCGGCCCCTGCAACGAGAACGATTCCCCAAGGTGAAAACGAGTCCCAGGCCAGCCAGGCGCCCGCTGCCACGACGAGACTGCCCAACAGAGCATTGAGTTGAGGGTTCCACCAGCCGGTAACCATACTGAACGTTCTTCTCCGTAGACGAGAAGCCAGTGTGAATTCCGACGGCGTGGTTGTCAATGGAGGGCGAGGCAGGGGGAAACAGGGCTAGGGCTGCAATTCTGAGTGGACTGCGTCGAGGAGCGCCTTCATCTCAAACGGTTTCTGAAGTGTGCGGTGGGCACCCAGCATTTTGGCCACGTCCAGAAAATTGAGCGTGCCAACCATCTCGCTGCCGCCGGTGATCGCGATGACTTTCACATCTGGAAATTCCCGTCGCAGTCTGGAGGTGGTTTCTAGACCGTCCTGATCTGGCATGAGAATGTCCATAATAATGAGGTCGGCCTGGGCTAACCGGCATTGCTGGAGAGCTTCCTTCCCATCACGCGCTTCCGTGACCTGATAGCCCGCCTGCTCCAATGTTTCTCGGATCAAGTGGCGGATCTGGTCTTCGTCATCGACAACAAGAATAGATGGCATCGTCCTCATGGCTTCAGTGAATGACTCCCCGCATGCTGAATCTTCCAGGTAATAATTGCGACTGTACCATCTCCCTGGCGAGCCGGCAAACAAACAATGCATTTTCGTCAATAGCCACGGCCATCTTGCTATCGCGCACAGACGCTGATGAAAGCGGCTGACTCAGTGAACGCTGATGCGGACGATGCCGTCAGGCCTGACGTTTGACGAAGAGAGCGGCGGCTTGCGATCGTCGCGAGATGTGCAGTTTTTGAAACATGTTGGCGAGATAGTTCTTCACCGTCTTGTCGCTGAGCTTCATCGTGGTGGCGATTTCCTTATTGGTCAATCCTTCCGCCACCAACGCCAAGACCCGCTCCTCCTGAGGGGACAGGGATTGCCCCCGTACCAGGCCGCCCTGATCCGGCCCGGCCTTAATCCAATTCCGCGCCTGTTGGGTGAGGGCCGGGTTCAAAATCGACTGACCATTGGACACGGCGCGAATCGATCGAATGAGCAGGCTCGAGTCAATATCCTTAAGGACATATCCATGCGCGCCGGCCAGCACCGCCGCCAGGACGGACTCCTCATCGGCATAGGACGTGAGAAAGATGATGCGGGTCGCGGGGAGGCTGGCGAGAATCGCGCGACAGGCTTCGACCCCGGAACCATCCGGGAGTCGGACATCCATCAGGACGATATCCGGCCGAAGACGCTTGGCCGCCCGCACTGAGGCGGCTTTGGATCCTGCCTCGCCGACGACGGTAATGCCGTGGTTGTGGTGTAAGACGGTCCGCAGGCCGACACGAACCACTTCATGGTCGTCGACCAAGAGCAGACGAACCGGCTTGGCCTTAGCAGCGGACACTCAAGACCTCTTTGGGCAGATCGAGCACGACACGCGTCCCCTCATTGATTTTCGAGAAAACGGTGCACCGTCCTCCGATCTTCTGCGCACGGTCGGTCATATTGATCAACCCATGCCCTTTGACGGAAGCCGGATTGAATCCACAGCCTTTGTCGCGAATACTCAACCGGACTCCCTGCTTCAACAGCTTCAGCGATACCATAGCCTCTTGCGCGCCACTATGCTGAAGACAATTACTCACCGCTTCCTGGGCGATGTAGATCATATGCGCCGCCTGCTCAGCCGAAACGGCCTGCGCGGCACGGTCCTCGGCCACAAGACGCACACGCAACGCGTGATTTTGCGTCAGTGATTTTAACATGAGACGCAGCGCCGGCAACAAGTCCTTCCCCTGAAGCGGGTCTGGCGCCAGCCCCGCAATGAAACTCCGGACTTCGCGTATGACACGGTTCAACTCGCCGATGGCCTGGTCCAATCGCGGGCCGGCCACCTTGCGGCTCCCTGGAGACAGCAGCGCATGGGACGCTTCGAGGCCCAGGCCCACCGCAAACAACGACTGTAAAATCCCGTCGTGCAGATCCTGGCTGATCCGCGCGCGCTCCTCGATCGCGGTGCGCAGATCGTGCTCTCGCTGGCGCAAAGCCTCTTCCATGCGCTTGCGTTCGGTGATATCCCAGTTCGTGCCGATCATACGCAGAGGATGGCCGGAAACGTCGCGATGGACGGTGGTGAGGGCGCGAATGTTGCGGATCGTGCCGTTCGGCCACAGCACGCGGAATTCGATATCAAGATCTTTTTCGCCCCGGAGCGCCCTCTGAACCTCGGCATCGGCTTGCTCCACGTCTCCCGGACACACACAAGCCTTCCAGCCCTCATAGGTGCACGTGAAACTCTCCCGCGAAACGCCATAGAGAGCAAACATCTGGTCATCCCAGGTCAATACGTTTGACGCAACGTCCCAATCCCAAATACCCACGCCGCCTGCACGCGTGGCCAGCGAGAGACGATCGGCGGTCTGGCGCAATGCCTGCTCCGTCTGCTTGCGCGCGGTAATGTCGCGCCCCGCCACAAGACGGACGTCCCGCCCGTTGTATCGGCAAGGCTTGATGATGACTTCCCCGTAGAACGTCGAACCGTCCTTCCGCCGCCCCACAGATTCGTACGGACCTTGCTCGTTATTCCTCATTTTGGCGAGGACCGTCTCGCGGGATTCGTCGGCCACCAGGTCCAGCACATGTTTCCCGAGGAGTTCTCCAGGCCCATAACCGAACATCCGTTCCAACCCGGGGTTCACCTCTAGGATGATGCCTTGGTCGTGGATGGCGATGCCATCGAAGGTGGCGGCGGTCAGGAGCCGGTATCGTTCCTCGCTCTCACGCAGCGCCTCCTCCGCCTGCTTGCGTTCCGTGATATCTCGTACGAATGCGCTCAATACAGGCTGGCCATTAACATGAAACAAAGTAATGGCCAACTCTACCGGAAACTCATGGCCGTCTCGATGGAGGGCGGAAAACTCACGACGCCCTTTCGATCCGGGATTTTCTCCGGCTTGAAAGACCCGCGCAATTCCGATGGCATGGGCCTGTCGAAATCGAACAGGGATAATCGTCTCGCTCAACCCGCGCCCGATTGCTTCGTGAGCGGAATAGCCAAAAATGGCCTCAGCTTGCGCATTCCAGCCGATGATGCGACCTTCTTTATTCGTGGCAATCACCGCATCGAAGGCCGTTTCAATAATCGAACGGCTACGGACTTCACTTTCGCACAAGGCCTCTTCCGCCTGCTTTCGCTCCGTAATGTCGCTGAAGGAACCGGACATGCGAATCGGGTCGCCGGTCTCATTCCACTGCGCCTGACCTCTGGCCGCAATCCATCGGCATACGCCGTCCTTCCTCACAATCCGATACTCGATATCGTAGGGAATGCGCCGGGCAAGATGCGCATGGACTGCGGCAAAGACCCGCTCACGGTCGTCCGGATGGAGCAGCGTGACCCACGTCCCCAACAGATCCGGCCCATCCTCCCCCTTCACCCCCATGATCTCTTTCATGCGGGGAGAGTAGTAGGTAAGATTGGCAACGTTGAGCGGGTCGTCGGCAGAGAAGTGCAGATCCCAGAGACCATCCCGAGAGCCCTGAACGGCCAAGTCGAATCGCTCGATGCTCAGCTTGAGTGCATCTTCTGTCCGCTTCTGCTCGGTGATATCTAACTCAAAGCCGGCCATGGGGAGCGCGATCCTTTCGACCTGAAAGACCAAAGGCGTGAACGAACGAATCGACGAGCGGAGGAACGAAAAGAACGACATCGGTGAAGGTAACAACGGGGAACCAGGTTCGTGGGCGCGGATCAGACTGCAGACACCGCATCGGCGCAGGCTCCCGGTTATCCTCAACAGAAATGCCAGGCGTTTGATATTCTCCTACGGATGGCACACTACTGTCTAGATCGAGGCCTGGGCAGGATCGGCGTACGACGCGGAGTAACTTCAGGGAGAGGAGCGGCGCTCGGCCCCGGCAACTCGATCGCAGAAAAGAGTCGCCGGGATGAGCGAGCTTGAGTTGGTGCCGAAGGCGGGACTTGAACCCGCACGGCTTGCGCCACACGCCCCTCAAACGTGCGTGTCTGCCATTTCACCACTTCGGCATTGGAGATCACTTCGAAGACGAGGGAGGCGTATTATAGAAGTGGGGCAAAATCCTTGTCAATCAATAGAGTGTCCGGTAGAATCGGGCGGCAGATACTCACCGGATCCTCCAACGTTGTGCAGAGCCACCAGATCCCGACTTCTACACGTGACGATGTCGCTGAACGACGGGCCCGAGGGTCCATCGCGGCATTGTTCGACGTCGACAATACGCTCCTGCCGGGAGAAGCCAGCGAAATACGGTTCTTCCGGTTTCTCTGGCGGCGCGGGCTGGTGGGATGGGGCGAGTTGAGCCGAACGATGGCCTGGCTGGCTGGGCATGTGCCCCCCTTCTCGCTGCACTCGCTCCGAGAACGAAAAGTCTATCTGACGGGCAAGCGTTCCGCCGACATTGAATCCTATGCAAAGGAGTTCTGTCAGGCGGAGATGATCGACCGGCTGTCCCCGCAGGGCCGCGCCAAGCTGGACGCCCATCGACAGGCTGGGCATGAGCTGATTCTTGTGACTGGCGCGCCGGATTTTTTAATTGTGCCCCTTGCAGCATTCTTGAACGTGCCTACAATTTTCGCGGCAAAACCGGAACAGCACAATTCCCTCTATACCGGCGCCTTGATTCCCCCCCTGCCCTATGGCAGTGGCAAGCGCGAGTTGATCCTCGCCCATGCCCAGGAAATGTACCTCGATCTGGCCAGGTCCTACGCCTACGGAGACAGCCCCGGAGACCACGACCTCCTGGAACTAGTCGGACACCCCCTGGTCGTCAATCCGATCCGGGGCATGAAACGCATCGCGCGCCGCCGTGGCTGGCCTGTGACAGAATGGACATAACGACGTGAATCCTTATTCATTTCACCTTTCGCCTTTCACGTCTTAATTTATGCGCATCACCGAGATCTTTTATAGCATTCAAGGCGAGTCGAGCTACGCGGGACAGCCTTGTGTCTTTATCCGGCTGACCGGATGTCCGCTCCGCTGCACCTGGTGCGATACCGACTATGCCTTTTATGGAGGGCGGGACTGCTCGATCGATGAGGTCCTGGCGAAGGTGCAGACCTATGGATGCCGTCTCGTGGAGGTCACAGGAGGGGAACCGCTCGCGCAGCCTGAGAGTCTCCCCCTCATGGCCAGGCTCTGCGATGCCGGCTACACCGTCCTCCTGGAAACCAGCGGCACAATCGATATCACGCCGGTCGATCCCCGGGTCCATATCATCCTGGATGTGAAATGCCCGGGGAGCGGCATGACCGATCGGATGCATTGGCCCAATCTTGCGTCGCTGACCGCCAAGGATGAGGCGAAATTCGTCCTGGCCGATCGAGCCGATTATGATTGGGCTCGCGAGATGCTTGTCCAACATAATTTGGCCGACCGCTGCTCGATACTCTTTAGTCCGGCCTTCGGCACGCTCGACTTGCGTCAGCTGGCAGAATGGATTCTGGCCGACAAACTTCCGGTGAGGTTCCAGATACAGTTGCATAAATATATATGGGCTCCCGACATGCGTGGGGTGTGAGTTATAGCCATCAGCGGTCCGCTTGAACTGAAAGCTGAATGCTGATGGCTGACAGCTTAAACAAGGAGACGTGAATGAAGATCATGCAGGTCAACGCACAGGTTGGAAAAGCGGAGACGACACCGACAGAGGTGTTGGTGCTCACGCATTGCGAGGGAGAGGGCTTGGCCAAGCAGGATGCGGCCCTGCTCGATCGGGCTCTCGGAGGCTCACTGCGCAAGCTGCTGCAATCCAAGGAATTCGAAGGCAAGGCCAACGAAGTCTTGCTCTATCACACGCAGGGCACGGTGCCGGCCAAGCGGCTGGTCCTGGTCGGTTTGGGTAAGAAGAGCACGGTCACGCTGGAGACGATCCGGCAGGCGATGGGCTCGGCCGCGAAACGAGTCCGGCAGGCAAAAGTCGGGTCCTTTACGGTGGCGCTGCCGACCGTGACGCCTAGCGGGATGTCATCGCTCGAGGTCGCGCAAGCGATGGTCGAAGGCGCGATCCTGGGCAGTTATCAGTTCACCGTCTATCGGAGCGAGTCCACCTCGGATCATACCGTCACGAAGATGAAGGTGCTCATCCCGCAAAAAAGTCAGTTGCGGCAGGTTACCGAAGGGGTCCGGCGCGGCGTGGCCACGGCAGAAGCCACCGTCTTTGTCCGAGACCTCTGCAACCATCCCTCCAACGTCCTGACCCCGACCATGGTGGCCGATGAAGCAAAGGCCATCGCCAAGGCTGAAAAGATCACGATCAAGATTCTCGAACAGAAAGACATGGAGCGCTTAGGAATGGGGGCGCTGCTCGGTGTGGCGCGCGGGAGCCAGGAGCCGCCCAAGTTCATCATCCTTGAATATAACGGAGCCAAGAAAAAGGACGAACGTCCGGTCGTGCTGGTCGGGAAAACGATCACCTTCGATACGGGCGGGATCTCGCTGAAGCCTGCCGAAAACATGGAACATATGAAGGCCGATATGACGGGCGGGGCCGAAGTCCTCGCCTCGATCAGGGCGGCGGCCCGACTCAAGCTCCCGCTGCGTCTTATCGGTATCCTGCCCGTGGCGGAAAACATGCCGGGCGGTCGGGCGATGAAGCCCGGCGATATCGTGATGACGCTGGCGGGAAAGACCGTCGAGGTGCAAAACACGGACGCGGAAGGTCGGCTCATCCTGGCCGACGGCCTCGCCTATGCGATGCGCTACAAGCCGGCAGCCTTGATCGACATTGCGACGCTCACGGGAGCCTGCGTGGTGGCGCTCGGCCAATTTGCGATCGGGATGTTCGGGAACGACGTGACCCTCAAAGAACAGGTGCGCAGGTCGGGGCAGAAGGCCGGCGAACGCGTGTGGGAAATGCCTCTGTGGGAGGAATATTTCGAACAGCTCAAGAGCGACGTCGCCGATATGCGCAACATCGGAGGCCGTGGCGGCGGCATGATCACTGCCGCGCTCTTTCTGAGCAAGTTCGTGGGGAACTGCCCCTGGGTCCACCTCGATATTGCCAGTACGGATTGGAGCGAGCGGGAGCGGGCCTACGTGCCGAAGGGGCCCTCCGCGATTGGAACCAGGCTGTTGTTGCAATACCTGATTGATCGGAGTCTCTAATCGTGGAACCCTATCGCATGACCACACGAGATCAGATCGGACAGCTCTTCATGGTCGGGTTTCTGGGCACGTCGGTGACACCGGACCTGGCTTCGTTCATCAAGGAGTATAAGCCGGGTGGCGTGATTCTCTTCTCACGGAATCTGGAGTCCGTCGAACAGATCGTCGAACTGACCAACGACTTGCAATCGTGTAGCCCTCATTCACCGCTCTTGATCTCAATCGATCAAGAAGGCGGCCGAGTCTCCCGTCTCCCGAAGGGCTTTACAATTTTCCCGCCCTGCGACCTGTTGGGCCGCTGCAATTCGACCGAATTGGCCTATGCGGCCGCTGCCACCATCGCCAAAGAGCTGAAGGCCGTGGGCGTGAACATGAATATGGCGCCGGTGCTCGACGTCAACAGCAATCCGGCCAATCCGGTCATCGGCGACCGGGCATTCGGAACAACGCCGGATGTGGTCTGTGAACTGGGCTTGGCCACGGCGGCAGGGCTGCAAGACAATAAGGTCGTGGCCTGCGGCAAACACTTCCCCGGCCACGGCGACACGAGCGTCGATTCTCACAAAGAACTTCCGGTGGTCGAGGCCTCGCGGGAGCGATTAGAAGCCATCGAGTTCCCCCCGTTCCGCCGGGCCGTGACGCAGGGGATCGCGTCGCTGATGACCGCCCATGTCCTCTACCAAGCCCTCGACAACGACTTGCCTGCCACCCTCTCGCCGACCATCATCACCAATTTCTTGCGCCAGGAGCTGCAATACGATGGGGTGGTCTTGACGGATGACTTGGAAATGCACGCAATTATCGACCATTACGGGGTGGAAGATGCCGCAGTGCGTGCAGTGCTGGCAGGATGCGATGTCTTGTTGATTTGCAAAGATCGGGATCGAGAGATCGCTGCCTTCAAGGCCATTGAGCAGGCCGTTGCAGCTGGAACGATTTCCCCCGAGCGGTTGAGCCTCTCGGTGGCTCGTATCGCCCGACTCAAAGATAAGTTTGTGGCGCCCTATAAGCCGGTAACGATCTCCGACGCGAAACTCATTGCAGGCTGCCGGACCCATCAGACCTTGCTGCGCACCATCGAACAGGTCCAGGATCGGTTACCAAAGGTCGCAACGCTGTAAAATGGGAACGATTCAACTAGAGCAGGCTGCGGAAAATATATACGCACGCTGACCGTCATTTCACGTTTTACGTCTCACGTTTCACGGGTCCTGGGAGCGAGGCGAGAACGCCGCTGGCGGACTGCTTGAGCAGCCGGCGAGGCAGGGAGGGATTGTGGCACTAAAAAAAGGTGATATCCTCGATGAGTTCAAGCGGCACCAGCAATCTTGTGGATTGGTCGTCAAAGTCATGGGCGGCGGCGAGGGATTCGAGAGGATCGTCTGTTGCGGCCATGACCTGACGGAAGAGGACCTGGTGCCGGACGCCGAAATCATACGCGGCAGAAAAAAAGGGAGCCTGCCTCCCGCCGTCGTGCTCGATGAAAAAAAACTATACCAGGATTCCTGCGGGCTGCGCGTCATGATCATAGACGGAGGAGCCGGCTTTACAGAGATTCGCTGCTGCGGCCATGTGCTGACGGCCAGCTCGATGCGGGACCTTCAATATGGCAAGATGCGGGGACCGGAGCCAGAACCGGCAGGACCGGCGGGAACAGCCTAACGGCTTCACACAGGAGGGATCATGCAGCACAGAAAAGAGCTCATGACACGCTGGTGCGGGGCCATGGAATGGCTGGACCGATTGGGCTATGCCACGGCGGGGTTCAGCCTGCTGATCCTCGGCATGTTGATCTTTGTGCATGCCTGGTATGTGTTTGTAGCGGGACAGTTCAATCCCAGCAGCCACCAGCAGCTGTTGCCGGCTGGACTGAAGCTGTTGAACGATATTCTACTCGTCATCATTCTGCTGGAGTTGTTTCGAACCGTCATCCGGTTTCTGCAGACGGAAATCCTCGACCTGGAGCCCTACCTTGCCGTCGGCGTCATCGCCTGCACGAGACGGATTCTCACAGCCAGTGCGGAACTGTCCCATCTGACCGCCATGACCGACACGCAATTCTATCAATACCTCATGGACGTGGGCTTGAACGTTACAGTCATCATGGTGCTGACCCTCGGCGTCTTCATGATCCGCAAACGCCCGGCGCAATCCCCGACCACGTCGCCCTAAGCGGCGCGCATCGCAGTTCTCCTACTCCCTTATTAGAGGGCGAGGAGGCATGCTCCCTGACTGCGCGCATCGAACGAGCACAGTTTCATCGTGCGCGTTCTGCGAGCAAAAGGGAGCAACCTCCTTGCCCTCGGCGCACCTCTTATGGCATCATGCCACCCTCTTGGAGGCAGGCATGCCACAGCTACTCGAATACGTCGGCTCGGTACATATCTTCCTCGGACCCTACCGTGGAAACCCGATCGCCCTCTATTTAAAGCGGACGGAGATGAAGTGCCAGATCGGCCCCAGGGCCTATCCATGGAATGACGTGGTCGGCAGTGGTGAAACACCAAATAAGGCAGCGGCTGATTTCGAAGAGAAATGGAAAGCTACCGGTCTCGCGGCGGATATGTACTCCGGTCCCTCCTGGGAAGGAGGCATCAAGCCTGAGAGACCCGCTCCTCCCAAGCCGCCTGCCGCTCCCAAGCCAGCGGTACCAGCAGTAGCGCCAGCTGCTGCCAACAGCGCACCGGCTCCAGCCCCGGCGGCTCAGCCAACAGACGAATCAAACTAACCCACTCTATTTAGCGTGAACGTTTTGGAAGGTGGTCTTCAGGGGAAGGGCTGGCCAACTTGCTGTGCCTTAAGCCGTATCCCATGTAGACCACAACGCCGATAGCGCTCCAGACGGCGAACCGGATCCAGGTCACCCAGGGGAGAAAGCTCATGAGGCCAAGGCAGGCCAACATGCCCAGAATGGGCACGACCGGCATGAACGGGAGACGGAATGGGCGGGGCTGATTCGGTTTCGTGTAGCGCAGGATCACGACACCGATACAGACCAGGACAAAGGCAAAGAGGGTGCCGATGTTCGTCATGTCCGCTGCGTCGCCGATGGGAATCAAGGCGGCAAGCGTGGCCACACCGATGCCAGTGATAATCGTGGCATAGTGAGGCGTGCCATAGCGCGGATGCACGGTTGACAGCCAAGGACTCAAGAGATGGTCTCGCGACATAGCAAAGAAGACTCGGATCTGACCCAGCATCATCACAACCAGCACGCTGGTAATTCCTGCCACGGCTCCAATCCCCACAATCGCCGCTCCCCACTTGAACCCTACCCTGTTGAGCGCTTCCGCCACCGGCGCATGGATATCGATCTGTGACGCGGGGACCAAACCGGTCAGGACAGCGGCCACGGCAATGTAGAGGACGGTGCAGATACTGAGTGAGGCAATGATCGCGATCGGCAAATCCCGCTGAGGGTTTCGGGCTTCCTCGGCGGTCGTCGAGATGGCGTCAAATCCGATATAAGCGAAGAACACTATCGCCGCTGCGGCACCGACGCCGGCGAAGCCCTGCGGCATGAAGGGTGCCCAGTTGTCCGCGTTCACGGCAGGCGTCCCCACGGCAATAAAAAAGAGGATGACCGCGAGCTTCAAACAGACAATGATGCCGGTCGCGCGGGCGCTTTCTTTGATCCCAATGACGAGGATGATCGTGACCAGCAGCACGATAATGGCGGCGGGAAAGTTGGCCACGCCCCCGTCAGGCCCTCCAGGGGGATGAGTCGCCCAGTGCGGCAATTCAATCCCGGCCAATCGGAGCAGATTATTGAAATAGCCGGACCAGCCGATGGCTACAGCGACGCAGGCCACACCATATTCAAGAATCAAGTTCCATCCGGTGATCCAGGCCAGAAATTCTCCCAGCGTTGCATACGAATAGGTATAGGCGGAGCCGGCCACGGGGATCATCGTGGAAAACTCTGCATAGCAGAGCGCCGCAAAAGCGCAGGTCAGGCCGGACAGCACGAAGGACAGAATGATTCCCGGCCCTGCTCCTGGCCGATGCGCATCACCAACGATGGCGGTGCCGATCAGCACGAAGATGCCGGTGCCGATGATCGCGCCGATGCCGAGCGCCGTCAGATCCCAGGCCGTGAGGGTCTTTTTCAAACGATGATCTGGATGATCGGCGTCCTTGAGAATCTGATCGATCGATTTCGTTCGGAAGAGTCGGCTGATCACCGGGCCACCTCTATCCGCTGGGACGCCGAACGGCGCATCGCGAAATATGCGCCGTGACTGTCGAGCACGAAGCTGGGGATTCTTTTCAACATTCTGCTAAGTGGCCCGGCGACGGGCGGCGCGCAAAAAGGCCTCGAACAATCGCCGGTGGAGAGGATGCTGCTCGAACAGAAATTCCGGGTGCCACTGGATGCCGAGAAAAAAACGGTGGGCCGGGGATTCGACCGCCTCCACGATACCATCGGGGGCTAGGGCGCTAGCGATCAATGACGGCGCGACGGCTTTGACCGATTGATGGTGGGAGCTATTCACTCGCATCGAGACGGACCGTACGATGCGGCGGAGTAAACTGCCCGGTATGATGGTCACGCTGTGACTGAGGTTCGTCGCGTGAGTCCGTTGCCGGTGCTGGAGCGGCTTCGCAACTTGGGACGCGATATCCTGGAACAGACTGCCGCCGCAGGCGACGTTCATGGTCTGCATCCCTCCACAGATACCGAGCAGCGGGACATCGGCCCGCTTCGCCAGGTGAACGAGATCCAATTCAAAGCTCGCGCGACGTTCGCTCACCACCCCGAACGGATAGCGCTGACGCTCACCGTACAATGACGGGGGAAGGTCCGGCCCGCTTCCAGTGAGGAGAAGTCCGTCAAGCTGTCGTAGAAGACGCCGTCTCGCGGCCCGGTCTGCGACGAGTGGGAGAACCAGCGGGATGCCGCCCAGCTCTTCGATGGCACGAATGTAGCGCGCGCGCAGAAAGTAGGTGGGCTCGCGCCCACCCCATTCCTTCCGATCACCGGCATTGAAGTCTGGTGTGACGCCGATGATCGGTTTCATTGGCTAGCGGACTGGTTCCGATGCGTCGTTCGCATCCGCAACCCCCAAAAAGCGTATGGGCCGATTGCCCTGGAGATGATCCGGAGTAAGGAGATAGGTGCCGTAGAGGCTCGTGGTCCAAATGCTCTTGGCCGCCTGTTCATTCCCACCGGAAAACGCGTAGGCGAGCCCTCCGACAACCCCTCCACTGATGGCAAATGCCGCTTTCAGTGGAAAATAGACGAGTGTGGAAAGGACAGCTGCGGCTTGCATACCCGCGCTCGAAGGGCTGCCCCCTTCGGTGCTCCCACTTGAAGAGTTCGATGTGCTGTCCTGGCTCCAAGCCGATGGCACCATCGTGATGGTGCACAGGGCCAGAAGCATACAGGCTGCGACCAGCTTGAAACCGGAAACCGCGCACAGACGATTGGATGATGCGTATGTATCCACAGATAATCCTCCTTCTTCGACAGAACAAGCTGAGCGGCGGTGGTTGACCCCAGAGCGCTCACCCACATTTCAGGGTAGTGGGGTTATAGCAAATTCGACTCTGATTGCAAACCCCCTGCGGGGCAGAGGGGGCGAGTTGTCTACGAGGCGCCAGTCTCTCCCGGTACAAGGTCCAGCTCAGCGGCAATGTACGATGTGACAAAGCCCCTCCGCCGGATGACCGTCTCTCCGACTTCGGCGATCCAGCTGTCCTCTGCGAGACATTGGTTCTCTTGCGTGATGCCGGACTGCAAGAGGATGTCCAGTTTGCACCAACAGACCGCCTGGACAAAGAGCTCGTAGGCTCGTTCCTGGCACAATGCACGATCTTCCGCTGCGGAATCACTCAAGGCCCGAGCCAACCAGCCGGGGAAATCCATGTCGGCGCTGAGACTATCGATCTGGCTCTGCGTCATATGGACGGCAACCTGGACTCCGCCCTTCCAACTCCGTTTCTTGACGTTGAACACGCAGGAAGAAAGACCGGGCCTTCCCTCCACCGGCTGCGGTCCGACAAACAGGGTCACCCGAAACTGAGAGGGCTCTGGTGCATGCTCGGCTGGCATGCGCGCATTGTAGCACGACCGCCGCTCTCGTCCGCCGTCTCATTGACGGCTTGGTAGCGCGACGATAAGATGCCCTACGATGACCACAGCCCTCCATCAACGCGTGAGTGAGATTCAGCAGGCCCTTCGCGAGGCCGAGATCGACGGCTGGCTCTTCTACGACTTCCGCGGGAGCGACCCCCTCGCCTATCGCGTCCTTCAACTCGACCCGACGCTCCATGTAACCAGACGCTGGTACTACTGGATTCCGGCACAGGGAACTCCGGTCAAGCTATTGCACCGCATCGAGCCACATGTGTTGGATTCATTGCCAGGACAGGCCGACTACTACGTGTCGTGGGAGCAGCAGCGGCAGATCCTGGCACGCCTGTTGACCGGCAGCCCCCGTGTCGCCATGCAGTATTCTCCGTTGAACGCGGTACCCTACGTGTCGCGCGTGGATGCCGGCACGATCGAGTTGATCAGAAGCTACGGCGCCGAGGTGGTCAGTTCAGCGGATTTGATTCAGATATTTGAAGCGCGTTGGACGGACCGGCAACTCGAATCTCACCAGTTTGCCGCGGCGGCGCTCCGGCGCATCGTCGACGAAACGTTCAGCCATGTGCGTAACGCAGTCGCACAAGGCCGCGGTCTCACCGAATATGCCGTGCAGCAGTTTATTCTGGCTCGCATCGGCGATGCTGGCATGGTCACGTCGAGTGCGCCGATCGCCGCCGTCAATGCCCATAGCGCCGACCCCCATTATGGCCCGACAAAATCCGGCTCAGCCGACGTGACCCGCGACTCATTGCTCCTGATCGATCTCTGGGCCAAACAAGCGGAGACCGGTGCGGTCTACGCCGATATCACCTGGACCGGCTATGTCGGGCAAACTGTGCCGGTGAAACATCGCGCGATCTTCGACTTGGTCCGGCAAGGCCGGGACGCAGCCTTGACCTTTGCCAAAACAGAAATTGCGGCAGGCCGCCGCCCCTTCGGTTGGGAAGTCGACCAAGCCTGCAGACAGGTCATCCAACAGGGTGGCTACGGCGACCAATTCGTCCATCGCACAGGCCATTCGATCGGCGAAGAGGTCCATGGCAACGGAGCGAACATCGACGGCTTGGAAACGCAGGACACCCGCCGCCTGATGCCGAGAACCTGCTTTTCGATCGAGCCGGGGATCTACTTGCCGGGCGAGTTCGGGATCAGAAGCGAGCTGGATGTGTACCTCGCAGACCGGGAAGCCCTGGTCTTTGGGTTGCCGTTGCAACGAGAAATCGTCTCCATTTTCTAGCCCCTGACCATTCCTTGACAGTGCCTCCTACTGGCCTATACAGTTGATTCGGCTCTCAAAATAGCAGGGCCACGGTCGATTTACCGAACTGAACAAAGGAACGACGCCATGTTTGGTACCATGGGGATCTCAGAACTCATCATTATCCTGGTCATCGTCCTCATCATTTTCGGGGCAGGCAAGCTTCCGCAAATCGGTGAAGGGGTCGGCAAGGCACTCAGAGGATTTAAAAAAGAAGTCAATGAAATCCCCGCGCCGGAGGCGGTGCAGCCGGAAACAACTGAGCCGGCCCCCATGCAAGTCCAAGCAACGGTCCAGGCTGCTCCAGCCACGACAGTCACACAGGGACAGGCTCCAGCC
>CAYHQK010000006.1:0-3837 GCA_964358535.1 uncultured Nitrospira sp. | reverse complement strand
AGCAACGGTCCAGGCTGCTCCAGCCACGACAGTCACACAGGGACAGGCTCCAGCCTCGTTGAAGCCCACCGCTCCTTATACGCCAGGTCCGGAACTGACCCCTGGAACCACCGCCGCCTTGATGTACAACATGGCGGCTCCGCCACAGCCAGTTCGCGCAGCGACATCCGCTGCAGCCCCGGCAGTGGCGCAGGGCCAGCAGCCCCCCACGATGGAAGAGCGAGCGGCGGCGCCCTCACCGATGATGAAGGCGCAGTACCCGCCCCTTCCTCCCGGCGCCCAGGCGAAGCCGGTGGCCAAGCGCCCGTCAGCCATTGTGAACAAAGATGCCGTGGCCCGCGTACAGGCGCAGCAAGCGGCGATAAAGGCGAAATCCGCGCAGCCAATCGGCGTCTCCCCTCAAGATATGCAGAGCTTGGGCGAAGGGTTGGGCGATGCCTTGCGGACGTTCAAACAGGCCGTCGCCGATGTTCGGAATTCGGTCGATCCTGAGATGCGCACGATCCAAGCTGAAATGGATTCGGCGCAGAAAGAATTCCAGCAATCCCTTGAAGCAGCCAAAGAACTGCCTGCAATGCATGAGGAGCCTCCGAAGCAAGCGTGAGCGGGGGAAAGGGCTCCATCAGCCTGACTAATGTTTGGCCCCTGTTCCGTCCCGTATCCTCCTCTCGCACCATCGGATGGGCTGCCCTTTCACTGATCCTTTCTCTCTCCGGCTGTATCCAGGACTCTCCCCCTTCATCGAGCACACAAGCGGTCTCGCTATTATTGGAACTGCTCCAGGATGAGCGGCCAGAGATGCGGCGGACGGCCGTGGAATCCCTCGGCAAAATCGGCGATCTGCAAGCCACCGACTCCATCCTTCCCCTCACCCGCGATCCGGCCTCGCTGGTTCGCGAGGCGGCGGTGACCGCGCTGGGACGGTTGAAGCCAACAGCCACAGAAGCGGTCGTACTCCTATTGGCGCGAGCGCTGGAGGATCCCGTCGAGTCGGTCCGGCAGGCCGCGATTGTGGCAACTGGAGAAATCGAACCGGGCTCTCAATTGCTAGAACCGATCGTCTCCTTACTGCGATCTTCGGATGCGGCAATCAGGAGCGCAGCGGCGCGATCGCTGCTCCAAATCGAATCGAGTCAATCGATTCCTGCGCTCATCGCCGCAGGCCGTGATTCCAATGCGGAAGTTCGTCAGGGAATTGTGGCGACGGTGGGGGAATGGGGAGGAGCCTCTGTCGCCCCTTGGCTCAGAGAATGTTTGGCCCAGGATCCCTCGCCCATGGTGCGGGCAGAAGCCGCCTATCGCCTGAGAACATTCAATGATTTCGAGACAAAGGCCGCGCTGGAAGCAGCGGGCACGAAGGATGCTGACCGCGAGGTGCGGCGCTGGACGAAGCAGGGGACTTAGACCGCCTTGCGGGAACGAGTCAACGCCTCAACCAGCTGAACAAGCTCGTGCCGGGCCTGGTCGTCGATCGCGGTAAATTTGACGCCCATCCCGGGAAAGAGCACGTACCGTTCAGGCTTGCTGCGAGTCCAGGCGACTTTCGCCTTGACTCTGTGCTTCTCCAGGGGACGGTCTGGCAGCGCAAACTCGATGGATAATTCGGTGCCAGGAGCCAGCGGTGCGCTGCTCTCGATGAACAGGCCGCCCGCACCGATACTGCCGGTTAAACTCTCAAACTGCTTGCCCTCCGGAGTCGTATACCGGACCTTCACGGCAAGCGGCACTCTCGGATGAGAACGCACCGAGGAAAATTTGGCGTCATCGTCACAAACAAGAACCCGCTCAATGATATCGCCCCACGCGAGAGCGCCGAGCAGCTCTCCCGTCGCGCTATGAAGTGTGAGGACTTCCTCCTCGACATTCATCGCCAGAACTTTCCCCTCATGTCTTTCTGTCGTAGTGACAGGAAACTTCATGCGCAGACCTTTGTTTGTATGATACGCGGAATGATTTGATGCGGGAGGGTCGCGACTAAGCGGGCTGCCCGACGATCTGGATGGATTTCACCAGTTCCAGCACGCGAGTACGAATATCGGGGTTAATTTCTGTAAAGCGCACCCCCATGCCTGGGCTAAACGTATATTGATCCGCCTTAGGGCAGACCCACGCGACAACTCCCTTAGCCGGCAACCATTCTGCCGGATTCTCTGGCAGCGAAAATTCCAACGCGAGCTTGGTGCCGACCGTGAGAGGGCTGTGGCTTTCAATGAAGAGCCCGCCTCCTCCGATGCCGCCAGCGCGACCTTCAAACCGGTGCCCCTCCGGAGTCTTGTATTTGATGCGGAACGTAAGCGTCACGCGCGGCTCATTCCTGGGTTCCCGGCTCGTGGGGGGCTTACGGTAGGCCAAAATCTGATCGATGACGAAATCCCAGGACAGATTGCCCATAGGCTCGCCGTTGCTTCCCAGAAGCGTGATGACTTCCCGGGCTGCGTCGAGGTCGATGGCTTTGCCTTTGTGTCGAAGGCTTGAAGACACTGGATACTTCACACGTCCTCCACGTTCAAGAGTGACAAGGCAAGTATAGCGCAGGATTCTATCTTGTCGAGGGAAAGCGCGAAATGAGGAGGCTGTCACCGGCTGGAATGAAAAGAGGGCTCATGGCCAAGCCGATTCAAGAGGGGGCTCTATAACAAAACAACCAGGACAGGGTGACCCTGTCCTGGTTGTTTCCTGAATGAAAAAAGACTGACTTGCTAAATAAAAATCATTTACTTACAACGGCTTACGCTGTCTTCACGTCCTTATCCTGTTCGAAGATCCGAATAGGCGGATGCTTCCCAAGGATGGCATCCTCAGTAATGAGGACTTCCTTGATCTGCTTTTGCGACGGGGCGTCGTACATCACGTCCAACATCACGTCTTCCAGGATCGCGCGCAGTCCTCGGGCACCGGTCTTCTGAATAAAAGCCTTCCGCGCGATCGCGCCCAACGCGCCTTCCGTGAACTTCAGCTTTACTTTTTCAAAGGAGAGCAGCTTCTCGTACTGTTTCGTCAGGGCGTTTTTCGGTTCGGTCAAAATACGAATGAGCGCTCGCTCATCCAGCTCATCCAACGTGGCCACGACCGGCAGCCGACCGACGAATTCCGGGATCAACCCGTACTTGAGGAAGTCTTCTGGTTGAACCTTCGCGAACAGTTCGCCAAGCTTGATTTCGTTCTTCCCGCGAACTTCGGCGCCGAATCCCATCGACTTGCGGTTGAGCCGCTGTTCGATAATCTGCTCGAGCCCGACGAACGCGCCACCGCAAATGAACAGGATGTTGCTCGTGTTGACCTGAATAAATTCCTGATGCGGATGCTTGCGCCCGCCTTGAGGCGGCACGTTGGCAACGGTGCCCTCGATGAGTTTGAGCAGCGCCTGTTGCACCCCTTCACCCGAGACGTCACGCGTAATGGAGGGGCTGTCGCTCTTTCGGCTGATCTTGTCGATTTCATCAATGTAGACGATGCCTCGCTCCGCCCGCTCGACATCGTAATCCGCTGCCTGCAGGAGCTTGAGAATGATGTTTTCCACATCTTCGCCGACGTACCCCGCTTCAGTCAGCGTGGTGGCATCGGCCAGCGTGAACGGAACATCCAGATATTTCGCGAGGGTCTGAGCCAACAGCGTCTTGCCTGTGCCCGTAGGCCCCAACATGAGGATGTTGCCCTTCTGGAGCTGCACCTCATCCGTGTCCTTGTCCTTGGACGAGATGCGCTTATAGTGGTTATGCACGGCCACCGCGAGGATTCGCTTGGCCCGCTCCTGCCCCACGACGTATTGATCCAGGTGGTGTTTGATTTCCACCGGCTTTTTGAGTTTCGACGAAATCTCTTCTTTGGCTTCTTCCC
>CAYHQK010000005.1:38796-48385 GCA_964358535.1 uncultured Nitrospira sp. | reverse complement strand
GCGGAGACGGCGCTGGCTTATTTGCGGCGCGCGCCTGAATTGGTGAGCGTGATCGGCGAATCTTCGGAGGCCAAGGCCCGCTTCGAGGCCTGGTTCACAGCCGGGATGGAAGTCCTGGCCTATAGCGTCGAAGGAGCCAGGGCCTACTTTGCCCTGGAGTCGCAAAAGGCCCTGACCTCGGTGGAAACAGCCTTGAGCGGTGTGCCGCTCAGGCAGGTGGCCAGGACGGTGAAGCTCTTCGTGCAGGGGCTCTGTGGGATGGACATGACGATTCAGGCGCTTCCCGACTCGCTGAGTCAGGAGATGCTTGCGCGCGCGACGGTGAGCCAGGACGGGCGCACCATTTCGCTGCCATCGCGCCTCCGTCGCTATCCCACGGCTGAAGAAAATACGCGACTGTATCTGGTCATGGCAGCTCATGAAGCGGGGCATGTGGAGTTCGGGACCTATCGGCTGACCCTTGAGCCATTCGCAGACTTGGTCCTGGCCCTGCGGCAGAAGTATGGCCGTATGAAACAGGCTGAGCCGGGTAGTTTGGCATCGTTATTCCGCTTCTATCCCCATCCGGGCTTGATCCAGGATTTATGGATGCTCGTGGAGGATGCGAGGGTGGAGTTTCTGTTGCAGCGGGAGTACCCGGGACTACAACGGGATCTCCAGCAATTGGCGCGGGAATCGATCGAGACCAGGTCGCTGACCCATGGGCTGACCGTCAAGGAGCTCGTCGTCGATCAACTGCTCCAATTGTCGACCGCTGCTTCGCAGCCTGTCGCGATTCACGAAGCCATCAAGGACGAGATCGCCATTCTCTGGCCCCTGTGCCAGGCGATTCTGGTTCCCACGGCGACGGCGGAAGAGGCGGTGCGTCTGGCCCATGTGCTGTATGTGCGGCTGGAAGAGCTGTTGGCGCCGAAGGGCGCCATGATCCAGGGAGCGCAAGCCGATGATGCGTCAGAGGAGCTGGGCGTGGGGCCTTCCGCATCTGACCAGAGCGGCGAGGACTATCGCCCCGTTACCAACTGGGTCTATCGTGGGGCGATGAATCCCGAGTTCATCAGGCAGAATGCACAGGATGGACGGACGCAGGACGATCAACCACAGTCGGAAGAGATTCAGCGTATGGCGAGCGCGGCAGGCGGGTCGCAGGAGGCCTCGTCTCAGGGTCAGCAGCATCGAGGGGGCACGCGCACGGAAACGGAGGGGGATCGGCTTGCCGGGGGACGGCAGTTGCCCTCTCAGGTGGAAGAGCTCCTGGACGTGAAGGTCGAGCAGCCGGCGCCGGTCGATCATGCAGGGCCTGGCGATCGTGCGGTGCGCTACCCGGAATGGGATCAGAGGATCGACGACTATCGCCTCAATTGGTGCCGCGTCGTCGAACGTGCCGCCGAGGAGGGGAGCGGGGACATCGTGAGCGCCACCTTGAGCGAGCATCGGAGTGAGGTCTCGGCCCTTCGACGATTCTTCGAGGGTTTGAGGCCGCCAGGGTTGCGGCGCGTGCCGGGCCAAGCGGACGGCGACGAGCTGGATGTGGATGCGGCGGTGCGGATGTGCGCGGAGCGGGCGGCGGGGGCAGACCTGTCGGACCGGATCTACGTCAGACGTGAGCGAAAAGAACGGGATGTCGCAGCCGCGTTTTTGGTCGATGTGAGCGGGTCCACCAGCCGTCAGTTGGCGAGCGGCCGCCGCGTGATCGATCTGGAGAAAGAGGGGCTGGTGCTCTTGTGTGAGGCGCTGGAATCGGTCGGAGATCAATATGCGCTCTATGGCTATTCGGGCCAGGGTCGCGGGCAAGTGGACTTTCTGGTGATCAAGGATTTCGACGACCGGTTGAGCGGGAAGGCCGCGCAGCGGTTGGGCGGACTGGTTCCCATGCAGCAAAACCGCGATGGGGCGGCCATTCGCCATGCCACTGCCAAATTGCTGGAACGAGAGGCGCGGACCAGATTGCTCGTCCTCATCAGCGACGGGCGCCCGCTCGATGACGGCTACAAGGACGAGTATTCGCTGGAAGACACGAAGGCGGCGTTGCGCGAGGCGCGTCAGCGGGGGGTGCATCCGTTTTGTATCACGATCGATCGGGAGGCCGATGAGTATGTCCGGCGAATGTACGGAGACGTGCAGTTCGCGGTCATCGATCACATCGAAGCCTTGCCGAAGCGATTGCCGAAGATTTATCAACGGCTCACGACCTAGCAGAATTAAGGGGCAGAGAAGATACATGAGCAACGAAACTGAGCGACCGGCAGTGCCGCCTTGGCTCCATAAGTTGTTTACGGGGAATCAGTATCCCTATGTCCGTCGGCTGGCGAAGTTCGCGCAGCCGACCAAGCCGGGGGAGGATCGCCTTGAGCCGACGAAGGAAATGATCGAGGCCAAGTTTTGGGAGGTCTATCCCCGTTGCTGGGCCAAGCTGCTGCAGGAAGTCAAAGTCGGGATGATCGTGGTCTTTCACGACCTTGGCGAATATCCGGCGGGCGGGTATCAGGAATTGGTCGATGATCCGGATGGCTTTCTGGCCAAGACTTATGGCAAGAAGAAGATCAAGGTCAATTTCTACGATGGTGAAAATTTCGTCTGCACCATCAATTTCAAAGTCGCGGGCTGGACGGAACACGAACACACATAAGCAGTGCTGAGTTGAGAGTGCTGAGTGCTGAGACTGGAACCGGGGAGTTCCTCGATTTGCGCACTCGATACTCAGCACGCAGCACTTAGAACTTTCGGAGGGAATATGGGAAGACCCAAGATTACGGTGGTGGGCGCGGGGAACGTCGGCGGCACGACGGCGCAGCGGCTGGCGGAGAAGGACGCCTACGATGTCGTGCTCGTCGATATCGTCGAGGGAGTTCCGCAAGGCAAGGCGCTCGATATCACGCAGGCCGGGCCGGTCTGCGGCTATGGCACCCGCGTTGTGGGCACCAACGGCTACGATGAAACGGCCGGCTCGGCGGTGGCGGTGATTACGTCGGGCATCCCTCGCAAGCCGGGGATGAGCCGCGACGAGTTGTTGGCCACGAATGCCAAGATCGTGAAGTCGGTCGTTTCGGAGCTGGTCTCCCGCTCGCCGAACGTTATTCTGATTCTCGTCACCAACCCGTTGGATGCGATGGTCCATGTGGCGCGCCGCGTCAGTGGCCTGCCGAAATCACGGGTCCTGGGGATGGCGGGAGTGCTCGATTCCGCCCGTATGCGTGCCTTCATCGCCGCCGAGTTGAGTGTGCCAGGTCCCGATGTGGATGCGATGGTGCTGGGAGGGCATGGCGACACGATGGTGCCCCTGTCGCGCTATACGACGGTGAAGGGAAAGCCGGTGTCCGAGTTGATGTCGAAGGAGCGGTTGGAGGCGATCGTGAAGCGGACTCGTGAGGGGGGCGCCGAAATCGTGGGCCTCTTAAAGACCGGCAGCGCGTTCTATGCTCCGTCCGCTTCGGCGGTCGATATGGTCGAGGCGATCATGAAGGATCAGAAGCGGGTGTTGCCTTGTGCGGTGCTTTGCGAAGGCGAATATGGATTGAAGGATGTTGTCGTGGGTGTGCCGGTCAAGCTGGGCCGGGGCGGGGCGGAGCAGGTGGTTGAATATGAACTGACGGCGGAAGAGCAGGCGGGGCTGGAGAACTCTGCTCGCGCGGTGCGCGAACTGTGCGCGACCGTCGATCGGTTGATGGCGTAACGCGATGATGTCCCGGGTCTCGCTTGACAAGCGAAGCGGGCCTACAGTACAGAATGCGCGACGCAGTTCACTGAAACTAAGGAGACATAATGAAATTTCTTGAGAATCCGATGCAGACGATTGGCGCAGGATTTGCGCTCACCGCAGTGTTGGTCGTGGGGTATCTCGGCATGGCCGGTATTGGGGTTGGCGAAGCAGACTGGGCAGGTCTGTTGTTGCGCTGGGTTCACTTTTTAGCCGGGATCACCTGGATTGGGTTGCTGTATTTCTTCAACCTCATCAATGCGGCGTTCTTAAAGAGCCTGGACGGCCCGACCAAGAATATCGTGATTCCCAAGTTGATGCCTGCCGCGTTGAACTGGTTCCGGCATGGTGCGACGGTTACGGTGCTGGCCGGGATTGTGTTGTACGTCTATCTCTACTCCAAGGGTGGAACCGGCGCGATGGCGTTGGGAATCGGCGGGCTCTTGGGCATCATCATGATGGCCAACGTCCATGCGATCATTTGGCCGAACCAGAAGAAGATTATTGCGGCGGTGACGGCGGCAGCCCAGGGGACTCCGGCGCCGGCGGAAATGGCCCAGTGGGGCCGGACCGCGCTCCTCGCTTCGCGGGTCAACTTCATGTTGTCGATTCCCATGTTGTTGTTCATGGGGCTCGGCAGCCACATCAAGTAGGATTTCCTCTCATCGCCGGCGGGAAAGCCCGTCGGCGATCAATTCATTCCCTCCTTGCGGATACCCTCCAGCATTCACGCAACCGGCTCAAATGGCCAATATGCCCAGTTCCCTATGGGGCAGTGGCCCTAAGTCGTTGAGATTCAGGCCTATTATCGGGTCATTGCCTTGACGAAGATGGGCGAGGCACCTTATAGTAACGCTCCGCATTGTGAGCCAAACCGGTAAGGAAGGGCGCATGACGACTGCGACTGATCCACGAGTTCTCCAAACGCTTGACGGCGATCCCTGGGATATCGATGCCTATCTGAAGATCGGTGGCTACGAGGCCTGGAAGAAGTGCGTCAAAGAGCTGAGTGCGGCGGATATCGTCAATGAACTGAAGAAGGCCGGGCTTCGTGGGCGAGGGGGCGCCGGCTTCCCCACCGGCATCAAGTGGGAAAAGGTCCTCAACCACCGGGTCAAAGAACATTACTTCGTCTGCAACGCGGGCGAGCATGAGCCGGGCACGTTTAAAGACCGCTATATGCTCAAGCAGGCGCCCCATCAGCTCATCGAAGGATGTCTCATTGCGGCCTATACGGTGCAAGCCAAGGCGGCCTTCATCTATTTGAATCATGAGTACCAAGAAGAGCGGGAGAATCTGAAGAAGGCCTTGGCACAGGCGAAGGAACGGGGATTCCTGGGCAAGAATGCCATGGGCAGCGGGATGGATCTCGATCTGCAAATCTTCGACGGCTATGGAAGCTACGTGGCCGGTGAAGAGACGGCGATGCTTGAGTCCATGCAAGGGCGTCCGGCGATGCCGAGACAGAAGCCGCCGTTTTACCCGACAGACTTCGGCTTGTATGGAAAGCCGACTCTGGTCAACAACGTTGAAACTCTCTGCAACATTCCGAGAATCCTCCAGAAGGGTTCGGCCTGGTTCACGCAGGTCGGCACGGAAAAGTGCCCCGGCACGATGATGTTCTCGCTCAGTGGCGCCATCAACAAGCCGGGCGTGTACGAGCGGCCGATGGGGATCACGATCCGGGAACTGATTGATACATGCGGCGGCGGCGTGCCGGGCGGGCGCAAGATCAAGGCGGTGTTTCCCGGCGGTCCAGCCTTTTCGATGGTCACAGCCGATCAGCTTGACCTGACGATGGACTTTGATTCCTTGAAGAAGGCCGGCACAGGACTGGGATCAGCCGGCATGATCGTCGTGGATGATGCGACCTGTATGGTGGCGAAGACCCTGCATTTCTCGAATTTCTTCAAGGGCGAGAGCTGCGGTCAGTGTCCTCCCTGCCGGATGGGCACGATCAATCTTGCCGCGCTCTTGACCAAGATCGAGCAGGGCGAGGGGACGCAGAAGGATATGGATAGCCTCCTCCAGCTCTGCGGGTTTGTGAAGGGGACCGGCTATTGTACGTTGGTGACCGGCGCAGCCGTGCTGGTCCAGAGCAGTGTGAAATTGTTCCGCCACGAGTTTGATGAGCATATCCGTTTGCAGCGTTGCCCCTATCAGCCGGTAGCAGCTGGTGCAGCGGCGCATTAGGAGGGATTGGCGATGCCGCGCGTGACGTTTCTCCATCCTCAGGGCAAAAGCGGAGAGGTTGAGCTCAATACGTCATTGCTGGAGGCGTCGAAGCTTCTCGGCTTTGTGTTGAATAACGATTGTGGCGGGAACGCCTCCTGCACCACTTGTCGGGTGGAAGTGCAGATCGGCGCGGAAAACCTGTCGGAGATCGATTTCGACGAGCAGGATCTTCTCGATCGAGAAGCCCTCAGCGAGCCGTGGCACCGCCTCGGGTGCCAGGCCAAGGTGCTAGGAGACGTGGTGGTGTTAGTGCCCGAAGGGAAGTGGGTTGCGCCCACGACGGGGCAGTCTGAGTCGCAGGGTATTGAAATTCGGTAGAGAGGTGTTACACTAAGTCATTCCAGGCAGGTTTTCGAATGACGGCCTGGTCACAAGAGGAGGATTCTAATGTTGACGATTACGGCGATTGCGGAACAAAAGATCAAAGAATTGATGGTGGAAGAGAAAGATATCATCGGGTTGCGCGTCTACGTCAAAGGCGGCGGATGCCACGGCTACCAATACGGCATGGCCTTCGAATCGAAGATGGGCGATGACGACACGGTGTTCGAAAAGAATGAAGTGAAGGTCATCATGGATTCCCAGAGCGCCCCGCTCTTGCAAGGCGCCGAGGTCGATTATGTCGATAGTCTGCAGGGCTCCGGGTTTGCGATCAAAAATCCGCAAGCGAAGACGACCTGTGGCTGCGGCAGCTCTTTCAGCGCCTAAGGCATGGGCGCTGGTGTGGCGCGAGTTGGCAGGTTGACTGTGAGGGGAAGCCAGGATTGTCCGAGTCTCGGGCAGCCCTGGCTTTTCTTTTTTGAGCTGGATGTGAGCTGAATCCACGATGGCCCAGGCAAGCGTGACTAGACGATATCGGTTCTGTGCGGCCCATCGGCTGCACACGGATCATTTATCGCCAGAAGAAAACTGGGCGGCGTTCGGGAAATGCAATAATCCCAACGGGCATGGCCATAACTATGTCGTGTTAGTGACGGTGCAGAGTGCTGTGTCGGCAGCGCCGGGGGGTGGCTTCGATCTCGGTCGGCTGGATCAGGTTGTCGGCGAGCAGGTGGTTGCCAGATTCGACCATCACGATCTTAATCAAGATCCTGAGTTTGCCGATTGCACCACGACCGGGGAAAACTTGGTGTTGCTGATCTGGGACCTTCTGGTGAGGCATCTTCCCGCCGGGCAGTTGGAAAAAGTCGGACTGATTGAAACGCGCGACAATTATTTCGAGTATGCGGGATCGGCGAGTCCTATCCCGATGCTCAGAGAGGGACGGCATGGCTAAGCAGGCAGTCAAGCGGCGGAGTCAGCGGCAGGTTGAAGACGTCGGGGGGAGCGGCAAACCAGTGGATCTGGACGTGCTGCAATCCCTGGTGACGGAAATGTTGCTCGCGCTGGGCGAAAAGCCAGGCCGGAACGGGCTTGTGAAGACTCCAGAGCGAGTGGCCAAGGCCCTCGCCTTCATGACTCAGGGGTATCAGCGGGACATCGACCATCTCTTGAACGGCGCGCTCTTTCCCATCGAGTACGACGAGATGGTGATCGTGAAAGACATCGATTTCTTTAGCATGTGCGAGCATCACCTCCTGCCTTTCTACGGCAAGGTCCATGTGGGGTATCTGCCTAACAAGAAGGTGGTGGGGCTCAGCAAGATTCCGCGCATCGTGGACACCTTTGCGAGACGGCTTCAAGTTCAGGAACGGCTGACCGTCCAGATCGCCGAAACGCTCAAATCCAAGCTCAATGCCCATGGAGTGGGCGTGGTCGTGGAAGCGCGGCACCTCTGCATGATGATGCGGGGCGTCGAAAAGCAGAACACCACGGCGGTCACCAGCTCCATGCTCGGTGCCTTCCGTAGTCAGCCGCAAACCCGTCTTGAGTTTTTGAAGCTCATCCGCCGGGGCAGCGTCGGTGACTCAGACTAGTTGCCCACGTTGGGCGGACCAGTGACGTCCCGGCGTGCCACATCGTTTTCCCGCAGCCTGTGAGATGATGACTGCTCACGATCAGACTCCCGATTTGTTTGGCACTCCCGAATGGGGGAAGTCCGTTGAGGCTCCGTTGGCTGAGCGTCTGCGGCCGCGTGAGTTTGCGGACTTTGTCGGACAGGAGGACATCACCGCGCCGGATCGGCCCTTGCGGAGGGCTATCGAGGCAGATCAACTCTCCTCCGTCATCTTCTGGGGGCCGCCGGGCTCCGGCAAAACCACGTTGGCTCATCTCGTCGCGCGTCACACCAAAGCGCAGTTCGTGCCCTTCTCGGCGGTCACAGGGGGGGTGCCGGAACTGCGGGCCATCATCAAGACCGCGGAGCAACGCCAGGCCATCAACGGTCAACGAACCATCCTCTTCGTCGACGAGATCCATCGGTTCAACAAGGCGCAGCAGGATGCCTTTCTGCCCCACGTCGAGCGGGGGACGATTATCCTGGTCGGGGCGACGACGGAGAATCCGTCCTTTGAAGTGATCTCGCCGCTTCTGTCTCGCTCTTTGGTTATCGTGCTCAAGTCCCTTTCAAGCGAGGCGCTCGGGCAGATCCTGGACCGGGCGCTCACGGACTCTGCGATCGGATTGGGGGCGTGGAAGGCCAGTCTGTCCCCCGAGGCCCGGGAACGATTGATTGCCTATGGCAACGGCGACGCCAGGGCTCTTCTGACTGCGCTGGATTTTGTGGTGAGGCAGCAGCAGCCTGGGCCTGACGGGACTCGTCTGATCGATGGAGCGGCGCTGGAAGCCGCGCTGATGAAGAAATCGATCCGGTACGACAAGTCCGGCGAAGAACATTACAACGTCATCTCCGCCTATATTAAGAGCCTCCGCGATTCCGACCCTGATGGCGCCCTCTATTGGCTCGCCCGGATGTTGGAAGGAGGGGAGGACCCGAAATTCATTGCGAGACGCCTGGTGATCTTTGCCTCTGAGGACGTAGGGAATGCCGATCCGATGGGGCTGGTGGTGGCGACCGCAGTGGCTCAGGCCGTCCAGTTTGTGGGGCTGCCAGAGGCGCAGATCAACTTAGCCCAGGGGACGACCTATCTCGCCACCAGGCCCAAAGATAATGCCTCCTACGTCGGATTACTTGAAGCCATGGAAGATGCAAAATCTCATGGAAATCTGGGAGTCCCTCTCCATTTACGGAATGCCGTGACATCGATGATGAAGGGGTTCGGGTACGGGAAAGGCTATCGTTATGCCCATGACGATCCCCAGGCCAAGGGGCAGGAGCATCTTCCTGAATCGCTCAAGGGCCGTCGGTACTATCGGCCTAAGAGCGCGTAATTGCTGGATTGTGTTGGCGGTGGACAAAGATTTCTAATCGGTTATACTTAGGCCTGTGAAGCGGCAGGATCAAAAAACAGCTGGATTGATCGCAGCCACGAATGAACGGCGCAAGTTCATTCGGGCGACGCTCGTTGGCTCGGCTCTGATTTCCCCGAAAAGTGGAGCCAAGGCGATGACGGCTGTATTGGATAACGTCAATAGAGTCGGCGCAGGCTTGCACGCGAAAGAGAAGTTGGCGGTGGCCCTGCCTGTGACCGTGTCATTGGCGTTTCTGGATTCTGATCGCGCAGAGCAGATGGAGCGGCTCGACGGGAAAGTGGCTTGGGCCAAGCCGTGGGAGAAGGGGTTTCTGATCGGCGTCGTCTGGGACGAGCTGGTCACGAAAGA
>CAYHQK010000005.1:0-38696 GCA_964358535.1 uncultured Nitrospira sp. | reverse complement strand
CGCTCGTTATCCTGCTACGCGTAAGCCGTCAGTTTTTGTTTGACGCCTTCCAGTTCGGCTGAGAGCGTTTCCCACCTGGTGGTGAGCCGCGCCAGATCGCTCTTCCAGCCGTCGTATTCCGTTTGCAGCACGCTCCACTTGGTAGATTCATCTTTGTAGAGTGCCGGGTTGGCCAGTTCAAGGTCCCGCGCTTTGATCTTGGTCTCGCAGTCGGCGATATCGGCTTCAGCTTTGACGATTTGTTTCTCCAGGCGGGCCTGGGTTTTACTCAGATCGCGGCGCTCTCCGGCTGAGGGTTTGGTCTGGGTCTGCGACAGCATGGCCTTGGTCGGGCCAACGGTTTTCCCGCGATCCGCCCCCTTTAAGTCGTCGCTCGATTCCTTGATGGATTCGATTTCCTGCGCCTTCTTCCACAAGTAATATTCATAGTCGCCGGTGAAGCTGCGGGCTTTGCCCTCTTCGATTTCAATGACGCGCGTGCAGACTCTGGTTAGAAATGTCGGGTCATGTGAAATGAAGATGATCGTGCCGGGAAAGTCCGAGAGGGCGTCGGTGAGCATGTCGACCGATGCCGGATCGAGGTGGTTGGTCGGTTCGTCGAGCAGCAGGGTATTGGCCGGTTCGACCAGCATCCGTGCGAGCGCAACGCGGTTGCGTTCGCCTCCGCTCAGGGCCTTGATCGGTTTCTTTTGATCGTCGCCGGTAAATAGGAAGGCGCCGGCAATCCCGCGGAGGAAATTCGTTTCCGCCTGGTTGGAAACCTCGGCGAGGGACTCCAGGATCGTATGTTCCGGGTTCAGTGTTTCCGCCTGGTGTTGGGCGAAGTAGTGCAGGGTGACACCATGGCCGATAGACCGTTTGCCGTTGTCCGGCTCCAGCACTCCGGCCAGCATCTTGAGCAGCGTGCTTTTGCCCGCTCCGTTCTCTCCTACCAACGCCACGCGCTGGCCCCGTTCGATCGAACAATCGACTTTCTCGTAGACCACTTTTTCGCCATAGCGTTTGGACGCGCCCTGGAGCTCCAGCACCTGCCGTCCGCTCGGCGGGGGGATGGGGAATTTGAATTTCACCCGCTTGGGATCGCGTTTCACCTCAATCATCTTGACCTTATCAAGCTGCTTGATGCGCGATTGGACCTGGCTGGCTTTGTTCGCCTGGTAGCGGAATCGATCCACGAAGGTTTGCACCCGCGCGACTTCTTTGGCCTGGCGTCCCGCGGCAGCTTCTTGCTGCGCGTCCCGTTCGGCGCGGATTTTCTGGAACGAGGTATAGCTGCCGCGATATTCTTCGATCTTATGGTGCCGGAGATCCCAGATGTGGGTGACGACACGATTGAGAAATTCCGTGTCGTGGCTGATGATCAACAGCGTCATTTCCGAGTCCAGGAGGAATTGCTCGAACCAGCGCTGTGTCGGTTTGTCCAAGTGGTTGGTCGGCTCGTCGAGCATCAGCACGTCAGGCTTGCTCAGCAGCAGATGCGCCAAGGCGACGCGCATCCGATAGCCGCCTGACAGCTTTTCGACTTCACGCCCGAAGTCGAGCTCCGAAAATCCCAATCCCATGAGGATGCGTTCGGCTTCATGCTCGGGATAGATGTCGCGGTGCGTGGCGTCCAGCACGTTTTTGCCCGTGATGGTTTCGAGCTCCTGCGGAAGATAGCCGATGCGGAGCCGGGGCCGTTTGCGGATGGTGCCCTTGTCCGGCGACTCCTCCCCGAGGATCATGCGGAAGAGAGTCGTTTTGCCGGCGCCGTTAGGCCCCACCAGGCCGACCCGCGAACCGGGGCGGAGATGCGCCGTGGCGCCCTCAAGCAGCACTCTCGTGGAATATTGTTTATAGACGGATTCGATTTGGAGCATGAGAAATTTCGTGAACCAGGCGGATCGCGCTTACCGGGAGGAGCCGATGGTCATTCGGTGATTAGGGGTGGATGTCGAGGTTTGCTGAGCCTGCGTGATTATTTTGGTGGAGCTGGCCGGGATTGAACCGGCGACCTCGTGAATGCCATTCACGCGCGCTCCCAACTGCGCTACAGCCCCACATCGATGGACTTGGAAATAAGCGAAAATCCTCGTGAAACAGCGCCGATGCTAACATGGCTTTCCCTCGGCAGTCAAGAAAAGGAGAGAGGGCAGACCTAACTGTCTCTCGTGCTCGCGGAACGCGCAGTCGAAGGCTCCCCTTGTTCGACGTGCGCAAGAAGAGACGGGTTGGGCCTGCCCTTGAAGGTGAGGGGTAGGTAAAAGGACGGCACGAGGAACGATTTGGCCATGACGGTTCTTGACAAACTACAGTGCCACCCCTACCATGGCTCCTCCGCTCTGGCCCCCGGTTGGCCAGGGCTCTTTTTTTGGGAGCATTTCAGGCGATGGGAAATCTCGTAGTCATCGGGGCGCAGTGGGGCGACGAAGGCAAGGGCAAGATCGTGGATATCTTGGCCCGCGACGTCGATGCCGTCGTGCGTTATCAGGGCGGGTCCAATGCCGGGCACACCGTGATCAATGACCGGGGCACCTTCGTGTTTCACCTCATCCCCTCAGGCATCCTCTATCGCGGCACGCTCTGTGTGATTGGGAACGGGGTCGTCGTGGACCCGGCCTCCTTGATCGAGGAAATGGATCATCTCCAGACTCAAGGGGTGAAGATCGGCAAGAATTTTGTCGTCAGTCAGCGCGCCCATCTCATTCTGCCCTACCATAAGGCTATCGACAAAGCAGCGGAACAGTCGAAGGGCTCTCGCAGAATCGGCACGACGGGCCGTGGCATCGGCCCCTCCTATGCCGACAAGATGGCGCGGATCGGGATTCGAATGGGGGACCTGCTCAATCCAAAGGCCTTTCGCACCAAACTCGAAGAGAACCTGGTCGAGGTCAATTGGTTTGCCGAGAAGCTCTATAAGATGGAGCGGTTCGAAGTCGAAAAAGTATTCCAGCAGTATATGGGCTATGCCGATCGGCTCAAGAGCCATATCGTCGATACGGTCATGCTCGTCAATAAGATGGTCGACGGAAAGAAGACCGTCTTGTTCGAAGGGGCGCAAGGGACGCATTTGGATGTCGACTTTGGCACCTATCCCTTCGTCACCTCCTCCAGCTCAACGGCCGGCGGCGCCTCCACAGGAAGCGGCGTGGGACCGACGAAGATCGACGCGGTCCTCGGGATCGTCAAGGCCTACACGACTCGTGTCGGCAGCGGGCCCTTCCCCACGGAATTGACCGATGAAGTGGGAGGCGGGCTCCAGGCCAGAGGAAAAGAATTCGGCTCGACTACGGGCCGCGCGCGCCGCTGCGGCTGGTTCGACGGCGTCGTCATGCGCTACGCCACCAAGGTGAACGGACTCACGTCATTGGCCGTCACGAAACTGGACGTGCTCGACGGCTGCAAAGAATTAAAAGTCTGCACCGGCTATCGCTATCAAGGGAAGCTCCATCGCGACATGCCCTCCGATCTTCAGGTCCTGACCGAGTGCGAGCCGGTCTATAAGACGTTCAAGGGCTGGTCCGGCTCCACCTCCGGCGCGACCGCCTACAAGCAGCTTCCCGCGGAGGCCAAGCGCTATCTCCAGTATCTGGAGGAGATCGCCGAATGTCCCATCGATATTATTTCGACCGGTTCGAAGCGTAGCGAAACCATCATTCTGCGCAATCCGCTCAAGACCCGTTCCCGCGCGCGGTAAGAAATTGATTTCCTCTCTAGGCATAGACCGATCTTCAGTGGTAGAATTCGCACCCGCCATTTTGTGAGCCGGTAGCTCAGCTGGTAGAGCATCGCCCTTTTAAGGCGAGGGTCCTGGGTTCGACCCCCAGCCGGCTCACCAAGAGTCAGTAGGTGATAAGGTCTCCCTCCCGTTTCCCTGCGTGCAGACGGCGGCTAAAATCAATATTAGCGTCTTGACCTACCTCCGCGTCTGTAGCACTGTGCAATGCGCTTCTGAAGAAAATCGTAACAACGAATGGCCCTGCATTGAGTACTAAGGCGGTTGAACTCACTCATCCCCCCTATCGTGCGGATATTGACGGGTTACGGGCGATAGCCGTGCTCGCGGTTGTCGCCTTTCACGCGTTTCCCAGCTCGATCCAGGGCGGCTTTATCGGCGTCGATGTCTTTTTCGTCATCTCTGGATTTTTAATCTCAACCATCATTTTTGAGAATCTGGAGCGCAGCAGTTTCAGTTTCGTCGAGTTCTATAGCCGCCGCATCAAACGGATATTTCCGGCGCTCCTTGTGGTTTTTGTCGCGAGCTTTGTGTTCGGCTGGTTTGCGTTGTTTGCCGATGAATACAAGCAGCTGAGCAAACATATCGTGCGCGGAGCCCTGTTCATTTCGAATTTTACCCTGTGGCGGGAATCCGGCTACTTCGATAACAGCGCTGAGACGAAGCCGCTGCTTCACTTATGGTCGCTGGGTATTGAAGAGCAGTTTTACATTCTTTGGCCGCTGTTGCTGTGGTGCGCGTGGAAGAAGCGGTTCAATCTGCTGTTCGTGACCCTGGCCATCACGGCCATCTCCTTTGCCTTCAATATTTGGAAGGCCAATAGCGACGTGGTCGCCGCGTTCTACTCTCCGCAGACCCGGTTCTGGGAACTGTTGAGCGGTTCTTGTCTGGCATATGTGGCGCTCTTCAAGCCGCGCGTCTTGCAGCAATTCAAGATCGGCAGTAACAGTCTGCAATCGTGTTACGGCGCGGCACTTCTTGTGGCCGGCGTCATGTTCACTACGAAAGAACGGGCGTTCCCCGGTTGGTGGGCCTTGCTGCCAACGGTCGGCGCGGTGCTGATTATTTCGGCTGGCGCGCAGGCCTGGTTTAATCGCGCCGTGCTCTCCCATCGCCTGCTGGTATGGTTTGGCTTGATCAGTTTTCCCCTCTATCTCTGGCATTGGCCCCTGCTCGCCTTTGCACGGGTCATCGAAAGCGAAACGCCTACAGTCGAGGTGCGGCTTGCAGCGGTGTTCATCTCCATAGTGCTGGCTTGGCTGACCTATCGATTGATCGAGCGGCCTGTGCGATTTGGCAAGCCTGGCAGGGCACGAGTCATCGTGTTGATGGTGTTGATGCTTGCCGTGGGACTCGTCGCTGGCCTCAACCAGGAGAAGGGCGGGTTGTTATGGAAAGAGGGCATGAGTCCGCAAGAGATTAAAAACGATGGCGATATCGGGCAGGATCAGTTTCATGAATATGTTGGCCGCACGTTTTATCCCTGCACGCCGGTCAGTATCCGAAACGAAGCCGTGCAGTTGAACGGATCTGTCAGATGTTTCCAGTCCCGCAAGGATACCCAGGTCGATCTCGCCATTATCGGCGATAGCCATGCGGAACCTTTGTTTCTAGGGCTCGCAGAAGCGCTCCCTGGTATGAACGTGGTCTATTACTTTAGGACGAGCCTCCCCTTCACGAGCTATCACGAGTTTGAGCATATCTTCAGCCATGTAGTCGGGGATGAACGTATCCGCACGGTGATCCTGTCGGCGAAGTGGAGTGGAAACGGACGGACGGGATTGATGATGGACCGCGGCAAGTTCAGAGATGAGCTGGCTGCAACGATTGACCTGCTCGCTGCCGCGCATAAAGCCGTGTACGTCACAGACGATGTCCCGAATTTTACGTTCGACCCGCCGAAGTGTAAGTACGAGAGAATGTTTAGCCGGACGAGTGCCTGTGCCGAAAGTCGCAACTATTTCTCTCACCAGTATGAAACCTATTATCCCATTCTTGAGTCTGTGGTACTCACGAACGGACCGGCGGAAATTTTGCACACCGTCAAATACTTTTGCGACGACAAGCTCTGTACGATGGCGAAGGACGGACAGTTGCTGTACCGGGATCGAAATCATTTGAACATTAATGGCTCGAAATATTTAGGGCAAATGATCGTCAAAGATGCCCCGGATTTCCCGAGATAATCAGTTCACGTCTGTTTGGTTGGCCTCCTAGTATTTCAGCTTGACAGGGCCTGTCAGCCCGCGTTAGATATCACTGTTGATAAGTCAGTAACCTCTCGGATGCCCGTAAGGGCGAAAAAGGGAAGTCCGGTGAAAATCCGGCGCGGTCCCGCCACTGTAAGTGGGAAGCACCCCCTGTTTCAGCCACTCGACGACCTCGTCGGGGAAGGTTGGGGGAAGCGTTGAAGGTCCGACCTTCTGAACCTGCGAGCCAGGAGACCTATCCGAGATGACATGGCATTGTTTCTCCGCGCGGTAACGGAGGATCTCTCCTGCCTTTTGGGCAAGCGACCTCTTGTTCCTGTTGTGGAGCCGGAGGTTTTTTTATGCCTGCAGCATGGCCCGGATCGGTCCCTGTCGCATGACCACGGGATTGCTCATCGTCGGGCATGGCAGCCGCGATCCCAACGCCAATACCGAATTCGAGTCCTTAGTTGCGGCCTATCGCGCGACGCGTCCCGATCTCGACGTGGCGCACGGCTATGTGGAGCTGGCTCGCCCGTCGTTGGCTGACGCCCTTCGCGAGCTGGCGCAACGGACCGATTCGGTGGTCATGCTGCCGCTATTTCTCTTTGCCGCTGGGCATGTGAAGAACGATATCCCTCTCGCGCTGTCGCAGGCCCGGCAGGATTTCCCTGCCGTTCGTTTTACCGTGGCCAACGCCCTGGGCGTCCATCCGAACCTTGTGGAGCTGGCGTTCGAGCGGGCGAGGGCATCGCTGGAAGGTGTCCGCGAGTTTGCGAAGACTGCCGTCGTGGTCGTGGGCCGTGGCGCCAGCGATCCGGACGCGAACGGGGATTTTTGCAAAGTTGTGCGCCTCCTTGCCGAAGGGCGCGAGATCGGGTGGGTGGTGCCTTGCTTCGTCGGCGTCACGAGACCGCTATTCGAGGAGACGGTGGAACTGGTCGCCCGTTCGCGTCCCGAACGGATCGTCGTGGTGCCCTATTTTCTCTTCGGCGGGCGGCTGATCACTCAGATTCGCGAGCAGGTGGAATCGTTCCAGGCCCGCTATCCCTGGATCAAGACTGAGCTCGCGCCTCATTTGGGAATCGACGATCGTTTGATCAAGCTAATGGATGAGCGGCTCCATGAAGCGATGGAGGGAGAACGTCCGCTTCCCTGCGACACCTGCCAATATCGCGTGCCTGTGTCCGCCGTGACCGGGAAGGTGGGAGGGCTCAAAGCGCTGCTCTGGAGTCTACGGCACGGATTCACCCATGCGCAGGCTATGCCGCACGTCCATGCCCATCGTCCGCTCGCCAAACATGTGTTGGTCTGCGGGAATGCCGATTGCGCCGATGCCGGGAGCATCACGTTGATTGCCACCTTGCGGCGGCTGATTAAGGAAACAGGCCGCGAGCTGGATATCCGGGTGACGAAGACTTCTTGTATGGGCCGCTGCGGAGAGGGGCCGACGGTGGCGGTCTATCCGGACGGCATCTGGTACCGGGGCGTGAAAGAGACGGATGCCAAGGAATTGATCGAGGAGCATCTGCTGGGCGATCGGCTGGTCAGTCGCCTGGTCGACAACATTATGCAGTAACGGAGGAGAGACGATGGCCTGTCATGAGATCGCAGGGCTGCGGTTGGGGTTGATGGACATACTCGGAATCAAGAATGAAGCAGAGCGGCAGCACGAGCTGGCGGAGCTGGGGACCGGGGCCGATCAACCGGGACCGATTCGTTCTATGTGCGGGGCCAAGGATTTGGCGTCGCTCAAGCAATTTTACGAAGGCGCGGTGTCCGCGTTGGAGCAGCGCGTGTCCGCGACCCGCCCCGACGATCCGAAGCTGCCGTATTTGCGCACTCTCATTGTGCTGACGAAGAAGGTCGAGCTCGACCTGACGCATCAGATCGAGGGACTCATGCATCTCTACCGCGATCTCGACGAGATGCATGATTTTGTCCATGAGATTTATCCAGCCGGGTAGACACGATGGCTGTGGCGAAGACGGCTCATGTGGTGGGAACCGAGAGGCTGGGGCCCGATACCCTGCTCCTCGATCTTTGCGCGACCGAGCCCTTGGGGTTCGTCGGCGGACAGTACCTCATCCTCGACAGCCGAATTATTTTGCCGAGCGGCAAGGCCGTCAAGCGGGCCTATTCGTTTCTCACAGGCGATGCGGAACAACTGCGTTTTCAGCTTGCCGTGAAGCGCATCCCCGAGGGATTGGGTTCCGCCTTTGTGCATGGGCTGACAGCTGGGACGGATATTTCGTTCAGCGGGCCTTGGGGCAAGTTCTGTCCGAGAGAGGGGGCTTCCGGCAGGACTCTGATCCTGGCGACTGATACAGGGATTACCGCCGTGCTGGGATTGTTATGCGCGACTCATTTTGCGTCGCTGCTGCCTCAGACTCAGCTCATTTGGTTGCGCGGTTCGGCGGAGTATTTTCTCCCGGATGAGTTCGTGCAGCAGCAGATTCCAGCCGCCTGTGGCGAGGTGAGGATTGAAGCGATCCCTGCGGTCGGTCATCAAGACCGGATTCCTCATGCCAGAGCCATTCTCCATGAGGTGTTGTCGCGCGGCGATCTTACCCAGGCCTTCATCGCGGGCGATGGAGCCGTGAATCAGGTGTTGTTCGATGACCTGGTAATTGCCGGAGTGGCCGTGGACAAGGACCATGTGGAGTCGTTCTTCAATATGCCGAAGAAATCCGCATGACCGGGCGAGAGCAGATTCTTTCCGCGCTGGAAGCAGCGCTTGCGTTCGGGGATACGAGCGTCATCGTCCGTTCGTCCGGTGCGATTGCCGAGGTCCATGGGCTCTTGACCCTACGGCAGGGGGCTGAGTGGGCCACCCTTGGCGAGGAGGGCCGGACCCATGTTCATCTCAAGATCGAGGATGGAGGCAGACTGCTCTATCGGCAGCAGGACGAGGGCAATGCGGCGCTTGAGTTGTTAGGGGCTGATGGGGATTTGCTCTGTCGCCTGTCGTTCCGGGGCACGAACCAGGCGAAGACAGAGAATTACAGCTCTGAACGTGCGGCGAAGATCCGTGAGCGTTTCGGTTGTCTGGCGGAATGTGCCGGGACCTGATTAATGGATAAGAACGTACCGCCGAAAGATCGGAAGGGGCTACGTACCGGGTTCACTACCGGCGCATGCGCGGCGGCGGCCGCTAAGGCTGCAACCCGTTGCCTCGTGAAGGGGGCCATGCTGTCTGAAATTGAAACGACCCTGCCGAATCGGACGAGAGTCACGTTCGCCCTCGCCCGTTGCGAGCGTCTGGACGGCCGCGTGGTCTGCAGCATCATCAAGGATGCAGGCGACGATCCCGATTGTACGCATGGGGCCGAGTTGACGGCCGAAGTGGAATTGCGCACCGAGTCGGGTATCGAGATCAGGGGAGGCCAGGGTGTCGCCACCGTCACCAAGACCGGCTTGGGTTTGGAGATCGGCGGGCCTGCGATCAATCCGGTTCCTCGGCGCAATATTACGGAGATGGTGGGTGAGGAACTCGCCGGCGCTTCCTACGGGGGCGCGGTCGTGACGATTAGCGTACCGGGCGGCGAAGAGATGGCTAAGAAGACCACCAACGCGCGGCTTGGCCTCCTCGGCGGCATCTCTATCCTCGGTACGACCGGCATCGTGAGGCCCTATTCCACGGCGGCCTTCAAGGCGAGCGTGATGCAGGAGATCGACGTTGCAGCGGCAGGCGGCTTGCGTGAATTGGTGCTTACGACCGGCGGTAAGTCTGAACAGTATGCGATGGCCCTCTATCCTCATTTGCCGGAGCAGGCTTTCATCCAGGTGGGCGATTTCATCGGCGTCGGAATCAAACAATGTGCGAAGCGAGGGATTGCGCGAGCCATCATCGTCGGGATGATGGGGAAACTCTCGAAGATGGCCAACGGTAAGATGCAGACCCATGTAGCGGGATCGGAAGTGGATATGGAATTTCTGGCGTCGCTGGCAGTCGAGTTGTCCGCATCGGAGGAGTTGGTGGCGGCCATCCGCCAGGCCAATACAGCCCGCCATGTGTTGGAATTGTGCCGCGAGGCTGGTCTCGTCGGTATCACGTCGCTGATTTGCAAGAAGGTCGTCGAACATTGTCAGGCCCACGCGGGCGGCAAGCTGGTAGTGGAAACCTGTCTGGTGGATTTCGGCGGCTCGTTGCTCGGTCGTTACCCGGAGGTTCAGATATGAATGATATGAGACAGATGACCGCGCTCGGGCGGAGCATCGAGGATGGCAGTTTCGCGATCATCGACCAGGAGGCAGGTCCGCACGATTTCGGGCAAGACGAATGGCAGGTCGTGCGCCGGGTAATCCATGCCACGGCGGACTTCGAGTTTAAGACCCTGATGCGGTTCCATCCCGATGCGGTTCGCGCCGGGGTGGCGGCCCTTCAAGGAGGCTGCCCCCTCTTGGTCGATGTGAAGATGATTTCCGCCGGTTTGAACGAGGAACGGCTTTCTTCCTACGGCTGCAAGGTTTATTCGTTTATCTCAGACGAAGATGTGATCGCGACGGCCAAGGCCAACAACTCGACTCGCGCGATCGAGGCCATGAAAAAGGCCCATCGCCTCAACCTGCTCGATGGAGCGGTGGTAGCGATCGGCAATGCCCCGACTGCCTTATTGGAGTTGGCCCGCCTGATTCGCGAGGAGGGAGCGAAGCCGGCTCTCATCATCGGGGTGCCGGTCGGGTTCGTGTCGGCGGCTGAGTCCAAGGACGTCACGCTGGAACTTTCGACTCCTTCTATCGTGGCCCGCGGCCGTAAGGGGGGCAGCCCTATCGCCGTTGCGATCATCCATGCTCTGTTGCTCCTCTCGGCAAAGGCTCCTGCATGAGTCCAAGACGCGGCATTACCTTGATCGGGATCGGGGACGACGGCTGTGCAAGCCTGACGAGCCGCGCCGTGAATGCGGTCATGAAGGCAGCGGTGCTCGTGGGTGGCGAGCGCCATCTTGAATTCTTCCCGCAGTTTCAGGGCGAGAAGATCGTCCTCAAGGGCGGCGTGGCGTCGGTGTTGGACCGGGTGGCGGAATTGGCAGAGGAACAGAATGTCTGTGTCGTGGCGTCCGGCGATCCATTATTTTTCGGCATCGGCAGTCTGGTGATCAAGAGGCTGGGGGCCGAACATGTCGAGGTGCTGCCTCAGCCCAGTTCGATGCAATGGGCCTTTGCGCGAGTTGGATTGAAGTGGGACGATGCAGCATTTGTGTCTCTGCATGGCCGCTCGTCCGAGGGATTTCTCACCAGGCTCAAGGGACAGGCCAAGGTGGCGATCTTCACCGATGAAAAGAATTCGCCATCGGTGTTGGCCCAGCGGATGGTCGAATATGGAGAGACTGCCTGGGAGGCCTGGGTCTGTGAGAATCTTGGCGGCCCGGACGAGAGGGTCCGGCGATTCGACGTGGCAACTTTAGCTGCTTGCCAGGATATTGGGCCGCTCAACGTTCTGTTGCTCGTCCGCTCCGATCCCTCCTGGCGCGCCCCCTGCACCATCCCTTTTCTCCATGAGGATCAATTCGCGAAGCGAATGCCCAAGAAGGGCCTCATCACGAAGCGAGAAGTGCGATTGTTGTCGCTGGCTGCGATGGGGATCAGACCGGACAGTGTGGTCTGGGATATCGGGGCCGGTTCCGGCTCTGTGTCGATCGAGGCGGCCTTACTGGCGCCGAAAGGCCTGGTCTATGCGATCGAGGTCGATCCGGAAGGTGTCGAGATCTGCCGGGAAAATCTGTTGGCCCATGCGGTGGACAATGTGCGAGTCATCGCAGGCCGGGCGCCGGAGGCGTTGGCCGATCTGGAGGTGCCCGATGCGGTTTTCATCGGAGGCAGCAAGGGGCGCATGGAAGAGATCATCGATGTCGTCATGGACCGGCTGCAACCGGGCGGTCGTCTGGTCGTGAACGCCATTACGCTGGAGAATGTGGCGGAGACCTATCAAGCCCTGCGGAAGCGAGGGTTGGTGCCGGAGGTGACCTTGCTCCAAGTGTCGCGAGCCGAACCCTTGGCCCATTACCTTCGGTACGAATCCTTGAACCCGATTCAAATTTTTGCAGTCGAGAAGCCCAGCCAGACAGGAGCGGCCTCATGAACTACGGAACATTATATGGAGTCGGGGTCGGTCCCGGCGCGCCGGATTTGATTACGCTCCGTGCGCTCAATGTGTTGAAACAGGCGCAGGTCCTCGCTCTGCCACGCAGCTCCGATTACGGAGAGTCGATGGCCTGGAAGATCCTCAAACCCACCTTGGGCGAGATCCCGGGACAGGAACGGATTTTTCTGACGTTCCCGATGAACAAGGATCCGGAGCGGTTGCGGCCCGCCTGGGATGCGGCCTTCACCGCGATAGGGGAGCGGCTGGAGAAAGGGCTGTCGGTTGCCTTCGCGACGGAAGGAGATCCCTCGCTTTTTAGCACCTTCATCTATCTGCGCCGGGAAGCTCCGCTGCGCTGGCCCGGTATCCGCATCGAAGTCGTCCCAGGTGTGTCCTCGATCATGGCTGTGCCCTCCGTGACCGGCATTCCTCTGGCGGACGGGCAGGAGCGGATCGCCATTCTGCCCGCGAGCTATGGGGTCGAGGATTTGAGTCAGGTGCTGGAGATGTTCGACACAGTCGTCTTGATGAAGATGGGGACAGAAATTCCCAAGGTGGTCGAAGCGCTGGAGCGGCAGGGGCTCGTCGACCGGGCGGTCTATGTGTCGAAGGCCACGATGGCAGAACAACGGATCGTCCGGGATATTCGCACGATCCAGACCGAGCGGGGCGATTGTTTCGCGATGATCATTGTGTCGCGCAAGGAGCGGAGCGGTCTGTTGGCAGGCCTGGTGCCTGCGACACCGAGATTGGCCACGAGAGAGACTGAGGCATGATCGTCGAGCGCAAACCATTTGCCGTCTATGCCATCACGAAGCATGGGATCGTGATTGCCTCCCGCTTGCTGCCACACCTGTCCGGCGCAGACCTCTTTGTGTCGGAGAAGCTAATCGCCTCGGCGCCAGCCGGTGCGCTTCGCCTACCTCTGCCGATGGGCCCCACGTTGATCGAGACCTTTCCTGCGTACGATTGCCATATTTTCATTATCAGTGTCGGAGCCGTGGTACGGATGATTGCGCCGCTCTTGAAGAATAAAAAGGTCGACCCGGCGGTGGTCTGCATCGACGACGCAGCCCGTTTCTCGATCTGTGTCCTGTCAGGTCACGTCGGCCGCGGCAATATATTTACCGAACGGGTCGCGACCGCCTTGGGCGCGCAATCGGTCGTGACGACCGCGTCCGATGCGATCGGCACCCTGACGGTGGATATTTTGGGCCGCGACCTGGGATGGACGCTCGACGATGCGGACCGTAACGTGACAAGGGGCTGCGCCGCGGTCGTGAATGCGACCGACGTGCTCTTTGTGCAGGAGACGGGGGAGCCGGATTGGTGGCCTGCGGAGAAACCCTTGCCGGAGGGGGTCCGCTACGCCACCTCGCTGGAGGGAGTAGACCCGGAGGCGTTTGAAATTCTCTTGATCGCGACGGATCGCGAGATCAGCTTGTCTCATCCGGCCCATTGGAAGAATGCCGTCATCTATCGCCCGAAGAGCCTTGTGCTGGGTATTGGCTGCGACAGGGGGACGGCTCCCGATCTGGTGGAGCGGGGAGTCCTGACCCTCTTGGCCAAGCATGGCCTCTCCCCCAAGTCGGTGAAAGAGCTGGCGACCATCGACGTGAAGAAAGATGAGCCGGCGTTGCTGGCCTTGAGCGAACGATATGGCTGGCCGCTACGCACCTATCCGCCGGAGGAACTGGACGTGGTGCCAGGTATTCAGAATCCATCGGAGAAGGTGAAGCAGCATGTCGGCTCGCGCGGGGTCTCTGAGCCGGCTGCGCTGCTCGCAGCAGGGGTGGAAGAGCTCCTTGTGCCCAAGCAAATTTATACGGAGCCAGGCGCAGGACGATCGATGACCTTGGCCGTGGCGCGGCGGGCCTTCGTGAAACGGCAGATGGAGGTGGGCAGCCTATGAGCGATGCAAAAGGGATTCTCTATGTCGTGGGTATCGGGCCGGGCGCGCAGGACCATGCCACTCCGGCAGCCTTGAAGGCGATTGCCGAGTCCCAGCTCGTCGTCGGCTACAGCACCTATATCAAGCTGGTTCGCCACCTGCTCGAAGGGAAAGAGATCATCAAGACCGGGATGACGGAAGAGATCGGCCGTGCCCGTGCCGCCATTGAACGGGCGAGGGATGGCGCGACGGTCTCGTTGATCTCCTCCGGCGATGCGGGAGTCTATGGCATGGCAGGTTTGGTCTTTCAGGTTCTGAAAGAAATGGGCTGGAAGAGGGGCGATTCACCGGAGCTCCGCCTCATCCCAGGGATGACCGCGCTCAATTCCTGCGCCTCCCTGGTCGGAGCGCCGTTGGTTCACGATTCCTGCTCGATCTCGCTCTCGGATTTGCTGACCCCCTGGTCTGTGATCGAGCGCCGGATCGAAGCGGCTGCCAGCGCGGATTTCGTGATCGGTCTGTACAACCCGGCCAGCGGCAGGCGCACGAGGCAGATCGTCGATGCCCAGGCGATTATCCGGCGTCACCGCGAGGGGAACACGCCGGTGGCCCTGGTGAAGAGCGCCTATCGCGATATGGAACAGGTAATTCTGACCGATCTGGATAACTTTTTGGATTACGAGATCGGGATGTTGACCACCGTCATCATCGGGTCGAGCAACACCTTCATGTTCGAGGGCTACATGGTCACTCCGCGCGGCTATACCAATAAATACAGTTTCGACGGAGCCGTTCTTCCCGGACAGAGGCCGGGGTTCTCGCTCGTCGTGCCTCCTGCGTCGGAGGCGGGCTGATGGCACTGGTCGGACGTTTAGCCGGAGCCATTCTGGCCGAGACGGAAGGACAGTTTTTCTTGGTGGGCAATCCCAAGGAGCCCTGCGACTTTGCTGTGGTGGGGTTCGAGCCTCCCGGCGTGATCGATGCCATGGTGCGGCCCTTTATCAGACTGTCGCCTCTCCGTCCTGTTCAGGTGCCGCAACCGTATGTGACCATGACTGTCGAGGGAGAAGCCTTGGCCCGGTTGCTGGTCGATCGGTTCGTCATCCAGCGGAATGGATCGGTGAGCGATCGCCTCTGGCGTCTGGTGACCGATCCCAAACAGGAAAACCGCGTAGCGCCGGTTGGCAATATCAACGCACGGTGGCTGGGCGAGATCCCGGAAGAGATTTGGCACATTGTGCGAGAGACCGTGTTGAAGTGTACGTAAAGGAGTCATAGATGCGTGTCTATATTATTGGAGCAGGCCCGGGCGATCCGAAACTCCTCACGCTTCGCGGAGCGGAGTTGATCGCGTCCTGTCCCGTCGTGCTCTACACAGGATCGCTGGTCCCTAAAGAAATCATCGCCCATGCCAGGCCCGATGCCAAGGTGATGGACTCATCGGGGATGACGCTCGAACAGATCGTCGAGGTGATCGTGGCAGCCCGAGAGGCGGACCAGGATGTGGCGCGGGTCCATACGGGAGATCCGATGATCTTCGGGTCCACCGCCGAGCAGATGCGCCGGCTGACAGAGCTGGGCATTGCGTACGAGATCATTCCCGGCGTCTCTTCCTTCACGGCGGCAGCGGCGGCGTTGGGCCGTGAACTCACCCTTCCAGAATTGTCTCAGACTGTGATCCTGACCAGGGCGGAGGGACGGACCTCGATGCCGGAGGGGGAAAAGCTGGAAGACCTGGCGAAGCATCAAGCGACCTTGGCGCTGTTTCTGAGCATCACGCTCCTTAAGGATGTCGTGCGTTCCCTGACTCCCTCGTACGGCGCCGATTGTCCCGTGGCCATCGTTCATAAAGCGTCCTGGCCCGATCAGGTGATCGTGACCGGGACCCTAGCGGACATCGCCGACAAGGCCAAGGCGGCCAAGCTCAACTCGACCTCGATGGTGTTGGTGGGGCGTGTGCTCACGGCGACCGAGTTTGCCAATTCGAAGTTGTACGATCCAGAGTTTACCCATCGGTTCCGGAAGGGCGAGCCTGTGGTGAAGAAGCAAGGAGAGATTCGTGCCGACTGAGCCAGAGACTCGAACAGGCATGGTCTATCTGGTCGGGGCAGGGCCAGGCGATCCGGGCCTGCTCACGGTCCGTGCGCTGGAATTGCTGCGGGCCGCGGATGTCGTGGCCTACGACGAGCTGGTCTCGCAAGCCATTCTTTCTCTCGTCAGGCCGGAGGCTGAGCTACTATCAGTAGGCCGGCGTCATGGCGAGGGAGCGATAGGCTATCGATTGCATCCGGAAGTGCTGGCTCGCGTCAAGGCAGGCAGGACTGTCGTGCGATTGAAGGCGGGAGACCCGCTGATCTTCGGGCGGGGCGGAGAGGAAGCGGAGGAACTGGCCGAAGCTGGCATTCCTTGCACGATCATTCCAGGCATTTCATCCGCCCTTGGCGCAGCAGCCTATGCGGGGATTCCTCTGACCCATCGTCTGCATTCTTCCGATGTGACCTTCCTGAGCGGCCATGATGTCGAGGGGAGCCAGAGTCTTACTGATTGGTCCAAGGCCGCTAGCGGCAAGGGCACCCTGGTGCTCTTCATGGCGGCCAGAAAACTTTCGGCGAATCTTCAGCGATTGATTCAGGCAGGCCGCTCGGCGGAGACTCCCGCTGCCTATATCGCCTCCGCCACCACTCCCGAACAAAATGTCATTGTCGGGACCCTGGCGACCCTTCCAGAAAAAATACAACATGTTGATCTTGCCATTCCAGCCCTTGTCATCGTGGGCGATGTTGTTGGATTGCGTGAACGGATTGCCTGGTTCGAGCGGCGCCCTCTGGCGGGACGGCGTCTGCTCGTTGCGCGCGCTCGCCCGGGCCTCTCTGCGATGGCAGCGGAACTCCGTGCGCTTGGAGCAGAGGTGCTGGAAATTCCCGAGGTTGAAGCGGTCTCGTTGAACGGAGGCTCTCCCATCGATAAGGCCCTGGCTCGGCTCCATGAGTTCCGCGGCATCGTCTTTGGCTGCGCGGCCGGTGTCGAGGCGGTCTTGTCACATGTTCCCACCCTCGACCTGCCGGTCATCGCGGTCGGAGCAGCAGCGGCTCAGGCCCTGTCACGGCATGGCATCGCATCTGTTGTGGCGCTGCGAGGCGCTTGTCAGGAGGCGGTGGGTGAACAGTCGGTGTTGTTTCAGAAGGGGCCATTTCTTCTCGTGACAGCGGAGGAGGGCCGCCCCAACTTATGTCACGAATTGACGAAGGTCGGCGCGGAGGTCGAAGCGGTGGCTGCCTATCGGTATGTGCATCGGATGCCGACGGCTCCCTTGCCGCCGATCGATCTCGTGGTGCTGCCCAGTTCCTCGGCGGCTCGTACCGTCCTGTCGGGCGATTTCGGGCAGGCTTTGCTGGGTTTGCCGATGGCGGCGATCGGGCCTCAGACAGCAGCAGCGGCGCGCCAATGCGGGGCTCAATCTGTGGTTTTGGCTGAGGAAGACAATGTGGCATCGCTGGTCTCTCTTGTTCGGTCGATGGTGGGGAAGCTATGACGGATCATGCCTTTCCGGAAGCCTGGCGCCGGGGCCTGTACGAAACGATCACGCGCCGCCGCGACATGCGAGCCTTTCTTCCAGACCCCATTCCTGATGAAACGTTGGCTCGCATCCTCATGGCTGCGCATCAGGCAGGATCGGTCGGGCTCTCGCAGCCCTGGAACTTTCTCGTGGTGGAGAATCGCGAGACCCGCGCCAAGGTGCGAGCCCATGTCGAGGTCGAACGGCTGCGCGCAGCGGAAACGTTCGATCAGGAGCGCCGCGAGAAGTATCTCTCCTTCAAGCTGGAGGGGATTCTCGATTCGCCCATCAACCTCTGTGTCACCTGCGACCAGGAGCGGTTCGGGCCGACGGTGATCGGACGGAACACAATTCCGGAAACCGCCGTCTATAGCACCTGCTGCGCGATTCAAAATCTCTGGCTGGCCGCGCGGGCAGAAGGGGTTGGAGTCGGCTGGGTCAGCATCATGGAGCCTGCCGTGCTCCGGACGATTCTGGGGATTCCTGAACGGATCATTCCTGTGGCCTATCTCTGCGTCGGGTTCGTGGAGAGTTTTCCTGAACGGCCTATTTTTGAGAGCAACGGCTGGCTGCCCAGGCTGCCGCTGCATGAGTTGGTGTTTCATGACAAGTGGGACGAGCGGCCCAGGCCGGATCTGCTCCGCGCGCTGGAAACGAGCCGGATCGACGGAGCGCAAGCCACGCCGGCGCCGACGGAGATCGACTCGTGACGATTCCACGGCTCGTCATTGCCGGCATCTCCAGCAACGTCGGCAAGACGACTGTCATGGTTGGGCTCGTTCGGGCTTTGCGCGCGCGGGGACTGAAGGTCGCCGTCTTCAAGTGCGGCCCTGATTATCTCGACCCGACCTATCACGTCCGCGCGGCCGGTTCTCCCTGCCACAATCTCGACGGATGGATGATGGGGCGCGAGGCGGTCCTCTCGACATTCACCCATGCCTCGCAAGGGGCCGATATCGCTGTGATTGAAGGGGTGATGGGTCTGTTCGATGGGGCCTCACCGACGAGCGACGAAGGCTCGACTGCCGAGATCGCCAAGTGGCTCCAGGCGCCGGTGCTGCTGGTCTGCGATGCGGGAGGTATGGCTCGCAGTATTGCGGCGCTGGCCAAAGGGTTCTCGACCTTCGATCCTGATCTTCAGATTTCCGGCCTCATCTGTAACAGGCTCGGCAGCCGCGGGCATCTGGATTTGCTCCGCAAGGCGACGGGGGGCGTGCCTCCCGTCCTGGGCGGGTTGCCCAAAGAAGCAGCCTTGGCCTTTGCGGACCGGCATCTGGGTCTGCACAGCGCAGACCGGGCAACGGTCTCGGAAGATGTGTTCGTGTCTTGGGGCGATCGGGTAAGCGAGTGGTGTGATGTCGATGCGATCGTCGCGTTGGCGAAATCCGCGCCGGCTCTTCCGGAAATTCCTGCAATGGAGAAGATCGTCGGGGAAGGACCCAGTTGTCGAATTGGTCTCGCCTTCGACGAGGCCTTTCACTTCTATTATGACGATAATCTTCGTCGCCTTGAGAGCCTCGGCGCGGAGCTCGTGCGGTTCTCCCCCATTCACGATGCGCATTTGCCGGATGTGGACGGTCTCTATTTCGGTGGCGGCTACCCGGAAGTCCATGCGGAGGATCTGTCGCGGAATCTTTCGATGCGCAGCGATGTGAGGTCCTTTGCCGAAGCTCAAGGACCTATCTACGGTGAATGTGGCGGGCTCATGTATTTGTCCAACGGCATCAGGACGCTCGACGGCACATTGCATCCCATGGTGGGGCTCATTCCAGGCGAAGCGGAAATGAAAGATCGTTTGCAGGCGCTCGGATATGTCGAGGTGGAAACAAAGGACGAGACGATGCTCGGTCCAGCAGGCCTGAAATTCCGCGGCCATCAATTCCGCTATTCGGACTTTCGCCTTCCGGCAGAAGTCGAGTGCACCTACAGTGTGCGTCGCCGGCGTGGAGGCGAGGTCTTTCAAGAGGGCTATCGTCAGGGTAATACGCTGGCCTCCTATGTCCATGCCCATTGGGCGTCGAATCCTCTTCTGGCTCAGGGTTTCGTGCAGGCCTGCGCGGCCCATGCAAGGAGGGTCCGGTGAGCGGACTGGCTCCCACGATCATGGTCCAAGGGACTGCCTCCTCTGCCGGGAAGAGTCTCCTGGTCACGGCCCTCTGCCGGTTCTTCCGCCGCGAAGGATTGCGCGTCGCGCCATTCAAGTCGCAGAACATGTCGCTCAACTCAGCCGTCACAGCAGAAGGATTGGAGATCGGGCGGGCGCAAGCGGTTCAGGCAGAGGCTGCTGGCATTCTTTCCTCTGTGGACATGAATCCGATCCTGCTCAAGCCGGAAGGTGACCGGCGCAGCCAGGTCGTGGTGCAGGGCAAGCCGATCGGCAGCATGACCGCGACGGAGTATCACGAATATAAGCCGCGCCTCATGCCGGTGATCGAGGAATCGCTCACACGGCTTAGAACGGACTATGACCTCGTCGTGATCGAGGGGGCGGGGAGTCCGGCTGAGATCAATTTGAAGGACCGCGACATCGTCAACATGTATGTGGCCAAGCTGGCGGACGCGCCGGTGCTCCTCGTAGGGGACATCGACCGGGGCGGCGTCTTCGCCTCTTTTGTCGGGACGATGGAACTGCTGGAGCCGGAGGAGCGGGCCAGGATCGCGGCCTTCGTCGTGAATAAATTTCGCGGTGACCTGGCGTTGTTGACGCCGGGGCTCGATTTTTTGACTGAACGGACCGGCAAGCCGGTGCTGGGTGTGGTGCCCTATATCAAGGACCTCCGTATTGCCGACGAGGATTCCGTGTCGCTCGAAACAAGGATGGCACGCCGCAGGGCCTCCAAGCAGGAACTCGACATTGTGGTGGTGCGATTGCCGCACATCTCGAATTACGACGATGTCGAAGCGTTGGAACATGAGGCTGGTGTCGTGGTGCGATTCGTCGACCAGCCGGATGACATTGTCAGCGCCGATCTGGTGATCCTTCCGGGCTCGAAAAACACGGTGGCGGATCTGGCCTGGCTCCGCGCCAGCGGCCTCGCCAGCGCGATCGAGGCGCGCGCCAACGAGGGCCAGCCGCTGCTAGGCATTTGCGGCGGCTGCCAAATGCTCGGTGAGGTCATCGACGATCCCCACGGGGTGGAATCTTCTGACACCCAGGTGCGCGGGTTGGGGCTGCTGGCCCTCCGGACCCGTTTCGAGCGGGAGAAAATGACGGCACAAGTTGTAGCCCATGTGCTGCGTCCCTCGTTCCTCACCGATGGTACAGCCCTCGACGAGGAGGTCAGAGGTTACGAAATCCATATGGGGATGGTGGAGCCACGCAACCAGCAGGCGAGTCCCTTCGAAATTCGCTTGCGGAACGGGCGAGCGGAGGTGCGGAGCGACGGGGCTATCGGCCGCGAGGGTTTGGTGGTGGGTACCATGTTGCATGGCCTGTTCGAGAATGAATCGCTTAGGGCTCGAACGCTTTCCTTTTTGCGTCGGCGCAAAGGGCTATCGGAGCCGGACTCGATTCAGCGTATCCCTTCGAAGCAGGACGAGTATGACCGGCTGGAATCGGTGGTGCGAGCGCACATCGACTGCGAGCTGCTCTGGCGTCTCACAGGCCTCTGTTCTGTTTCTCCCAGGTGAACGATGTATCATTATTTTTCGATTGAGCGCGATGATCGACAAGGGTGTTTATGAATCCAGCCGACGGTAGTCTGTGGCCCTTACTGGGGCTGGCGTTCGCCTTAGGGCTGAGCCATGGAGCCGATCCGGACCATCTGACTGCCATCGATGGCATGACGAGGGCATCCGTTGAGCGGCATCCGAGAATGAGCCGTTGGGTGGGAACCTGGTTCGCATTCGGCCATGCGCTTTCCGTTTTGTTGATCGCGGGACTGATCGCGCTGGCGGCAGAGTATCTGCAATCCTTCAACGACTCGGTGCTGCAAGTCAGCGGGGTGTTGTCTGCCTGCCTCCTGTTTGCTATCGGGACGTTGAATCTGGCGAGGTTGGTCACATTGCCGGTTGGAGCCGCGGCGCCGAGTCACGGTATCATCGGCCATTTGCTGCCAAGGCAGCTGCTCAATATCACCCATCCGATGAGCGCCGTGCCGATCGGCGCCTTGTTCGGGCTCGGGTTCGAAACGGCCAGCCAGATGTCGGCCTGGGCCTTGGCAGGAACGATGGGCTATGGCCTATTCGGCGCACTCCTCATCGGGGTGGCCTTCAGCCTGGGAATGGTGGTTACAGATTCGATCAACGGACTCGTCGTGAGGCGGATGTATCTGGCTGCCACCACGATGGCCATCCAGGGGAATCGCATGATGACGCTGACCGTCGTGGGCTTGGCCTACGTCATCGGAATTATCAAATTGCTCCAGCCCACCTCCTTCGCTCTGCCGATCAGCGACATGGGTCTCACGATCATGGTGCTCGGCGCTGTGTCGTTGGCCTTTATGACAGCCCTGATAAAAGCCAAGTGCCGGGTGGCGTAACTGAAAGGAGGCACGCTATAGCAGCAAATTTTCCAATCCAATGAATTGATAGCCCATGTACCCCAAGGGAAGCGCGGTAGAAGCCGCCACTGGTCCGCAACTGTGATCGGGGACGAAATCTGCAATCGACCACTGTCCGCAAGGATGGGAAGGCGCAGAGAGTAGGACGAGCCGAGAGTCAGGAGACCTGGGTACATGGAGACTCCAGTCACCCCTTCCGTGATCGAAGGAGGAGCATATGCTTCGCAGTCTTGTCATGGCCTCAGGCGTTATGTTGTGTCTCATGCCACTCAATCTTTTTGCCGGAGAGGGTGAAGAAAGGGTGGGAATTCAGCCTGTGACCGTGATCGGGCAGCCGGTGGGCCTCAGGTCTGGCTATGCCCTCGCGCAGGAGCCTCAGGAGATCCAGCAAGCCGAGACCCTTGAGCTTCCGGATGTCCATGTCATTGGGGCGGTGACGGCCACGCGGACGAATCGCGAACTGGATCAGATCAGCAAAGCGGTGAGCGTGCTGACCCAAGAGCACATCGAATCTCGCAACGCCAGGAGCGTTCAAGAACTACTGGAAGAGGTGCCGGGGGTCTCGCTCTCGCGGGCCGGTGGGCTCGGTGGACAAATCGTCATGCGCGGCTTTAATTCGAATGTCCCAAGACTCCTCATGCTCGTAGACGGGGACCGGTTTCGCGGTCGCAATACTCTCGAATACAACCTGTTCGATCCGAACCAGATTGAGCGCATCGAAGTGATCCGCGGGCCGAGCTCGACGATGTATGGTCCTGATGCGATGGTCGGAGTGATCAATATCATCACCCGCCAGGCCAAGGGCGAGCGTAGCGGCCCGTTTCGTCTGGTGCCGCGCCTCCGGTCCCTCGACTATACCAGTGTGAATCATCTGCGCGGGACTCGTGCCGAGGTTGACGTGCTGGGGCACGGGATTGACGGGCTCGTTGGCGTGAGCTGGCGTCAGGCTGATGATTATCAGAGCTCACTCGGCCAGATTCAGAACAGCGCCTTCGAACAATTTCAGGCCGATCTTCGGCTGGGCTATTCGCCCGTTGCCGGGCACCGCATCGAGATTACCGGCAAGTTTGCAGACGTCGAAAGCGGTCGCGCAGGCGGGATCGGCGGGGCGCCAGGCGTGCCGCTGGTCCGTCAACGCGAAGATCCTTTGCGTGAATCGTTCGGGAAGCTCGCGTATCAAGGCCGACTGGACGCGCTCGGGTTGGAGAAGGTGGAGGCGAGCGTCTATGGACGGCAGTTGAACTCCCGCCTGGCGACGGACAATCGCACACAGGCGAATCGTGTGATCCAGTCCAATAACCTCGTCGTGGGACCGACTGTCATCGGGGGCAAAATCTTCGGCGTCAAGCCCTGGTCACAGGGTGCCCTGACCGTCGGAACAGATTGGTTCCGTGAATCACGGAAGGGTGCGCTGGCGGATAGTGCGACGACCAACTTTAATGCCTCCGGGGACGTGACGAGTGTCACGACTAGCCCGCTTGCTCAGACCGCCCCCGATGCGACACAAACCGACGTCGGTCTGTTCGTGCATCACGATTGGGACCCTTCTCCGAAGCTGACGGTCTCCACCGGGGGGCGACTGGACTACATCCGTACGACCTCAAAAACGAGCCCGGTGATAGCCCCGCAGTTACAGGCCGCATACGAACGGGGGAAGGAGAGCAGTGAACTGCCCCTGACCGGCGCGATCGGCCTGATCTATCGGCCTTGGGACATCCTGCACTTTACGGCCAATGTGGGCAAAGCCTTTCGGGCCCCGTCAACGATTGAAAGCTTTGGATCGAGCCGTCAAGGAGCGGGGTTTAACGTGCCGAATCCAGATTTGAAATCTGAGGAAGGCGTGACCTATGAAGTCGGAACGCGGTTGCGTCTGTCGATTGTGCACGCGAATGTGACGGCGTTTCGGAGTGACTATACCAACTTCGTCATCCGCCAGCCGATCACGTTCCAGGGACTCCCGTCCTTCCAAAATCAGAATGCCGGGGGAGCCAGGATGCAGGGGGTAGAGTTTGATGCCACCTGGGTCATCACCGCGGGATGGGAGGTCTTGACGAATGCCGCCTATCTGTATGGCACCGATACCGGCACGGGTAGACCGCTGTCCTATGTGCCTCCGTTCAACGGCCTGCTAGGGGCGCGGTATACCTTACCGGAGAAAGGCGCGTATGTGGAAGGCGTCACTAAATGGTCGTTACGGAAGGATCGGATCGATAGTGCCCTCGAACGGGAAACGGCCGGATATGTGGTGCTGAATCTGTACGCGGGGATGGATCTGTGGAACGTATCCTCCGGGCTTCCTGACATGCGTCTCCGACTGGCACTGGAAAACATCCTGAACCAAGCATTTCGCCAACCCACGACCGTGGAAGACATCCGGTTTCTGGGCGGCAACGCGAATCCGTTGGTGGAGCCGAGCCGAGCCTTCTCCATTGCATTAACCTCGCGTTTTTAGGAGACAGGACATGACAATCATCACCTGGACGTTTGCACTCATCGCCGCGGTCTTATCCTGGATCGCGTGGCAACGAAGCCCTGCCGTGCTGGTGGGCGGGTGGAAGGCCGGCTTGGAATTATTTCTGACTCTCCTTCCACTCATGGTGTTATCGCTTGGAATTTCTGGTCTGGTGCAAGCACTCGTCCCTAAGGAACAGGCAGCCCAATGGATCGGCCAAGAAGCTGGGTGGAAGGGAATTTGGATCGGGTCTTTGGCCGGTGTGCTGGCACCAGGAGGGCCGATGATTGTCTTTCCGATGGCCGCGGGATTTCTTCAGGCTGGGGCAGGATTGGGAACCTTGGTGGCGTATGTGACGGCCTGGTCGATGTGGGGGGCTCGTATTATCATGCTTGAATCGGCTCTGATTAGCCCCCGGTTCGCCCTGTTTCGATTCCTATCGTGTCTCTTCGTGCCCCCGCTCGCCGGCGGCATTGCGCACCTGGTGTTTTCGAGATTCTTTAAATGACCTTACGGGATGAGCAGTGAAACCGTTTCTTGCCGGCGATGAATTCGTGACCATCACAACAGCGAAAGGAGGGAACCAGTGGAAATCACAACAGCGACACTCGGTTTTTGCGTGGGGATCGAGCAGGCCTATCAGGCCATGGACAAGATCGCCGCCGACCGGGAATCGACCTTTGCCGTTCATCAATGCACCACGCCCCACAAAAATGCCGAATGGGATACGTTGAGGAGAATTGAAACCAAAGACGCGTCCCTCATCAGCCGCTATCCCAATCTCACGAAAGTATCAGTACTAGCTCCTCACGATCTCTCGAGTCTCCAACCCGGCGATGTGGTGGTCGTGGGCTTTCATGGTGTTGGACCAGGGGTGCGGGAACGGTTGGAGCGAGACGGTGCGGTCGTGGATGATCGGCAGTGTCCGTTCATCTCGAGGCTGAACGAAACGATAGAAACACTGGTGGCGGATGAATTTGACATCATTATTTTCGGCAAGCGAGGCAATCATCATTGTCTGGAGGCCAACAAACTTGCGGAGACACATGGGCGTCAATGTGTAGTGGCGGAGAGCCCGGAAGACATTGAGACCCTGCCGAACGAGAAGGAGCGAAAGTGGGCGTTTGTGGGTCAAGTGACCGGGAATACGCTTGAGTACGACCGTGTAAAGCGGAAACTCCTGGAAAAGAACATTCCAATGAAAATCATCGAGACCGTCTGTAGCGACTCCTATCTGCGACAGAGCATGGCCGTGAAGTTAGCCCAGAAAGCGGACGTTGTGATCGTGGTGGATGACGGCAGTGGGTCGTCCCTCAGCGTCTTTGAGGTGTGTGCTGAGCAGAAGTCACGCACCTATCGAATTCGTTCCAAAGAGGATATCCAATGGGAGTGGTTCGATGGGAGCAAGAAAGCCGCAGTCGTGGGAGGCATCCTTGTCCCTCAATGGACACTTGATGAGGTGGCAAAGCACATAGAGCAGCTTGCCGGACTTGCCGTGTAAAAGAAGGAACCAGGCCACACATTTTCGACATCCAGTAAGTTCATAGCTCATGTACCCCAAGGGAAGCGCGGTAGAAGCCGCCACTGGTCCGCAACTGTGATCGGGGACGAAATCTGTAAACAGCCATTGTCTCGGGACGGTGATCAGTGAAGAGTGATGAGTTTGAAGAAGTGAACGGCTTCCTCACTCATCACCTATCACCCAGTACTGCTTACTGTTCAAGATGGAAAGGCGCAGAGAGTAGGACGAGCCGAGAGTCAGGAAACCTGGGTATCTGGAGCCTCCATGCAAACCTTTCGGGAGCAAAGGGGAGTGAGTCGTGTTTCGTCAGATCCTTGGGATCATAGTGTTTGTCTTTGCGATGTGTTGGAGTTCATGGGGGCATACGGAAGAGCCCGATGAATCCATCATCCTTCCGGAAGTCGAAGTGAGGGCGACGCATGACTCGCACTTCGAGGCCGCGTCTCAATATACCGTCACGGAACAGGATATCGAACTTCAGGCGACCGATCGGCCGGCAAACTTGCTGCGCCTGGTGCCGGGCCTCATCACCACCAACCCTGGCGGAGGGCCTGGTAAACCCGATAATTATTTGCTCCGCGGGTTCGACGCAGATCACGGGACCGATCTCGCCGGATTTCTGGACGGGATGCCGATCAATCTCCGCAGTCATGCCCACGGTCAGGGCTACCTCGACCTGAATTTTCTCATTCCTGAAACGATGAAGCGGGTGGATGCCTATAAAGGGCCCTATCAGGTTCAGTTCGGAGATTTTGCCACGGCGGGCGCGGTCAACTTTGTGACCAGGGATCTTGTCGAGGATGGGGTGGTCCAGGTTTCCAGCGGACAGTTCAATACGCAGCGGCAGCTCTTGATGTTCTCGCCCACGAAGGACAAGGTCCGTTCGCTGGTCGCGCTGGAAGGGTTTTATACCGATGGCCCCTTTGTCGATCCCAACCGGGCTCTCCGGATCAACGGATTGGCTAAAGCGACGATGAATCCGACCACTCATTCCGAACTCACGGTCACTGGCACCTACTATCAAGGCCGCTGGAACAGCCCTGGTGAGATCCCGCTACGTGCCGTGGAGTCCGGGCTCATTTCCCGGTTTGGCTCGATTGATCGCTACCAGGGAGGCAGGACTCAACGGTCCACCGGCCATGTCCGGTACAGCTATGATACCCAGTCAGGCGGAACCCTGTTTGCCGAAACCTACCTTCAATATTACTCCCTGAATCTGATGTCAGACTTCACCTTCTTTCTCGATGACGCGACGAATGGCGATGGGATCGAACAGGCCGATCGGCGCTATGTCTATGGAGGGGACCTGGGCTATCGCCAGAGCGGGAAGCTGCTGGGCGTCGAGAGTTCCGCCACGGTGGGCATGCAGACTCGTGTGGACGAGGCCCATGTTCGTCTGAGCAGCCAGCGGCAAGGGGTGCTGCTGGGTCCCACGTCGGATAGCAAGATCCATGAGGCCTCCTATTCGCCCTATTTGAAATTGGAATTTCAGCCGATGCCTTGGGCCAGGTTGACGGGCGGCACGAGGGCGGATTTCTTTCAGTTCAACGTGCGGAATCTCTGTCAGTCCGGCTGCGCGCAAAATCCAAGCGGGAACGTCGATGCCATGATCACGTCCACCAAGGGGAACCTGATTCTGGGCCCCTGGGCCGGCACTGAGATCTTTCTCAATGCCGGCACCGGCTTTCATAGTAACGACGCGCGAGCCGTGGTGGGTTCGTCGAACGTGCAAGCCTTGCCGAAGGCGACAGGGTACGAAGCGGGGTTTCGCACTAGACAGTGGGACCGGCTTGAGGTCTCCGCCTCCTTCTGGCTCTTGGACCTGACCTCCGAGCTGGTCTATCAGGGCAATCTCGGCACGACGCAGATTCTCGGTGCCACGCGCCGGTATGGCACGGATCTCGGCAGCCGCATTCAGTTGCTGGATTGGTTGTCCCTCTCAGGCAGCGCCACGCTGAACTCGGCGGAATTTCGCGAGACGGGCAATCCTATTCCTCAAGCTCCGACCATGACCGGACATGGCGAGTTGACCGCGCGCCTTCCGATGGGGCTGGCTGCGTCGCTGCAGATGGTGCATCTGGGGGCCAGGCCGCTGATGCAGGATCGCAGCATCAATGCCCAGCCCTGGACCATCTTCAACTTCATGGCTCGCTATCGCCCGCGCTCGAAGGGCTGGTGGCAGAACATGGAAGGATTTTTCAGTATTCAAAATTTGATGGATGTCTCCTGGCGGCAGACCCAGTTAGCCTACGAAACGAAGCTCGCCACGGATGCAGCCCCGGTGAATGGACTGCAATTTACGCCGGGCGGCCCCAGGACCGTCTCGGCGGGGCTGGCCTGGCATTATTGAGTCGGAGCGTCGGTTTCCAGTCATCGCGTTGGCGCTTGTAGCGAGAGTTGTGTGCGCAGCCTTGACAGGCTTGCTTCAGTTGCCGGAGACTAGGCGCCGTAGTTGAATAGGTCTTGCACAGTTGGCCCTATGATTCGACGTGTTCACGCACATTACTTTGCGCTGGTGCTTTTCTTCACCTTATGCCAGGTGATCGGGACGATGTGTGTGTTGCCTGATCTCTCGGTGGCGGAAGGTGTGGCGCTGTCCGTGGAAGAGGAAATGGCCTGTCCAATGGATGGGGCCACCATGTGTCCGCCGTCGCTTGCCTCGTCTCCCGCACGTCAGATTAGGAACAGCATGGTCATGGATGGTGATCGTGCGACGCTTCCGCTCAGTTCTGCTGCCTCGCGCGCAGTTCCTTCAGCCAGGATGCGGTGGTCCTGGAGCAGCGCGTGCCCCATTGTCCCTCTCTCCATAGGCTCTTCCTCGGTCCTCCGAATCTGATCCATATCCTGGCTCTTTCGTGTGCCGCATGGGGCGGGCGGGCGGTGCATTACTTTTTCAAAGCCGTCCGAAGGCGCTGATGTGAGAAGCGATCATTCGTTCATGTCCCGTCGTGGGGGGCCTCACACTCTACGTCGTGGTCCTCACGCCACTGAGAGCCATCGGCGCGTAAGAGACTGGTGGCGCCTCGTTGCTAAAAGCAGTGAAGCCACAATAAGCGAATCAGCGTAGAGCAGGCCTTTGTGTGAAAAACGGGAGGATAGGATGAAATATCGGGAGATTGCGGTGCTGGCGATGGCGGGACTCACGTTTCTGGGACTCGGATGCCAGTCGACACCCAAGCGGACGGTTTTGTCCGCACCGGCAGGGATAAACCCCGCGGCGGCGCGTCACAACGACGAAGGGGTGCAGGCGTATTACCAGCAACAGTGGGAGGGTGCCAAACAGCATTTCGACGCGGCGATCACCGCGTTTCCGGAGTTCGCCGAAGCACACTACAACTTAGGCATGACTTTCTATCAACTGAAGGCGATGCAGGATGGCGATGCGCATTTCATCAAGGCGGCAAACTTGGCGCCGGGGAACAAAGTCATTTGGGATGCGCCGCCTCTGAGGGGTGTGACGGTTCCGGACAAGGAGGTTCCTGGAATGTCGTCGGATGGACACATGCACAGCCACTAGGAGAGAACGGACGGTTCTTCGAGTCATGGAATCGCCGGGTCCCGTTCTCGATGCAGCTTGGCTGGTGAGTGTGCATCAACGTTTTGGCAGTCTATATGAGTGGCAGAGCAAGTCTTTGCTAGACTCAGTTCCGTGTGAGGTGATGGCGCTAAAATGCATGAGGAGCATCGTTGACGCTGGGGATGGAGAGGGATAGACTGACGCCATGCAAGTACGTTCACACCGCTCCCGTTCGGTTCTCGCCTGCACGCTCGTCGTGCTCTTTTTCGCGTTGAGCTTCAATGCCTATGCCTGCCTTCTGCCGGTGAACGGTATCATGCCTGCTACCATGGCCAATGGCTGCTCAACGTCAGATGAGCCGCCGGTCTATCAATTCTGCGATGTGTTTAAGACGCTCGGTGTGCAGTCTGCCGATAAGTTCCACCTCACCAAAGACAGTCACGCGATCTGTTCTGACGATACCGCCTCGTGCGCACTTCTTGTCATTCTTACCTCACACAGCAGCCGTTTGTACGATCATCCTCCTGATGGTCCTCCCCGGGATCTCCTGCTTAAGATTTCCGTGCTTCGCATCTGATTTTCTCGGTCCATTTCTTGCGCTCGCTCCATTGCGATCACCTGTGCTGCTCGATGCTCGGTTCCAGCGGCCGGTCTGCCGTCTCACTTTCGTGAGCGCGTACAACCGGCGCGCAGCCAGAGTTTCGGACGTGATGGGAATGTGGGGGAGGTCAGTGCTATGAGCCGGAATGGAGGGTGTCGGCGCGTCAGACCCGTAACGGTCAGCTGGCGCATAGATAGGGTGCGCTATAAAAATGGAGGGTGCAATCATGACGAAGAGCAGGAATGTATGGAGAGGTCTTGTCGCGGTTCTGATGATGGTCGGAGTCGTGGCCTGTGCGGTTATTGCCAGTCCGCCTCAAGACCTGGTTGCCAAGAACGACCATAGAGGTCTGGAAACCTGGTATGTGAAGGAGGCTACCCATCTCCGCCAACGAGCGAAGGATATGCTGAGCATGGCGGAGGAGTATCAGAAGAACCCTGAAGCTGGTTCGCGCGGAGTGATGTCCCCCAAGATCGATATGGTCCAGCATTGCCAAAGTCTCGCGGCTATCTATACCAAGGCGGCTGAAGAGGCTGAGGTGATCGCAGGCGCGCATCGAGACATGAGGGGCCATTCGTAAAACAGTATTCATGGGCGCCGCGCGCAATTGGCAGGTCATCGGCAGCAAGGACGTTGTGGTGTGTTCTCAAATCCTAAAACAACTCCTTGCCGCATCGGTGGCGCTCCTTGTGATTGCTGTATTCGCGCCATTGCCACTTGCGGCGCCTTTGGGCGAAGAGCAGAGGAAGCAATCGGCTGCCGGCGCAGAAGCAGATCCGTTCGCGGATCTTGTCGAACTCCCGTCGCCGCAGGCTACTTCGGACCAGGCTCCGCGCTCATGGCGAGAGACATTGTTGACCGAGAACTTCGGTTTCAGAAAAGAAGCCATGTCGCAATTCGACATGAACGAGCGGGGCAAGACCGCCAGCCGCCAGTCCGTCGGCTTCGAGGCGCTCAAGAAGTTTTCAACGGCGACTGCGACCCTGGCCAGTTTCGATTTCCAGGGGCGGTTGGTCCGTCGCGATGGGTTCAATCCCGTGCAGAACGATATGGAGGGCCAGGGCCGGCCAGGCTGGGCGTTCGAGTATCACAATGCCTACCTGGATCTCTACAACGTCCTCAACCCTCTGTTGAGCGATGAACAGCGTGGCGATACGGTCGGACGGTTCAACCTGCGCGCCGGACGGTTTTATGTGCCGTTCGGGCTCAACCTCCAGACCGACACCCATGGCACGGTGCTTCAGCTGTCCAACGACCGTAACTTCGGGTTTGAGCGGGATTGGTATACCGGCTTCTGGGGCGCGATCAGTCCGGATGTGAATTATGATGTCTACTATTTGGCCGGCTCCGGGTACGACCTCAAATTCAAAGGCCAGAGCGGACTCGGCGCGATCAGGTTTAGCTTGGCGAATAAGTACAGTTACGAATACGGGCTGGAAGGTGGCTTGTCGATTCTGGGAGGGGAACGGTTGTCTCCCGATGCCATCACGCGCCGTCGTATTCTTGCCGCGAACATAGGGAACGAGAATCGCGTGGAGACGAAGCGGGTCGGTCTCGATGGCCGATATCGGCAGGTTGTGCCGACCGGTCTGCTCACCGTTACGTCCGAACTGAGTGGAGGCCGCGACCTGTCCAGCAATCTGTTCACGCAGCTCTATCAAGCCGAATATCTTCACGCCTCGCGCCAATGGGGCGTTTCCACGCAATATCGGCGATTTCAACAGGAGGGGCTTGGCGCCGATGCCTCCATCATCGGCGAGGTCTCCTGGTATTTCAGGAACGACATCGGCAATTCCAACTTGCATTGGATCAAACTCAATGTCGAGCGCCAAGTCGAGCAGATGCAAGGGCCGCATAGCACCATTGCGACGCTGCAATATTATTTTTATCAGTAGGAGGCGCGAATGAAGAGTCTCGTCATGTGTCTGATGGTCGCGGTCCTCGCGATGCCGCCACAGGCCTTTGCCGCAATCGGCTGCACGTTGAGCAATCCGTCCGAGGATTTAAAGTATCTCTATCCGGAGATGACGACCTACAAAGAGGATCTTAACGAGCTCCCGCGGATCAAGAACGGCGCCGAGCTCTTCAGTGCGCTGCGGGAGCGACTGGGCAGCGACCTCGATCCGATCTATGAGACCTTCGAGACTCCCTATACCGTGTACAGCGTCTTCAAGGGGGAGAGTAAGATCGGGGTCGTGCATGGCGTCAACGTGCCGGGCAAGGGCGGCGTGATCCAGGTGTTTCTGTCGATGGCCCCGCAGACTGCCGCGATCAGGAAATTCTTCTTCCAGAGACTGGAAAGTCCGGCTGCGCGCCAGCTGAGGAGCAAGGAGTTCCTTAGCCAATTCGAGGGCCTGACGCTCGGGGACTTCTACAAGCACGATTACTATGTCACCGTCGATCCTGGCGCGAAGGCCGACAAAGTGGCGGCCATTCAGCCGCCAGCATTCGATCCAAGCGGCAGGCCTGATTACGAGGCCTCCCTTCGCGGCATCCGCAAGAATTTAATCCTGATCGACTTCTTCGTCTACGGGAAGAAGTTCGAGCCGTATTTCGAGCGAGCCAAGCAGGCGGCCGAGAAGGCGAAGGCCCGAAAGGAGTAGGGGATGAGAACGATATTGGCCCTCTGTGCGTTGTCTCTCGTCGTCGGAATTATCGTCGTCTGGCAGCTGATGAGTCTGCCGAACAATTACGGTTCGTTTGCGGGCACATCGAAGGCTGAGGTTGCCGATCTCATCGACAGGCCGAAGGATTTCCTGCACAAAACTCTGGCGATTGAGGGAATAGTCCGGCAGCAATGCACCACCATGGGCTGCTATTTCTTTTTTCTCTCAGGCACGAAGATGTTGCGGGTCGATTTGGAGCAGATCACGATGGTGGCGCCGAGACGGAACGGGCATCGAGCTCGCGTGGAAGGGCAGATCGTGCCCTATGGCGACGGGTATCAGTTTGTCGCCAGCGCGGTCGAATTCGAGTGAGGAGGACATAATGGACGAGATAACGCGAGATCCGTTTGTGCTCCGGCGCTATGTCGTGCTGGCCGTCAAGAATTTGCGCAGGCGTCCGGTGCGCACAGGGCTGACTGTCGCCGGAGTCGCGCTGGCGGTGACGGTGGCCGTATCGCTCGGAGGTTTTATGCTGGGCTACCGAGGGGCCATCGACAAGAGCATCGACATGCTGGGCTATCAGGTCATGATCATGGCCAAGGGCTGTCCCTACGAAGCTGCGACCATGATGCTCAAAGGAGGGACAGGGTTGCTCTACCTGCCCGGCGACACCTATCAACAGGTCAAAAGCGATCCGGACATCGAAAGCATCACGCCGATTTTCGTCGGGGTGGCGCAGAAGCAGGCCAGCAGCATCCGTGACGAAGGCGCGGCCAGTAATTTTACGATCATCAGCGGCATCGATGTGCCGAGCTTCCTGGTCATGAAGCCGTGGCTCGCATTCAAAAATGGTCCTGGGTACGCCAATGGCCGGTGGTTTACGCCCGGGAGCAAGGATGAAGTGGTTTTGGGCTTCGAAGCGGCCGAGTATGAGCAGCGCAAGGTCGGCGACAGCTTCTACGCCTCGATCACGCCGGCAGGCCAGCCCAATCCCGTCATGTATCAATTTACGGTCGTGGGCGTGCTGGAGCGGACCGGCACGCAGGACGATGGAACGGTCTTTTTGCCGATCGATGTGACGCGAGAATATTTCAACCGGCCGAACCAGTTGACGATCCTCGGCATCAAGCTCAAGGAGTTCAGTTCGTTCAAGATGCGCGAGTTCGAAACGCGCTGGCTCAAGCTGCCGGAGGTCCAGGTGGTCGGGTTACAGCAGGTGAAGAGCACGCTGATCAACCTCGTCGCCACGGCCCAGACCATGATCGCCGCGGTGGCCGCCATCGCCGTGATCGTCGCCCTCATCGGGGTCATCAACACGATTCTCATGAGTGTGTATGAGCGCACGGCGGAAATCGGCATTATGAAAGCGCTCGGCGCGAGACGAGGCAGCATCTTCCAGCTCATTTGGCTGGAAACGTTGATGGTGTGTTTCGTCGGCGCGCTCGCCGGGTCGGCGCTGGCGGTCATTGCCGCGGGTCTCGTTGAGCAGGCGATCAAATCGCTGGCCAATCTGGGGGTGTCCGGGTCGATCGTACAGATTACTCCGGCCCTCGTCGGATACACCGTGCTTGTCACCGTGGTGCTGGGATTCTTCGCCGGGCTCTATCCTGCGTGGCGGGCATCGTCGATGCGGCCAGTCGAAGCGATCGGGAAGGGGGGCTGAGATGCACGACACCATCATCGAAGCCCATGGACTCAAGCGGTATTACTATCGTGGCAGCGAAACGGTCAAGGCGCTGGACGGGGTGGACCTATCCATCCGGACCGGCGAGATCGTCTCGATCCTCGGACCCTCCGGTTCGGGCAAGACGACGCTCATCAACCTGCTCTCCTGCCTGGATGCGCCGACGGCAGGGACGCTCATGGTGGCAGGCAAGCCAGTGGCTGGACTCTCCGAGGACGAACTGGTCGAGGTTAGGCGCGGGGTGCTGGGGTTCGTGTTTCAACAGTTCTCCCTGCTGCCGACGCTGACGGTCTCGGAGAACGTCGAGCTCCCGCTGATGTTCCTGGGGCGCCGAACCGATGCGCGCAGGACCGCGGAGGTCCTGCGGATGGTCGGCCTGAGCGACCGGGCTGGCCATTTGCCGCGAGAATTGTCAGGGGGGCAGATGCAGCGGGTGGCGATCGCGCGCGCTCTGATCGTGGATCCGAAGATACTAGTCGCGGACGAGCCCACCGGGAACCTCGACAAGGCGACGGGGGAATCCATCATCGCGCTGTTCAAACATTTAGCGGACGAGAAAGGGCTGGCGATCCTCATTACGACGCACAACCCAGTGTTCGGCTATGAGACGGACCGAGCCATTACGCTGGAAGATGGCCGGATCGTCAAGGATGAGGATCTCCGGAATGGCGCAGCCCTGCCCGGTACTGTCGGTCCAAAGCCGAAGCCCGTACCAGCCCGCACGTAGCCGAGCCGCTCTCGCAGCAGCCCAGCTTTAACCTACAGGCCGGGTTCGATTAAGTGGACGCTCATTCTGGCTCCAACCCGGAATAGTCGATCACTCGCCACTTGAGATCAGAATGTTTCCCTCAATTATTTGCGGCTCAGTTTTGGGTTGGCAGTGACGGTGGCTCGGCTTGTTGTTTGGAGGTGTGATTGTGGATCGGACTCTGTTGTTTGACGCTCCCAGGGGAGGCCGAAACCTAGCCGGACTGCGTCTTCGCTATCGTGGGGTGAGCAGGTTGAGCGCGAGTTGCCGGATGGATACCACGAGCGAGTCGCCGATGGTCCGGAGGTCATGATGCAGGGAATGGAGCGCTTCTGCCGGGAGCTCGAATGGCTGGAGTCCTTCTGGCTGGATTTGAAAGAGGGTGGCGCCGCCAGGGGTATGGGGACAGACGGACACAGCCCAGGGATAGAGCAGTTTTCCGCGAGATCCTAGGTCTGCGAGATAGGAAGCGAGCAATTCAGGATAGACGGTGGAGGCGGAATAAAACCATATCTGCGGCAGGCGCGTGAGTCCACCGATGGGCCGGAGATGTCCTTCACAGGACCAACAGGGCGGCACAAGCCGCAAGCTGGTCAGGGCATAGACCAGAGGCATCATGTGCGGCTCAATCGGGTGCTCGGCCGGCTCGGAGGAGAGAAAGCCTGGCGCGTCAGGACAATGGGAGGAATAGCCGCAGCAACAGCTCGTTGAGCGAGCGTGACATCTGCAAGCGAGGTTGCAGTTTGGGCAGGGACGAAGTTCCCGATCGGTCGGTTGTTGGAGCAGCCGAGTCAGATCGTCAATTCGCGAAGGTCGTATTCTTCCCGTTTCTGGAAAGGGAGTCAGTTTCAAGGTGAATCCATTCTGCGGCCTGTCTGAATATAGACTATCTGGCTTGAAAGCTAAAGTGCTTCGTCGGACTCGCCTCAGGGCGTCTCATAGCCGCCAGTAGGGCTGTCACGATTGGCGATTGGCGCGCAATGGCGCGGCCCTGGCCGCTTGACTCGGATAGAGCCCGCACCATAGACTCGCGAAATATTGGTATTTCTGGAGGTGTGCTGATGGCTAAATTCCGAGTGAGCAATCGCAAGAAGACCACATCTATGTTGCCCAGCCGACAGGAGGCAGCTGCCCTGATCGCGCAGTTGGTGTCCGGCCTGGAGAAAGTCGGGCTGGCGATGAAGAGCCGGACGTGGCGTCGCGAAGGCCGCGCCGGTCTTGGCCCGTTACAGCGGCAGGTCCTCACATTGCTTCGCACCAAGCCGGGGCAGCGAGCGCGAGTCTCCACCGTGGCGAATGAGTTGGCTGTCAGGCTTCCGACTGCGTCGGAGGTCATTGCGACGCTTGAAGAGAAACAGTTGGTTCGCCGGCGTCGAGACTTGAGCGATGGACGGGTTGTGCTGGCGCAATTGACGGCCAAGGGGAATCGGTCCTGCACCCCCTCTCCCGACGCGCCAGATCGGCTGGGGGCGGCAACGGCGACCCTTTCCTCGCCGGAGCAAGTGGTGCTCCTCACATCCCTGGTGAAGGTGATTCACAGCCTCCAAACGCAGGGAGAGATTGCTGTCGCGAGGATGTGCGTGTCTTGTCAGGACTTCCGGCCCAATCAGCATGCCAATGCCGAGCGGCCGCATCACTGTGACTCGGCGAACGCTTCGTTCGGTAATTGCGCGCTGCGCGTCGATTGCAAGGAGTACAGGCAGGCTTCCGTTGCGCAGGCGGATGAGGCCTGGGCCAACTTCACCGGTTCCGGTACGGCATAAAGCGGGTTTTCGATCTGTATAAGCAGCGCGAGTCGGTGCCTATGGGATTGCACGAGCGCAGGACTAGATGAGTGAACGAAGAAGGACGATTCGCGTCAACAGAGACGTGCCTCGCTCGGCAGAGGATGAGTGGCTTGGGGGCGAGTCCCATATGCCGAATCTCAGTCGGGAGCTCCGTCGTCGTGAAACGAGGCAAGCGGGCGTTTCTTCCGGCTGGTTGGTCAGTGCGATGTTTGTGGCAGGTCTGGCAGCAGGCTGTCTCGTGATGCGTCTTTTCGACCGACGGTCTCAACGCCCGTGAATCGTGAAGCGTATTTCGCGAACATGCCGTAGCCGGTTTTGTCGCGAGAGCCCAACGCCGCTTTACGAAAGACGTACAAAGAGAACGAACTGTTCGAGCATCCTGCGATCCTCCCGTCTTCAGTTCAATTTCCTCAATACAAGAGGCGATCGGCTTCGATCTGCGTGAGGAGATCGTCCAGCGCTGCCTGGACCGCTTCTGCAATGGGGGTTTGATCGGAGGCCGTGCTCCATCGGACCTCCGACCCCACCGCTTTTTTTTCTACCAGATAGGACTTGATCGGCGGCTTCTCCGAAGGGCCAATGGCTGATTCTAGGATCTTTGTCGGCAGATTGTCCGGCAGGGCCTGGGCCATTTCCGCAATGAGAGACTGGTCAGAATCAGTGCTCCACCGGATATTTGACTCTGCTGCATCTTTTTTTAGCGCAGAGACCCCGGCCTGCGGTGTTTTTGATGGGCTAATGGTTGTTTCCAGGCGCAGCCTGTACTGATAGCGGTCGCCTGCTCGCAGCCTCAGCCAGGCTTTGACGGTCATGGTGAGGTCTGCCGGTTTGTCGCTTGCCGAGGCAAAGGTCTGGCGCGACTGGATGTAGCCGATCACGGCGGAGCGAAGATCCTGCGCTGGCCACTCGAACAAGGCGATGCCTGGCATACGGTCGGCTCCTTCCACTGCGAGGAAGGGCACGACGACTTGCAGTGATCGAGTGATGGGGGCAGGCGAAACGGCTGGCGGCGCCGGCGTCACATGAATCCGGTGGACACAGCCCCAGCTGAGCAAGAGAAGCCCGCTGAGCAGGAGTCGAAGGGGTTGGCGCAGGATCTGTGTGTGGTTCATGGGTTTGCCGTTGTCGTAGTGGGTGGATGGCGACTGTCCAAATCTTTTAAGGCGCGCAGGGCCTGTTCGCGATAGGGTCGGTCTGTGGAGTTGGTATAGCTGTCGATCAGGCGGCGATAGATGGCGCGGGCTTGAGGGTACTGGCGTTTGATGGTGTAGTACTGGCCCAGCGCAAGCCAGTTGGTGGCTGCGGTTGCGTTGGCGGTGTTCAGCAGGGCCAGCTCCTGCTCGACCGTTGGGGTGGCTGGCTGGCCGGTCCGTTTCCTGACTGTGTCTCCCATCTGGCTGGCCATCGCTTCAATCTTCCGGTTGTCCCGGATCGCGGCCTCCACTTGGTTCGTTTTCAGGTTGCCATAGAATGAGTCGGCATGGTCCTTAATCAGTTTCGCCCGTTCCTGGTAGGTTTCGCGGGTTTGGTGGGTCTCGTGGGCACAGCTCGCCACGATTAGACAGGCCGCAACGAGGAGCACCGATCTGTACGTCGCGAATCGTGGTCGTGTCATGAGTCCTGCTCCTTGGGCGCCTGCCAGGCGAGGCGCCAATATTCGTGCGAGCCTGTATCCTACCGAATTCGAGTAGGAAACGCGACCGGCCGCCTGGGCGCGTCCCGCTTCCTCTAGTGACACATGAGTCTGAAGTGTGGTAAGAATTCAGCTCGTTTTACGCACCGTCTCTCGTCCCCATCGTCTAGCCTGGCCTAGGACATTGCCCTTTCAAGGCAGTAACACG
>CAYHQK010000004.1:37800-48822 GCA_964358535.1 uncultured Nitrospira sp. | reverse complement strand
TTGATTTCCACCGGCTTTTTGAGTTTCGACGAAATCTCTTCTTTGGCTTCTTCCCAATCCTCGGCAATGATGTCGTTGCAGAGGTTGACGCATTCGTCACAGATGTAGACGGTAGGCCCGGCAATCAATTTGCGGACTTCGTCGCGGCTCTTTCCGCAGAACGAGCAGCGGAGATGTCGATCCATCTTATCCGGCTTAGCCATACGTCCCCCTGTTACTTGTCTTTCGCCGCGTCTTTCCCTGCATCGCCACTGACGGCCTTGATGAGCTTCGGAGGCCTCGTGATGACTTCGTCGATGAGACCATACTGCTTGGCCTCTTCCGCCGACAGGAAGTAGTCTCGCTCGGTATCCTGCGCAATCTTCTCCAACGGCTGGCCGGTATGTTTAGCCATGATCTCGTTGAGCCGCTCGCGGATTTTCAAAATCTCTCTGGCATGAATGTCGATTTCCGTGGCCTGCCCCTGGAAACCGCCCATGGGCTGGTGAATCATGATCCTGGCATTCGGCAAGGCGAATCGCTTGCCCTTGGTGCCGGCGGCGAGCAAGAAGGCTCCCATGCTGGCGGCCTGGCCCAGACAGATGGTGTTGATCGGGGGCTTTACATATTGCATCGTGTCGTAAATACCCAGACCTGCCGTGACGCTTCCTCCTGGCGAGTTGACGTAGAGATTGATGTCTTTCTCAGGATCTTCCGCTTCGAGGAACAAGAGCTGGGCAATGATCAGGTTAGCGAACACGTCGTCGATTGGCGCACCGAGGAAAATGATCCGGTCTTTTAAGAGCCGGGAATAGATGTCGTAGGCCCGTTCGCCTCGGTTCGTCGTTTCAATAACAATGGGAACCAGCATGCACGTCGTTCCTTTCCGCTTACAGCCTGTTGAAGCCGAGGTGCCAGAGAACCGGCACCGTTCGGTTCTTATCCCTGAATCACCGCATTGCGATACACGAAATCCAAGGCCTTGTCCGCCAGAATCCTGGCGCGCAACTCATCGATGGAATCTTGCCCACCCGACTTGATCATCTTCACGAGATCGGCAGCCGGCATCTTGAGCTCCGACGCCAACCGCATGACTTCGGCGTTAAGATCGTCCTGCGTCACCGTCAGCCCTTCTTTCTCGGCAATCGCTTCCAGGATAAGGCCGAGCTTCACGCGGCGTGCGGCTTCGTCGCGGTGTTCCTGACGAAGAGCCGTGAGCGCTTCCATGCTCAGCGCGTCTTCGCTGCCGCTCTTCTGCTGCTGTTGCTGCACATGCTGGCGAATGATGGCCTCCAGCTCGCGCTCCACCAGGGTTTCCGGAAGATCGAAGTGGTGGGTCTCCACCAGCCGCTTGATGATCGTATCCTTGTAGGTATCTTCGATCTCTCGCTTCAAGGCCTGCTCCATCCCGCCCTGCAACTTGTCTTTGATTTCCTGGAGCGAGGTATAGGGGCCGCAGTCTTTGGCGAACTCATCGTCCAACACCGGCAGCTTCTTTTCTTTGACGGCCTTCAACGTCACGTTGAACACCACCGTTTTCCCTGCGACACGAGGATCGGGATGGCTGGCTGGATAGGGCTGGGGAATCTCGACTACGTCGCCCTCTTTCTTGCCTATGACCTGCGAATCGATCTGCACACCCAGCACGGACGCGTTCGATCCGACCTTATGGAGCTGCCCATCCTTCTTCGTTCCGTCCAGCGGCGCCCCGTCGAGGGTGCCCTGCACGTCCAGCACGATATAGTCCCCCTCCACGATGACGTGGCCGGCCGGTGCCGCTTCCAAACGGGCTTGCTGTTCGCGCAACACTTCGAGCCCACGGGCCAGCTGCTCCTCGGTCACGGTGCGCTTGTCCGGCTTGAGAGAGATGGGGCTCGGCGCCTTATAATCCCGCAACTCGATGGTCGGCTTGATCTCGACGGTCGCGGTAAAAGTGAAGGGCTCGTCCTTCTTGATCTTGACTCGTTCCAGCGGGGGAATTTCGACGAGAACCGGCACAATCCCCGCTTGGCGAACGGCCTTATCATAGTAGTCCGGCACGAGGTTTCGGATCACGTCCTCTTCCACGGATTTGGAATAGCGCTTTTCCAGCAAGGCCAGGGGAGCCTTGCCTGGGCGAAACCCCGGGATATTGACCTGGCGGTTCAACTCAACGTACGCACGGGCAAACCGTTGCGTGACCTCGTCGGCTGGCACCTCAATCTTGAGGGCGCGTTTCATCGGTCCTAATTCAGTCACTTCCATTTTCATAGCTGGTACTACCCTTATCTTGTAAGAAGCCTGCCAGGTGCCACTGCGCCGTCGCAGCCGTCCGTGGTTTGGTGCGAGCGGAGGGACTTGAACCCCCACGGTTACCCACGAGATCCTAAGTCTCGCGCGTCTGCCAGTTTCGCCACGCTCGCATGGTGGGGTTATGCTGAAGTCGCCTCCAGCATGATGAGCAAACAAGCGAAATAACTCAATAGCGTTCGTCTTTTGTACCGTTGGACGCCTCCTACTGTCAACCCATACTCCTGGGGGAGCGCGCGCGTGGCGAGCTGGCCCTCCGTCAACCCAGGAGCGGAAAACAATTGAGTTTAGCAGGCTTTCTATCGAGCCCCATCAGGCCAACTACGCACGACTCCCTGTCCTAAGTCAGTGATTGGTAGCACCCTCATCTTATGGGGGGTATAATACCGGCGAGGCTGCTCCATCGCCTCAAACCCTGCAGGCGTGACACGAAATGAGAAAGTGAGTCGTGGGAACGAGCGGGAACAGCATGAGGCTCCCTCTCCTCCGCTGCATTCAATGGCTTCCCCTGAGGCCCTGTTCCGTAAGGAGGTGCATGATGCGAGCGTTTCTCTTTTCTATGGCCTGCCTGCTGGTTCTGCTACCGACTCCCTCCTGGGCCTACCGCGATTATTTTACGATCGATCAGAAGGCGCAACTCGCCAAGGTCCAGACGGTCCTGGTCGAGGCTATTGCCCTCACCGATAAGGGAGCAATCGATGCGGGACCGATTGCCGAAATCATCTCACGGCGGCTGGGCGAGTTGGGCTATACAATGGTTCAGAATCGCACGAAACCCCACGACGCGGTCTTCAAGGTGAAGTGCGAGCAGCGGAAGACCTGGGAAGGGACCACTGTGGCCGGCGGCGACGCAGATCTGCCCGATGCTCCGTCGCGCCTCTGGAAAGGGCCCGCCTGTCAGCTGACCTATCTCTTGGGGGAGCTAAAGATTAGATGGCAGCGGGAGGTGCGCACCGACTTTGACGATGCGGTCGTGGCAGCCCAAGCCGCGAAGGCCGGGGAGCCAGGGACCTATGCGATAGGGAAACTACAAGAGGAGCTGGAGAAGTACGAGTTTCCGCTGCTGTTGACGGCGGAGTGGGGCCAGCCGGAGCGGCTATTGAAGCTGCTGGATTCTGCCGGAACCACCCAGGCTCGCAAAATCAAAATCTTTTCGTTGCTCGGCGAAATGCAGGCAGATGAAGCCCTGCCGAGGCTGAAACAAGCGCTCCAAGATAGAGACTTGGCGAAACAGGCCTTGTCTGCGATGGGCAATCTCGGGAGGGAGGGCATTCCGCTGCTGATTGAGATCATGACGACGTCCCAGGATCTCGAGGTGCAGGCCGCAGCAGCCAAAGGGTTGGGCCAACTCGGCGGACTGCATGGAGACGCCTCAGTCGTGCTGCCGCTACTGACGAAGCTCAAGGATCCCAAGACAGACTGGTCCGTGCTCACGGAAGTCGCCTGGGCCTTGGGGAAAATTCCTGACAAACGATCGATTCAGCCGCTCTACGATCTCGACAAGAAGCTCCAAGCCATGCGCGACCCGGAAAACGTACCGCTAAAAAAACTCAAAGAAGCGGTGTTCTGGTCCATCAAACAATGCGATACGTGGGATCAGTTCAGTTAATTGACAGTTCCCTGTAAGGCGCGTATTCTGACCTGAGCCGGTCGAAAGCCGGCTCGGAGACAACAGGATGGACGCATTCCCGTCTGCGATTCTCCTCTCCAATGCCACGACCTGCTCGGCACGACTGGCTACTTCGCTGGATTAAAGATAACGGGGGACTCTCATGACCGACTATTCACGCAGACGATTCCTCCAACTGACAGCTGCGACCAGTGGAGCTCTGGTCTGCGGTAATCTGATCGACCAGGTGCTGGGACTGACGGGCGGGCCTCGCATGGCGGCAGCGGGCGAACCGATCAAGGTCGGCATCATTGACCCCTTATCGAGTCCCTACAAGACCTCGTCGATTCATGATGTGCACGGAGCCAACGTCGCCATCGATCTCTATAACAAGCGTGGCGGCGTACTGGGACGCCCGATTGCGATCCTCGAAGCGGACGATGCATCGAATCCTGAGACCGCCGTGAAGGCGGCGACGAAGTTTATCAAAGAAGATCGGGTCGACGTCCTGATGGGCACCTTCAACGGGGACTGCGCCCTCGCCGTGAGTGCGCTGGCGCAACGGGAAAACAAGCTGTTCATGGTGACAGGCGCACATCTCCCCGAGCTGACAGGCGCAGCCTGCAATGCGCAAACGTTCGTGTTCATGCCCAATGCCCGGATGATGGCTCAGGCTGTCGCGCCACACCTTGCGAAGGCCTACGGGACTCGCTGGCACATGATTACGGCTGCCACCCCCGATGGCAAGGCATCGGCCCAGGCAATGCTGGAGGCAGGCCAGTCCCAAGGCGTCGATTTCGTCGGGGAGACAGTCACGCCATTCGGCTCGACGGATTTTACGCCAGCCTTCACCGAGGCGAAGGCGAAGAATCCCACGGCCATCATTCTCAACCTGTATGGATGGGATCTCGTCCATGCGCTGAAAGCCTATACGAAGCTGGAGCTGGCCAAGGAGAAGATCGGCGTGGGCGGCATGATCGCCGGCGAGCAGATCGGTCGCCCATTGGGCTATGCCAATAATGCGGGAATTTGGGGTCTGATCTGGGATCCCAAGATCAACACCGAGGGCTCACGGCTGTTCATCCAGGGCGTGATCGATAAGTACAACCATACGCCCACGTCACGGTGCTACCTCGGCTACGCCGCGGCGATACAAATTCTTGAGGCGATGCAGCGGGCCGGTTCGACCGACACAGCCGGGCTGATCAAGGCGCTGGAAGGACATGAGTTTGACGGATTGAAGGTCGGCAAGTCCTCCTTCCGTTCATGGGACCATCAACATGTGCAGGATGTCCTCGTCGGCGAGGCATTCGGAAAGGAGCTGGGACTGGGCCATTATAAGATTCTGGCCACGGTTCCCGGGGATCGCCTTGCAGGGGCTGTCGATCAGAATACTTGCAGGCTGTAGCGAATTGCTAAAGAGACAACAGAAGGCGACATGTTTCTAATTCCTATCTCCTAATAACCCTTTCAAGAAATCCTGCCCCTTCTGTTTTAAGTCTTGGGGTTTCGACGATCCGCCCAATAGATCGCCCATGACCCCCTTGAGCTGTTCCTTCACCTGTCCCTGAACTCTGCCTGTGAGTACATGCAGGTCCACACCATAGGAGGGGGCTTGGGTCGTGCCGGTAATCGTCACTGGCACATTCAAGCGACCTCCGGCAAAGGCCAATCGTATAGCCGGCAGGGCTCCCGCGATTTTCCGACTCAAGGAGGGCGAGAGATTGAGCGCGAGCTTAAGATTGAGCGATTGGTCGAACCCGATAGTTCCCCCTCCCGTGGCTTGAAAATCATGGCTGTCCATCAGGAGCCGCTGGATGTTCACGATGCCGTCCCTGACGGCCAGGTCCGTTTCGGCCGTCGAGAAGACCGTCGCTTTCAGATTGTCCAATGTGAGACCTGGAACGTTGAGGCGCGCCACTACCTCCTGAATCAGATTCACGCCTTCGATTTTCCCCTGACTCACGCCAATATGGCCGGTCGCCTCCAACGCCTTCGTCAGGTCCGACATTGAAAAGCCCCGGCCGCTGACGGCGAGTTCAAGCCCGGCAGTTCCGCTGGCAGAGATTTGTGAGGAACCGAGCGCATCGAGCGCCGGGCCAAGCTGCAACCCTTCCACAGTGACTTTCCCGTGGAAAGGGGGAGCAAGACTTCCCGCCGTCACCCCTCCAATCGCCTTGATCGTGCCACCGAAAAGCTGCAGCGACAGGTTGTTGACGCGAACGTCTTGCCCCTTGAGCTCAGCGGAGAGTTGCAGCGCTTTAATTTCGATGGGCTTCTTCAGGGACAGCTCGATCGGGAGATCCGCCGTATTGATCGAGGGCGCCGTGGCCGTAATGGTCAGACGACCACCGGCTCCGTGGCCCTGTACCGTCAGCAGGGATTGGCCCATGGCCACCGCGAACCCGAGATCATGGATATCGACGAGTTGCTCGACTGATCCTCCGGGCGGCAACGGATATTGGGCTTTCACCGTGGCATGAAAATCCTTGATCTGGATCGGCTTCGTAAGGGGGAGCGCAATCGGCAGGTCGGAACTCTTGATCAAGGGAGCTGTCAATGTGGCGGCGAGGTTCCCGCCAACCAGGCTGCCCTTCACGACCATCGCCATCTTGCCCAGACCGAAGTCGAACATGAACTGCTTCAGATCGAACGTCTCGGTGAGCGGGCCGGCCGAGCCGTCCAACTTCACCGGGATATTGTAGGGCTGCAGGGTCGCGGCAAGATGCAGGGTGGGGGTCTCGCCCAGATGTACAGATCTGAGCAACAGCTCAAGGTCGTTGACCCTATATTCCAGCGGTTCAGGCGTGGAATCATCGCGATAGGTAATGGCGCCCCCTGTAATAGAGAAACGATCCACCGCCAGAAGGGCCAGCACTTGCAACGGGTTGGCAGCTGGTTGAGACGGGGTCTCTGGCCGCCCAGGGGAGGAGGCTGCGGGGGTGCTCGTCCCGATTGTCGACAGATTCATCTCGCCCTTGCGGTTCTTGATGACGGCGATGAGCGGGTCGCGCAGCGTCACCTCTTCAACTTCGACCTTCCGGCTCAGGAGCGGCAGCAGTTTCACGCCCACGTCGAGCGAAGTGAACGACGCAAAGGGACCGGCGCCAAAAGCGGGATCCTCCTGCACCGTGACCCCTGCCACACGAACACCCAGCCGTGGCCAGATGGTCAACCGGACGTCCTGGAGAACCATCTTGCGGTTGAGCGCCTCTTCGATCAGCGGCTTGTACCGGTCTTGATACTGGTTCAGGTCGACGAGAAAGGGCAACGCGAGGAGGATGGCCAGCAAAAGGACAGCCAGGACACCCAGCCCGCCGATAAAAATTCTCATCTGCATATCTCCCCGTGAATTCCTTGCAGTATAGGAAGGGGACCGGGGAGGGTCAATGACATGGCGATTTGCGCTGGTTGTCACCTTGCCGCTCACCAGACCGCGTGCTAAGATGCCCCTTCGCAAAAATCGGTGCGGAGAGGTGCGAGAGTGGTCGAATCGACATGCTTGGAAAGCATGCGTCCCAGCAATGGGACCGTGGGTTCAAATCCCACCCTCTCCGCCAAAATACGATGCGGCAAAAGTTAAAAGGCAGAAGTTTCCGCCCTACGCACCTTCTGCTTTTTCCTTTTTACTTTTTACTTCGGGTACGGGGCTGGGCCCTGTGCAACAGAACCCTGTGAACCCCGCCAGGTCCGGAAGGAAGCAACGGTAAGCGGGCAGTTCTGTGTGCCGCAGGATCACCTGGCCCCACTTAGTTTTATTCCGTGAGGCGTGAGGCCTAAGACGATACGGACTCTCGGAGTCATGCCTCTCAACGTTTCACATCTACCGTCTTATGGATTACCAAGTCTCCGCCAGAAAATACCGGCCCGGCACGTTTGATGACGTGATCGGCCAGCCGCACGTCGTGCAAACGCTGGTCAATTCCATCACCACGAAGCGAATCGCCCAAGCCTATCTCTTTTCCGGGAGCCGCGGCGTGGGCAAGACCACGGTCGCGAGGATTCTCGCCAAAGCGCTCAATTGCGAGCAGGGGCATACCGGCACACCCTGCGGCACCTGCTCCAACTGCCTCGAAATTGCGCAAGGCACCTCCGTCGACGTCATGGAGATCGATGGCGCGTCCAACACGAGCGTAGACGATGTGCGCGAGATCCGCGAGAACGTCAAGTTCGCCGCGTTTCGCGGGAAGTACCGGGTCTACATCATCGACGAAGTCCACATGTTGTCGAACTCGGCCTTCAACGCGCTACTGAAGACCCTGGAGGAACCGCCCCCGCACGTGGTGTTTATTTTCGCCACCACCGAGATTCACAAGATTCCGGCGACGATCCTGTCCCGCTGTCAGCATTACAACTTCCGACGCATTGCGCGAACCGAGATCGTCGAGCGGCTGCGCCATGTGGCCAATCAGGACCAGATCGTGATCGAGGAACGGAGCCTGATGGCGCTCGCCCGGGCCAGCGAGGGCAGCATGCGCGACGGGCTCAGCCTGCTCGACCAGGCAGTGGCCTTCGGCGGCAAAACGATCGTGCATACAGACCTGGAAGCATTGCTGGGGGCGGTTCCGCAAGAATTGGTTCGCGCCATGATTCAAGCCATTACCACGCAGGAGAGCGCCGCGGCGCTGCGCGTGCTGGCCCAACTGCTGGACCAAGGACACGATCTCCGCGCCTACTGTGCGGAAGTCGTTGAGTATCTGCGCAACATGCTGGTGGTGTCGGTCGTGCCTTCGCCGCAAGAACAGCAGGGCTTGATCGAAGCCGCCGCGGAAGACCTTGCGCAAATGGCGGCTGATGCCAAAGCATTCTCACCGGAGCAGCTTCAAGAACTGTTTGCGATTTTCACACAGGCAGAGGATTCGCTCCGGCTCAGCGCCCATCCCCGATTCGTACTTGAAACGGCGGCGGTACGTGCCACGCGGTTGCTGCGTCGCGCGAACGAAAAGCCCGCCCAAGCAATGCCGCCGGCCCAGGCACCACGCCCACCCTTGCAGGCGCCCGCGCGCACAGAAAAACCGGCGCCGCCCGTTCGCTCAGACAGTCCGGCCCCCCCATCGGCGCCACGGCCTCCACAATCGATTGCTTCCGTTCCAGCCGCGCCAATGCCGGCAAGACCTCCGGTTCTCACAACTGCGGCGCCAGCACGGAGCCCCCTCCCGACTCCTCCACCTGTCCGGCCTCCCAGCGCCAGCAGTGAGGGGACCGCGACAAGATCTGTCCCGGCTCCACCGAGTGAAGCAGGCCGTCCCGCCGTCACGCTCAATTGGGAGCAACTTCAAGAAGAAGTGACCGGGGCCTTTCCCAATATCGCCCCCTTCCTGGAAATGGGGCGGCTCGTCGGCGTGGACGGCCATGTCGTGACGATTGGATTTTCCAAGCAAGCGACGGTGGCCCGGAGCATGATTGAAAAGCCCGACAATATCGCGGTGCTCACCTCGATGTGTGAACGACTGAGCGGACAGACCGTTCGGCTGCGGGTTGTTGAATTGACCGAGGCGGACCCCCCGGGGCGCACGATGGCAGAGCTCAGGGTGTCAAAAGAAAAAGAACAAAAACAGGTGCTCTTCGAGCAAGCGCGGGCGCATCCGGTCGTCAAGCAGGCGCTGGAGATGTTCGGCGCAGAGCTCGCAGAGGTCAGACCGGTATCGAGCCAGAAGGAGATCGAAGAATGAAAAATCCGTTAGCGAATATGGGGAATATTCTGAAGCAGGCGCAGGCGATGCAGGCGCAAATGGCAAAGGTGCAGGAACAGGCTTCGGTGAAAACCGTCACCGGAACGGCCGGCGGTGGTAGCGTGACGGTCACGGCCAATGGGGCGATGCAGCTGCTCGGCATCGTGATCGATCCCGAAGTCGTGAAAAGCGGCGACGTAGAGATGGTGCAGGACCTGGTCCTGGCGGCATCGAACGACGCCCTCCAGAAGGCGCGCGAGATGATGGCGAATGAGATGAAGGCAGTGACCGGCGGGATGAATGTCCCCGGATTATTCTAGCGGACGATTACATTATGGCAGTTGATCAGCAGGGACTCCTCGCGCGGTTGGTGCGCGAATTGGTCCGTCTCCCCGGCATCGGACAAAAGACGGCGCAGCGATTGGCCTTTCACGTCTTGAAAACCGAGCGCGAAGAGGCGCTCCGCTTGGCCGACGCCATTCGCGCCGTGAAGGACGGGCTCTCTTTTTGCCGCCAATGCCGGAACATTGCCGAGGGGGAGCTCTGCGAGTTTTGCCTCGACCCCAAGCGGGACCAGACGAGAATCCTCGTGGTGGAGGAACCGAGTACGACCTATGCCATCGAACGGGCCGGCGCCTACCGCGGCCTATACCATGTGTTGCTCGGCGCCTTATCTCCGCTGGACGGCGTCGGACCGTCAGATATCAGGGCCGAGGAATTGGTCGATCGGGTGAAGCTCGGGGGGATTCAGGAAGTGATCCTCGCGACGAGTCCGACGATCGAGGGCGAGGCGACCGCCATCTATTTAACCAACCAGCTGAAACCCCTTGGCGCACGGGTCTCCCGTATCGCCTATGGCATTCCGGTCGGGATGGACATCGAATATGCCGACGACGTGACGCTGCTCAAGTCGATTGAAGGTCGGCGAGACCTCTAGAGTCGGCTGGACAAAATTGACGGCCATACGCCTCCCATTGACCCCCCTCCAGACCCCTGTTATAGTCCGCTCGCTTAGGACGATTTTACTCCTCAGGCAGATTGCGGCATGAAGGCAAGTCCGTCCGCCAAACGCATTGCATCCGCTCCCGCAGCGACACGCGCTGCCGCGAGCAAACGTCAGCTCAAAGCCGTAGCCACCGAAGGAAAGTACGACGCGATTCGTCGCGACCTTGAGCAGCAGCGCCGGACCATTCTCAATGAAGTCGTCGAGGGCCTGACCAGTTCAAATAGTCAGGAGACCTTCCCTGATGTCAGCGATCAGGCGTCGGCGGAGGCCGAACAGCACTTCTCGATGAGGATTCGCGAACGCGAGCAGCGGCTGGTCAAGAAGATCGACGAAGCACTGGCTCGAATGGATCAGAATATCTACGGCATCTGCGAACGCTGCGAAGAAGAGATTCCCTATCCGCGACTCAAAGCCCGTCCCGTCACCACCCTCTGTATCGACTGCAAGACGCTCGAAGAACAAGAAGA
>CAYHQK010000004.1:0-37700 GCA_964358535.1 uncultured Nitrospira sp. | reverse complement strand
CCCGTCCCGTCACCACCCTCTGTATCGACTGCAAGACGCTCGAAGAACAAGAAGAGAAGAGCCGACGATAATCGTCAGGCTGTCCCGGCGCGCCAAAACGCGCCGTTCCGCAGGCAAGGCCGCAATGAATAGCTCGCAATGGTCCTTTCGAACTTGCCCGTGAACTCTCTCCCTTAGATGGCCCAGATGAGTCCCCCACTGCGCACGTCCAACGAGGGCTTTCTCAAGCCGCGCGTTGCGCGAGCGTAGGGGACTCATCGGGCCACCCTGCTACTGCTTGAGCGCCTTCACTCGCTGTTTAACGAGAGCGATCCGACTGGCTTCCTCTGGGATACCTTCGACCAAGGCGAGATAGGTCTCATATTCCAGGATGGCGCGCCTGGGATTCGTGGATTCGATAGCTTCAGCCAGGTTGTAGCGGGCGATGGCGTAGTTAGGCCGAAGGATGACGGCCTTCTCGAAGGAGGCCAGCGCGTTCGCCTTCTCTCCCAGCTTGCCGTAAACCGTGCCGAGGTTGTTCAGAATTTCCGGAGTGTTGGGCCTGATGGCCAGCGACTGCAGCAGCTCCCCCTTGGCCTTCTCGTGCTGCCCCTTCCCTTCCCATGCCAGACCCAGCTTGTGGTGTACCTCTGCCTGCCACACCTTACTTGTAAAGCCGCTCGCAATCGCTTTCTGATAGGCAGCGGCTGCGATATCGTAGCTCTGAGGCCCGCAGTAGGACAGCTGCGCGGTTTGTCCGCGCGCAAATTGCTGGAGCGACAGGAACGGTTCCTTGTCCTCCGCGCCTTGGCTGTCGAGCTGTTGCCCGGGCTTCTGGCTGCTTGGACGGCGCAACCGTTCTAAAAATTCGCGTCGATAGGGTGAGAACAACCGCGCGTAGGGGTCGATCGTGATCGAGGCCTGGAGCAATGCCGACTGCTCGCTTGTGCCAAGGACCAAATATTGCGTCGTGGATTTCTCATCGCCCGTTTCATAGAGGACACTCGACGCCATGCTCGTCTTGGAAGACAGATTCGCCACGTTGAGATAAAATTCCAATGAAGGATTCAGCAACGTCAAGGTGTGGCGGAGGACCGGGTAGGGCTCCAGGTCGAGGCCGGACGAAAAGGTAAAGAGGGCTCCGACCAACAGCCCATCTTCATCGAAGAAATAAGATTCATCACCATGGGAGGAGCTTTGGTCGGCAGGCAGCATCAACTCCTGGCCTGAGCCCCAGGCTTGCGTCTTGAGAGCAGAAACAGGATGGGTCTTGAGAAAGTCTGACTTAGCCGCACAGATAGTTGCGGACTTCAGAAGAATGAGATCGCTTTCCGATGGTGGGAGGTTCGGTTTGGGAGCTGCCGTTTCGCAGGCGCTCAGCAAGAGGCTTAGCCCCAACCCACAGACCAGCCACAGCCGAAGGGGCGCAGCACCAGACGCTCTCGTATCACAGGGGGTTCGACTCACGCCAGGAAGCATACACGAAACGTGAAAGCCTTTACCAACCGACAAACGACCACGCCCGCCCCTCCAGGGAGAAGCGGGCGTGGAATCGGAAAACCGTCTTGTTCTAAATCTTATCGACGCTGCGCATCCAGCATGGCATCTTCGGATGTGTACCCGAAGAGATAGGGCAGCCGGCTGGTGAGCGAGTAAATCGGTCTGTTGATCGCGTAATCCAATGCCACTCCGGCTGGGTGCAAGGCAAAGCCGGTCCAGCGCCAGGGGTTATCGCTCGGAGCAGCTCCAGCCGCCACATCGGTATAGACCAAGGCTGTAGGGTCCATGACACTATAAATGCTGGCAGGAGCGGTATAGCCCCCCTCCGCGTCGGCCAACGCTTGCTGCTGGCGGTTTTCGGCGCAACCGGCCGCAGTGACCAGGAAGAGCATTCCTACGGCCCATGCTGTTGTCCGCATAGTTAACCTCACTTGTCCGGTAGGGTTCACAACACACGATGGCGCAACACAATAAAGTGTAGCCGACCACCCTGGTTCTGTCCAGGATGAGCACGGCGCCAACAACCCTTATGAAAACCGTGAGTTGGGGGTCGGGGATGGGGAAGTGGTGGGCGATACTGGTATCGAACCAGTGGCCTCTTCCGTGTGAAGGAAGCGCTCTACCCCTGAGCTAATCGCCCACAGAGTTTGAAGTCTAGCATGGGGTCATAAATCGGATCAACCGGGAACGATCGCGTCACGGGCGATCCGATCAGCACGCACCCGCTTCCTTACTGGCGCCGCCGGGCCACTCTCATCGCGGCGTCGCCTTGACATCGCTAAAACACGGTTCCTACAATGCCCGTCTCTCACCTTTTTCCCACGGAGTTCCACTCGCATGCGCGACGACATTGTCATTATCGGAGGCGGTCTGGCCGGATCTGAAGCAGCATGGCAGGCCGCCAATCGTGGCGCGAAAGTCACGCTCTATGAAATGCGCCCCAAGGAAACGACACAAGCGCACAAGACCGGCGGCTTAGCCGAGCTGGTTTGTTCCAATTCGCTCGGCTCGACAGATCCGTTGAATGCGCCCGGCATCTTGAAAGAAGAGATGCGCCGGCTCAACTCGCTCATTATCAAGGTGGCAGACGAAGTGCGGGTGCCGGCCGGATCGGCCCTGGCCGTCGATCGCGACCTGTTCTCACTCAAGATTACCCAGGCGCTCGAAAGCCACCCGAACATTCGCATTCTGCGCGAGGAGATCGCCGAGATCCCGACAGACTGTCTCTGTATTCTGGCGACCGGTCCTCTGACATCCGACAAACTGTCCCAGGCCATCGCGCAATTGACCCACACGAAACATTTATATTTTTACGATGCCATCTCTCCGATCGTGGATGCCGACTCCGTCAATATGGACGTCGCATTCCTGGCCTCCCGGTACGGCAAAGGCGGAGACGATTATCTCAACTGCCCCATGGATGAAGCGACCTACAATGCCTTCTACGCCGCGCTGCTGGCAGCGGAGAAGGTGCAACCCAAAGAGTTCGAAAAGGCCGCCTACTTCGAAGGCTGTATTCCCATCGAGGTGATGGCCGAGCGGGGCCGTCAGACCATGCAGTTCGGTCCGTTGAAACCGGTGGGCCTGGAAAATCCCAAGACGGGGAAGCGAGCCTATGCGGTGGTGCAGCTCCGGACGGAAAACGCCCATCGCTCCTGCTACAACCTCGTGGGGTTCCAGACCAAACTGACCTACGGGGAACAGAAGCGGGTGTTTCGCATGATTCCCGGCCTGGAGCAGGCGGAGTTTCTCCGCTACGGCAGCCTGCATCGCAACACCTTTATCAATTCACCTCAGCTCCTGCGCAACACCCTCCAGTTCAAGGCGCGCGGCACCCTCTTCTTTGCAGGGCAGCTGGTCGGCGTCGAAGGCTATACGGACTCGGCCGCGATGGGAGGGCTGGCCGGCATCAACGCCGCCCGCGGTCTGGCAGGATTGCCCTTGGTCACGCCACCACCCACCACGGCGCATGGCTGCCTCACGACATACATCACGACCGCAGACCCCCGGCACTTTCAGCCGATGAATACGAACTTCGGGCTCTTTCCTCCCCTTGCCACCCCGACGAGAGACAAGGAGAGCAAACGACGGCTCACCGGACAACGGGCGCTTGAGGACCTGACGGCATGGATGACGCAATTCGAGCTTTCATGACCTTCCTGGAAGTGGAACGTCATGCGTCGCATGAAACCGTGCGCAACTACGGTTCGGACCTCCGCCAGTTTCATACCTTCATGAAGGCGGAACAGCCTGGACTGCCCAAGCTCGATCCCGCTACCGTGAAGACGGAATCCATCAGAGCCTACCTGCATTGGCTGGACCGCAAACATGAAAAAAGCACCTCGATAGCCAGGAAGCTCGCCTCCCTTCGCAGCTTCTATCGCTATCTGCAGCGAGAGAGCCTGGTAGGCTTAAACCCAGCCGAAACCATCAGAACGCCGAAGCAGCCCAAGCATCTGCCTCGTGTCTTGACCAAGGACGACGCCGCAGCGCTGATGGACTTTCCTGCCGGACAAGCAGGCTCCTCGCTCCGGGACTGCGCCTTATTAGAAACGCTCTATTCGACCGGGGCTCGCGTGAGCGAACTCGTGGGGATCAACCTCGAAGATCTCCGTCTGTCCGAAGGGCTGGTCCATCTGCGAGGGAAAGGCCGGAAGGAACGTATCGTGCCGGTCGGAGAAGTGGCCCTCAAGGCTATCCACAACTATCGTGCTGCATTGAAGCCGTCAGCCATCAATCGGCAGCCGTCCGCTCCCGTCTTTTTGAATCTGCGAGGGGGCCGGTTGACGACCAGGAGTGTGGCTCGCATCGTGGCCAGCTATTCGCACCGGTTGGCCGGAGGCTCCGTGAGTCCCCACACCCTGCGCCATTCCTTTGCCACCCATCTCCTCGATGAAGGAGCCGATCTGAGATCGATTCAAGAGATGCTGGGGCATGTGTCCTTGAGCACGACACAAAAGTACACGCACCTGGCAACAGACCAGCTCCTGGCCGTCTACGATAAGACCCATCCGAGAGCCGGCCGCGCCACCACCCTACGTTCCGTCAAGGACGGCAAACCATGATATATAGTGGGGCGATGCGACGGGAACGAATCATCGGCATCGAGGCGCCATATGGGTACGCGGCACGAACTTGCTCGCCGCGCCGGTCGCGCTTTTCTCGCAACGGGAGCCACGCATGAACAAACTGATCAAAAAAGCGGACGTGCTGATCGAAGCGTTACCCTACATTCGCACGTTCAAGGGCAAGACCATCGTGATTAAATATGGCGGCCACGCCATGACCGATACGCTGCTGAAAGAACGCTTCGCCCAGGATGTCGTGCTCTTAAAATACGTGGGGCTCAATCCGGTGATCGTGCATGGAGGAGGCCCCCAGATCGACAAGATGCTCCAGCGCTTGGGCATTGAAGCCAAATTTCGCCATGGGGTGCGGGTTACGGATGATGCCACGATGGAAATCGTGGAGATGGTCTTGGCCGGCAAGATCAACATGGAAATCGTCGACCTCCTGAATCGCCATGGAGGCCTCGCGGTCGGGTTGAGCGGCAAAGACGGCGGGCTCATCCTATCGCGACCCCTCACGGCCAAGGCCTGGGCTGCCAGCCTGGACAAGGATCTGGATGACGGCGAGGGGGACGTGGATTTCGGCTTGGTGGGAGAAGTCCAGTCCATCGACCCGACGCTGGTGCTTAAACTCCAGCAGGACAATTACATTCCCGTGATTGCGCCGATCGGCACAGACCGTGAGGGAAACACCTACAACATCAATGCCGACCTCGTGGCCGGAGCGATGGCTGCAGCGCTGGGAGCGGAAAAGCTGGTGATGATGACCGACGTGAAGGGCATTCGCGATGCGAATGGACGCCACCTCTCGACGGTCTCGCGCAAAGACACACAACGGATGGTGAAGAAGGGCACGATCAGCGAAGGGATGTTGCCCAAAGTGCATGCCTGCCTGGATGCGCTCGGTGGCGGCGTCGGCAAGGCCCATATCATCGACGGCCGCATACCCCACGCGATTCTCCTCGAAGTGTTCACGCGCAAGGGTATCGGGACCGAGATCACCTCGTAGCCGGTTCATCCGATCGGTCTCTTGTCGTGGTGAACCAGCGATTCAGAATCCAACGCCATCTCAACACCCTCGTCGGCGAGCGTCATCCTGAGACGAGTCCTCGCGCGCTACGGAAGGCGGCGCACTATCTGACGACGCAGTTGGCCAAGTCCGGATGGACCACCAGCGGCCAGCTCATACAAGCCGGGGGCAAGACCTATCGCAACGTGGTAGCGGCTAAATATCCGGACCGGCCAGGGCAAGGATCGGAGTTGCCCCCGCTCCTGATCGGAGCCCACTACGACACCGTATCGGGCTCGCCTGGCGCGGATGATAATGCGAGCGGACTCGTGGTGCTCCTCGAAGTGGCTGCACGTCTGCGCACACGGCCCCTCGCGCGGCCCATCTGGCTCGTGGCCTTCTGCCTTGAAGAGCAGGATCGACTGGGAAGTCAGGCCTTTGCAGCCCGATTGAAACGCGAAGGCCGTGAATTGGCCGGCGCAATCATTTTGGAATGTGTGGGGTTCGCCAGGAGCGAGGAGGGCACACAGCAGACGCCGCCAGGCGTGCCTATCTCAGTGCCGACTCAGGGAGACTTTCTTGCGATGGTAGGCAACGAGGCCTCCAGGTCTTTGGTGGCGCAGCTTGAACAAGAGGCTCGACTCAAGACACTCTCCTTGATCGTGCCAGGCAGAGGGGAGGCCATCCCCCATACCAGGCGCAGCGACCATGCCTCCTTCTGGGATGCAGGCTATCCAGCCGTCATGTTGACCGATACGGCGAATTTCAGAAATCCTCATTACCATCGTGAGACCGATACCATGGACACCCTGAATCTCGAATTTCTCTCCAACGTGGCAACAATGGTCACCGCGACCGCGATTCACATCGCTGGGGCACGACCATGAAAACAAGCCGCGCGAAGCTGGCCCCCGCAACCCGTCGTCTCGTGGCTGAAGTCTACGACCAGCTCGACTATGACGCACTGGGACCGGTCTATTGCTATGAGGGAGGCGATGAGTTCTGGCGAGCGAAGCGGAGGCCCTGCAACCGTCTCGGGAGCCGGGTCGCCGTTCTGTTGAAGAAGAAGCTAAAACGGGACGGCCGCAGTCTCTACGTCGGCGCCGGAGTGGCGGAACTGCCCCCATTGATTATGGAAACGGCGGAACTGGGCCGGACGGTGGAGCCCTATAATCTCCGGAGAGCCGAGGTCGCAGCGCTCAACCGTACCTGCCGCGCAATTCCTCTCACGTTCCATGCAATTGATGCAGCCAAAGCGAAGGGCCGCTTCGATCATCTCTGGATGGTCAGCGTGCTGAACGATCCTGAGCGATTCCCGAATCTGTCGCCTCTCTCCTACGGACAAGGCAATCCCCTCACGCTCGACCCCGTGCAGTTCGATAAAGAACGCCGCACCGTGCGTGCCTTAGTGGCCCGCTGCATGGGGAAGCTCGCGAGGCCCGGCCTCGTCACGACCACGACAGAAGAAGTCATCTGGATTGCAGAATGGTGCCACCAACATGGAGTGCCCTATCGGGTGGGGAAACGCTACTACCAAACAGCGCTGGTGGGAGATCCGATCTGCTTCGTTCACATTGGGGAGGGAGACTGACTGGTACTAGATTTTGAATCCTGGCTTCGCTTTTGACGTATTGTCCATATACTGACTTGCGTACTTCACGTAGTTCTCCGCCGACTCCTTAATCCACGCGAGTTCTTCGACCGTCACCGACCGCTTGACCTTCGCGGGGGAGCCAAGGACCAGGCTCCTGGGTGGAACGATCGTCTGTTCCGTGATCAAGGCCCCTGCTCCCACGACGGAGTCTTCCCCGATCACCGCTCCGTCCATGATGATGGCACCCATGCCGATCAGCACGCGATCCTTGATCGTGCAGCCGTGGAGGATCACCCCATGGCCGATGGTCACCTCGTTGCCGATGATCAAGGGATGGGTATCGTGGGTGACATGCAGCATACAGAGGTCCTGCACATTGGTCCGGTCGCCGATCCGGATGTAGTGCACGTCTCCGCGAATGACGGCATGGAACCAGACGCTGCATTGCTCGCCCAGCACGACATCGCCGATGACGATGCCGGTCTCTTCGATAAAGCAGGAAGTGGGAACCGTGGGTTTGATGCCCTGAAAGGTGCGAATCATCTGCTCACTGTAGGGGAATCGGCCGATAACCTGCAAGGGCCTGTTGATTGACAGGCTTTTCAGCCGTCCCGTAGACTGCTTCGTATGGCTACACGATTAATCACGCCCTCTCGCCCGAGCAAAAAGAAGACCACCATCGGTTTCGTCAACCTGGGTTGCTCGAAAAACCAGGTCGACTCAGAAATCATGTTAGGCACCTTAGTCACTGACGGGTTTGCCCTGACCGACGATCCGAAAAAGGCTGAAGTCGTCATTATCAATACGTGCGGCTTCATCGAAGAGGCCAAACAGGAATCAATCGATACGATCATTGCCCATGGCAAGCTCAAAGAATCCGGCTCCTGCCGTGTCTTGATTGCCGCAGGCTGTCTGGCCCAACGGTATCAGGGAGACCTCCTCAAGCAATTACCGGAACTGGATGGGGTGGTGGGAACAGGCGAGTTCGGGAAGATTGCGGAGATCTGCCGAAATCTACTGGCGCCGAAGAAACGGCAGCAGCGGCTCTGGATCAGCGAGCCTCCCTACCTCTACGATGCGGATGCGCCGCGGCTCCGTCTCGGGAAATCCCATAGCGCCTATGTGAAAATCGCTGAAGGCTGTAATCGCAATTGCGCCTTCTGCGCGATCCCCCTGATGAGGGGCAAACAGAAAAGCCGCCCGGTGGAATCGATCGTGGCAGAAGCCAAGCGCCTCGCTTCGGAAGGCGTGAAAGAAATCAACCTCATCTCCCAGGATACGGTGAACTACGGCGTCGATCTTGGCCTGCGCCAAGGCCTCACCACGCTGCTTCGCGAGCTGGTCAAGGTGAAGGATTTGCACTGGATCAGGCCCTTCTATCTCTATCCACAACAGGTCTCGGACGAGTTGCTGGATCTCTATGCCGGAGAAGAAAAGATCACCAAGTATATCGATATGCCCCTGCAGCACATCAATGACCGGATGCTCAAACGGATGCACCGGCTAGGCGATCGGGCCGCCATTGCGTCTCTCGTCGACCGGATCAGGACGCGCATTCCCGGCGTCACCTTCCGCACGGCCTTCATCGTGGGGTTCCCGGGAGAGACGGAGCAGGAGTTCGAGGAACTGAGAAGCTATGTGGAAGAGGCCGAATTCGATCGGGTGGCGGTGTTTTTATATTCAGACGAGGAAGATACCCCGGCCGTCGGGCTCGACGAGAAGGTCGAGCGAGCGATCATGGACGAGCGACGGAATGAAATCCTGGCCATCCAGGAAGAAATCGCGTCAGCCAAGGGCCAAGCCCTGATCGGCTCCGTGATGGAAGTCTTGGTCGAAGGGATCTCAGAAGAGACGGAGTTGCTGCTGGAGGGGCGCCATGAAGGGCTGGCTCCTGAAATCGACGGAGTCGTCTATATCAATGATGGATCAGCCTCGGCAGGGGAGATCGTCAAGGTCGAGATCACCGATGCGGCGCTGTACGATCTGGTCGGCCACATCGTCACGTAACGGGCTGCTGAAAAAGACCGCCAGCAGGGGATGGGATGGCCAGGCCAGGAAGAGCCCTCCGTGCTCGCGCAACGCGCGGCTTAAGAAAGCCCTCGTTGGACGCGCGCAGTAGAGGGCTCCTCCTGGCCGCCCTGCGTGTTCACAGACTACTCTCATCGGAAATATTATAGGTTCACGATGGCACAGCGAAAAGAATCTGTCGTCCTCCTGATTCACTGCAAAGATCGCCGGGGCATAGTCGCCCGGGTCTCCGGTTTTATCCACGATTTCGGCGGGAACATTCTCGACTCGGAGCACCATACGGACGAAGAGACAAACGAGTTTCTGATGCGTATGGAGTTTGCCACCGAGGGGTTGCAGATTCCGTCCGATGAGATCGCTGCGGCCTTCGCTCCTGTCGCGAAGACCTTCGAAATGCGTTACGAAGTCCGCCCCTCAAGCCGCCGAACGAGGGTCGCGATGCTGGTCTCGAAACAGGACCACTGCCTCGCGGATCTGCTCCAGCGTCACAAGCGAGACGAGCTACACATCGATGTCCCCGTGATTATTTCCAATCACGAGACCTGCGCAAGCTGGGCCGAGCTGTTCAAAATTCCCTTCTCCGTCTGTCCCGTGACCAAGGAGACCAAACCTCAGCAGGAGCAGCAAGTGCTCTCCCTGCTGAAAGATCATCGCATCGAGCTGGTCGTTATGGCCCGGTACATGCAAATTCTCAGCGGCAACTTTCTTTCACAAGTCGGCTGTCCGGTCATCAATATCCATCACTCATTTTTGCCGGCCTTCATGGGCGCAAATCCCTATCGGCAGGCCTATGATCGTGGAGTGAAAATCATCGGAGCCACGGCGCACTATGCCACGGAAGATCTGGACGAGGGTCCGATCATCGAGCAGGACGTCATGCGGGTGGGCCACCGGGATACCGTCGATGATTTAGTGAGGAAGGGCCGGGACCTGGAAGAGATTGTGTTGGCCCGCGCTGTGCGCCGCCATGTTGAGCGGCGGGTCTTGGTATATGGCAGAAAAACCGTCGTCTTCGATTAGCAGGATACTGAAAAAGTCCGCCAGCTTCGTTCTCGCTTCGTTCAGACCCTCAACGTACCCTCCGGGTACGCCTCGGATCTTCACTCGCTGCGGCCTTGCTGGACGGCCTTTTTGAGTATCCTGCGATGGCCTTGTCTGAATCAGGAAAATCAGAACATACACGATGGAGCAGCCACTCGGCTGCCCCATCGCTACTGTGATCGCTAGATTTTCGCGCTGAGGAACAGAGCGTTGCCGCGTCGGTCGATCAAGATCAAGGCATTCTCGCCCTTTTTCAATCTAGACGAAACCTTCTCAAACTCCTTTACCGACTTTATCGGTTGGCGGTTGATTTCACGGATCACATCTCCCCTCATCACCCCGGCCTTCTCCGCGCCGCTGTCCGGCTCAACCGCTGTCACCACGACGCCCTTCCCCTTGACCCCAAGTTCCTTTGCTGTATTCCGATCCAGATCCTGAACTGCCACCCCGGCAAAGGCATAGTCCGCCTCGCCAGTCTCAGCCTTGGCAATCTTTGTGCTGTCCGGCTGTTCACCGACTGTCACAGCGAGGTCCTTCTCGTGGCCCTCGCGGATTACCCGGATCGTCACCTTCGCACCCACCGCTGTTTTGGTCACCTGACGCTGAAGCGTGACCGCGTCTTCGACCGGCACACCCTGATAGGCCGTGATGATATCACCTTGCTTCAGGCCTGCTTGACTCGCAGGGCCGTCATCCTTCACGTCGCTGATCAGAGCGCCTTTCGCATCTTTGAGGCCGAACGATTTGGCTAAATCCTGATTGAGATCCTGAATCGAGACTCCGAGGAACCCTCGCACAACCTTGCCATTCTTCACCAAGCTTTCATAAATGGGCTTACTCATGCTGGTGGGAACCGCGAAGCCTACTCCCTGATAGCCGCCGGTTTGAGAGAAGATTGCCGTATTGATCCCCACCAGTTCGCCTTTGGTATTGACCAAGGCGCCACCAGAATTTCCCGGATTGATCGCCGCGTCTGTTTGAATAAAGTCTTCGTACTGAGTGATGCCCATGCGGCCTCTGCCCAATGCGCTCACGATGCCAAGGGTGACGGTGGAGTTCAGGCCGAAGGGATTGCCCACCGCCAACACATATTCCCCGACTTGCAATTTCGTGGCATCACCCCAGGAGACCGTCGGAAGATTCTGTCCATCGATCTTCACAACGGCCAGATCCGTTTTCGGATCAGCCCCCACGATCTTGCCCGCGAACTCACGCTTGTCCGGCAACGTGATCGTGACAGTGCGGGCTCCCTCGATCACATGGTTGTTGGTCAGAATATACCCGTCCGGTGAGACGATGACGCCGGAGCCCTGCCCACCGCCCCGATGTTCCCGTGGCTCACTGGGACCAGGACCCTGCGGCCCACGGAATCCGCGAGGGCCAAAGGGTCCCCCCGGTCCGCCAAAGAATTCCTCCATCCGCTCACGCAACTCATCCTGTCCACCCCGGCTATCAGCCACCTTCTCGACCGTCACGGTCGTAATGTTGACCACGGCCGGCGTCACCGCTTTCGCCACCTCCGTGAATCCATTCGAGGGAGCGGCGTTCATCGTCAGGGCGACCGGCGTCGCTGCCGATGCAGCAGAGCTCGACGCATAGGACGTAGCAAGCGATTGGCCGCCCCAGATCAGAAGGGCGCTCAGCGCCGCGACCGCAATGGCACGTCCGATAGTCTGACGAACAGGCTGTCTCATGGTTTCCTCCTTGCGATGGACCAACCGAAGTAAAGACTGATGACGATATTCAGATCTTCGTTACCCTAGCAGCCGGCAATGAGAAGAGGATTAGGAGGGGATTAGAAGTCGCTAAGCGGCAGGGACCAGAGGGAGCCACACAATAAAGGTCGAACCTTCGCCGATCTTACTCTGGACCTCGATATGGCCATGGTGGGATTCAGCAATCCAGGAACAAATCGCCAGGCCCAGGCCTGTGCCCTTCTTCGTATGGGCTCGCGCGTTATCGGTGCGGTAGAACCGGTCGAAGATCTGAGGCTGATCCTCTTGCGCGATCCCGATGCCGTGATCGGTCACCGACAGCCGAGCCTGCCTCTGCTCGATCGTCAAGGCCATCTCAACTGTGCCGCCGGGACGAGAATACTTAATCGCGTTATCGGCAAGATTCAGGAAGAGTTCGCGCAAGCGCAATTCATCGCCCGATACCACGGCCAGCGTTGTGGCTCTGAGCACAACCTGGACGTCCCGCTCCTGCCCCAGCAGCGAGGCCTGCCGCTGGACATCTTCGATGAGCGAGTCCAGCGGGACCGGCAGATGCTCCATCTTCACCTCGCCCATGTCGGCCCGGGAAAGGAAGAGCAGCTCATCCACAATGCGCGTCATCCGATCGATTTCTTCGAGATTGCTCTCCATAACAGCCTTGTAGTCCTCGGTTTCTCGAGGACGACGCAGGGCGAGCTCCGTCTCCCCCCTCATCACCGTCAGTGGCGTACGCAACTCATGCGAGGCATCGCTGCTGAACTGGCGAATCTGCCTGAAAGAAATTTCCAGCCGGTCGATCATGTTGTTGAACGTATTAGTCAGTCGTCCGATTTCGTCGGCCGAGGCGGGAGCCGCCAGTCGTTGCGTCAGATCGCCTTCGGCAATCCGTTGAGCGGCCAGCGTGATCGCATCGACCGGACGCAGGGCTCGACCTGCCATGAACCAGCCTCCGGCGAGCGACACGGCCAGCGCAACCGGCATACTCACCAACAGCACCAGGAGCAGACGATTCAGCGTATGTTCAACGGAATCCATCGTGGTGCCGACCTGGATGATATAGAGCAGGCTGCCCCGATAGACGATGGGGACGGAAATGAGGCGGAGCGGAGGCTCTTTGGGATATTTCGCCGACTCGAATAACGTTTGGCCCGAATAGGCGACTTCTAAAGCCTGCCGACTTAGCGGCATCTCATGTTGTTTGACGTTCGGCGAACGGATGGTGATGGTGCCGGAGGGGCTAAAGATCTGGAAGAACTTATCGATGCGCGCCAGCTCGGGGAACTGCGACATCAACTCGCCTTCGTCGACGAGGGGAAGAAACCCGCGCTCTTCCAGCGCCCGCACAGCGGCAGCGGCGGTTTCCTCCAGCGATTGATCGACCGCGTCGCGGAGGCTGCGCGCGGTCATCACATACAGAACCGTTGAAAAGATAATGAGGATCAGCGCGAGGGCTGTGCCGTACCAGAGGGTGAGCCGGACGCGAAGCGTCATCAGTCGGCCTTTAATATATAGCCGCTACCGCGAACCGTGTGGATCAGTTTCTTGACGCGGCCCCGGTCAATCTTGTTGCGAAGGTAGTTCACGTAGACATCGATAACATTGGTAAAGGTGTCGAAGTCCTGATTCCACACATGCTCGGAGATCATGGGCCTGGTCAGGACACGGCCGGTGTGGCGCATCAGATATTCGAGCAGGGCATATTCCTTCAAGGTGAGATCGATCCGCTGACCGCCCCTGGTCACTTCGCGCGTGGCCGGGTTCAGCAGCAGATCGTCGATCTGGAGCACGCCGGGACTCTCGGTGGCGCCGCGGCGCAGCAGGGCGCGAATGCGGGCGAGCAGTTCGTCGATCGCGAAGGGCTTGGTGAGGTAATCGTCCGCTCCCGCATCAAGGCCCTTAACCCGCTGGTCGACTTGCGACTGAGCCGTCAGAATCAGGATGGGAGTTTGAATCTTCGCCTGACGGATCCCCTTAACGATCTCCAGACCAGGCAACGTTGGCACCATCAAATCGACGATCACCAAGTCGTAGTTGGTGGCGAAGGCCAGCTCCAGACCCTTTGCGCCGTCCTCGCAAAGATCAACGGCGTAACTCTCCTCTTCAAGCGCGCGCTTGATGAAAGAGCCGACTTTCGTTTCGTCTTCAATGACTAGAATACGCATAGTTTTCGTTGCGGGATTATACCAGACCTCTGCAGACTAATCGCCTGCCATCAGGTTGGCGGAAAGCGCGTGACCGTCACAGGCTCATGGGTCAGGACCCTTCCCTCGTCAGTCCGTCTGATAAGGCTGTGGGTCAACCAATATTGATCGTCGCGGGCCGGGTAATCCGACCGGTAATGAGCCCCGCGGCTCTCTGTTCTCGCGAGGGCACTGGCGACGATGGTCTCCGCGACATCGAGCAGGCACTGGAGTTCGAGGGCCTGCACGAGATCTGTATTAAATACTAAACCCTTGTCCTGCAGCGTGACGGAAGCGGCTCGATGGGTCAAGGCTGCGATGGCCGAAAGCGCGGCGGACATCGACTCCTGTGTTCTGACAAGGCCCAAGTTGAGGCTCATCGTCTGCCCCAGCTCTTCCCTGATCTGCCAGGCTTTAATCGACCCCTCCTGTGTCAGCAGCCGCTGAACGCGAGCCTGTTCGATACTGAGCTGATCCGTCGTGAGGGGCTGTGATGTGATGGTTCGCACATATTCTCCGGCTCGAATGCCGGCGCGGCGGCCAAACACAATCGTTTCCAGGAGCGAATTGCCCCCGAGCCGGTTCGCGCCATGCACACTGACGCAGGCACATTCGCCTGCGGCGTAAAGTCCTGCGATGCCTGTTTCGGTCCATTGATTGGTCCGGACTCCGCCCATCTGATAATGCGCGCCGGGCCTCACAGGAATGGGAGTCTCGATCGGATCGAGTCCGGCAAACTCAATGGCCAGTTCCCTGATCTGCGGAAGCCGTTCAAGAATGCGCTGGCGCCCCAGGTGCCGCAGGTCCAACAACACACAACCGTCAACCCCGCGGCCTTCGAGGATTTCCTGCCCGATAGCCAAGGAGACAGTGGAGCGGGTGGCCAGCTCCATCTGCTGCGGGGCATAGGTCTTCATAAACCGTTCGCCCAGCGTATTCAGGAGATAGCCTCCCTCTCCGCGAGCCCCTTCGGTAATGAGAATGCCTGTGCCCTTGAGGGTGGTGGGATGGAACTGCACGAACTCCATGTCCGCCAGATGAGCCCCGGCGCGATAGGCAAGCGCCATCCCGTCGCCGGTGTTGATCACCGCGTTCGTGCTCGTCAGGAAGACGCGCCCGCTGCCTCCCGTAGCTAAGATGACGGCTTTCGCCCTGATCGTCTGCAAACCTCCATGGATCAGGTCCCAGGCCACTACGCCACGGCAGGCTCCCTCTTCCACGATCAAGGATGTGACGTACCATTCTTCATAGACGGCGATGCGCCGCTTGAGGAGCTGCTCGTACATGGCATGGAGGATGGCATGACCAGTGCGGTCTGCCGCGTAGCAGGTGCGGGGGAAACCGGCTCCGCCGAAGGGGCGCTGAGCGATATGGCCCTGTTCGTCGCGGCTGAAGATGACGCCCAGCCGTTCTAATTCGAGAATGTCGTCGGGGGCTTCGCGACACATGGCCTCGATCGCATCCTGATCGCCAAGGTAGAGCCCACCCTTCGTCGTGTCGAAGGCATGGGCTTCCCAGGAATCGTCCTTCCCCAACGCCGCGTTGATGCCCCCTTGCGCCGCCACGGAATGGCTCCGGACCGGATGGACCTTGGACATCACGGCAACGTCGAGATCAGGCGGGGCGGCAACCGCCGCCCTCATCCCCGCGAGACCGGCGCCAATAATGAGAATGTCGTGTTGTTTCATGGCTGACATTGGAGCAAAAGAGACACTTTTGCGGGAGGCTCAAACAGTTCGTCGGCAAGGCCACAGCGAGTGAAGGCCCGAATCGTACCCGGAGGGTACGTTGAGGGCCTGAACGGTGCGAGAACGAAGCCGGCGGACTGTTTCAGCCTCCCGCTTATGGTCTGCACTCATACGTGACTCCCAGCCCGAAGGCAAGTCCAGAAACCTTCGGGATGACCCTTGGAGGAGAGGGGGCGAGCATGGTACTCTGCGGGCCGTAAGCGGCTCAGTCGATACAAGGAATTCTCGACCACGACATACATTCGAAGGACAAGACGAACGCCATGGCTACACCGGACTTCCTCAGCCCGACCGACACCTTTATCCATCGCCATCTTGGCCCCATCGACGCGGATGTCGGCGAGATGCTGGGGACGCTCGGATTACAGTCGCTGGAAGCTTTGACGTCCGCGACCGTGCCAGCCGACATTCGGTTACAAAAGGACCTGGATCTGCCACTCCACCGCGGCGAACAGGCCGTACTGCAAGAAATCCGCTCTATCGCCGCGCAAAACACCCTCTGCCGTTCATTGCTCGGCATGGGCTATCACGACTGCGTCACGCCCGGCGTGATCCAGCGCAACATTTTCGAGAACCCTGCCTGGTACACCCAGTACACGCCTTACCAGGCGGAAATTTCCCAGGGCCGCCTAGAAGCGCTCGTAAACTTTCAAACGCTGGTGACCGACCTCACCGGCTTACCCCTCGCCAACGCCTCGCTCCTGGATGAAGCCACGGCAGCAGCGGAAGCGATGGCCATGTGTCTCGCCATTTCCCGTTCAGCCGGCAGCGAACGGAAAGAGTTTTTCGTCTCGCACAACTGCCATCCCCAGACCATTGCGGTGATGCAAACGAGAGCGGAACCGCTGGGCATGACGCTGCACGTGGGGCAAACGCAAACTCTCGACTTCTCCAATCCGCAGTTGGCCGGCATCCTCCTCCAATATCCTGCCACGGACGGCTCTGTCGTGGATTACAGTGAACTGGTGACGAAGGCTCATGCGGCCGGGGTTCTTGTGGTGGTGGCCACTGACCTATTAGCCTTAACCCTGCTGAAGGCACCGGGAGAATTCGGAGCCGACATCGCCATCGGTTCCACCCAACGATTCGGCGTTCCGCTTGGATTCGGAGGCCCCCATGCTGCCTTTCTTTCGACCGCTGAATCGTTCAAACGGCAGATGCCGGGACGCATCGTCGGCGTCTCCAAAGATGCCACGGGGAAGCCGGCCAGCCGCCTGTCGCTCCAGACGCGCGAGCAACATATCCGGCGTGAGAAGGCGACGAGCAACATCTGCACCGCCCAGGTGCTCTTGGCCATCATGGCGAGCATGTATGCGATCTACCATGGACCGGAAGGCTTGCGGCAGATTGCCGAGCGAGTGCATGGCATGGCGGTGGTGCTGGCAGAAGGATTGCGGCAGCTCGGGTTCGAGGTCGCAACGGAAGCCTACTTCGATACGATTCTGGTCCGTCTGACGAAGGCGCAGGCCAATCTCATTTTGGCCAGGGCCAATAAAGCCTGCATCAACCTTCGCTCGCACGAGGACCACTCCATCGGGATTGCGCTGGACGAGGTGAGTTCGGAAGAAGAAATCAGACGTCTGCTCGAAATCTTTGCCGGCCACGACCATCTGCCCTTTCAGATAAGGGGCTTGAGCCACAGCGTCATCACCGGTTTTCCGCCGAACCTGTCCCGCACCAGCACATACCTGACCCACGAGGTCTTCAATCGCTACCATTCGGAACATGAGATGCTGCGGTACATCCACCGCCTTGAGGCGAAGGATCTGTCGCTCGTCCATTCGATGATCCCCCTGGGGTCCTGCACCATGAAGCTGAACGCGACCTCCGAGATGCTGCCGGTCACCTGGCCGGAATTTTCACGGCTCCATCCCTTTGCGCCGCAGGAACAAACCAAGGGCTATCAGGAACTGTTCCGTCAGCTGGAGACCTGGCTGGCGGAGATCACTGGATTCTCTTCCGTATCTTTGCAACCGAATGCCGGCTCGCAGGGCGAATATGCGGGCCTGATGGTTATCCGGGCCTACCACCGAAGCCGCGGTGACCTGCATCGGGATGTCTGCTTGATTCCCGTCTCCGCGCACGGCACGAATCCAGCCAGCGCTGCCATGGCAGGCATGACGGTGGTGGCAGTCGCCTGCGATCAACAGGGCAATGTGAATTTAGCCGACCTTGAAGCCAAGGCCGCGCAACATCGCGATCGTCTCTCGGCGCTCATGTTGACCTACCCCTCGACTCACGGAGTCTTCGAAGCGGACGTGCGGCGCATCTGCCAGATCGTCCATACGCATGGCGGGCAAGTCTACATGGATGGGGCCAACATGAATGCCCAGGTGGGGCTCTGCCGCCCGGGCGACATCGGCGCGGATGTCTGCCACCTGAATCTGCACAAGACCTTTTGCATCCCCCATGGCGGAGGCGGTCCCGGTATGGGACCGATCGGCGTAGCGCGCCATCTGGCGCCATTCCTTCCCGGCCACCCGGTCACGCGCCTGGGCGGGAAAGATTCCATCGGCCCAGTCTCGGCGGCTCCCTATGGCAGCCCCAGCATCGTGACGATTTCCTGGGTCTACATCGCCCTGATGGGACGAGACGGATTGACGAAGGCGACGCAGGTGGCGATCTTGAACGCCAACTACATGGCCAAGAGGCTGGAGAAATACTATCCCATCCTCTATCGAGGCACCTCCGGGTTCGTGGCGCACGAGTTCATTCTCGATCTTCGTCAATTCAAGGAGACTGCGGGAGTCGAAGCCATGGATGTGGCGAAGCGATTGATGGATTACGGGTTCCATGCTCCGACTGTGTCCTTCCCTGTTGCAGGAACCCTCATGATCGAACCGACGGAAAGCGAATCGAGAGCCGAACTGGACCGGTTCTGCGAGGCGCTGATCTTGATTCATGCCGAGATACAAGCCATCATCGAGGGCCGCCAGCCGCGCACGAATAATCTATTAAAGAATGCACCCCACACGGCGCAGGTGGTCACGGCTTCCGAATGGACCAGGCCCTACAGCCGTGAAGAAGCAGCCTTTCCCGCCCCCTGGGTGCGCGACCATAAATTCTGGCCCAGCGTAAGCCGCATCGACGAAGCCTACGGCGATCGCCACCTCGTCTGCACCTGCCCACCGATAGAGAGCTATTCCTAGGCCCCTGCGGCAGAACCCCCGCTTGCCGCCATCCGCTCATCGCAGTAGAGTGAAGCCTGCCTGAGCGTTCTTCTTCCAGGAAGGAGGTTGCCATGGGTGCGATCGACCGGCGCGACTTTCTCATCCGTAGCGGACTGGCCATCGGCGCATCGTTGCTGGCCGCCGAAGCCCCTCTCTCCAAATCCTTCGCGAGCGCACCGCCGCCAAAGCTCGATAATTGGCAGGCAGTGCGTGAACAATTTCAACTCTCCCGCGATTTCATCCAGCTGGCCGGGTTCTTTCTTGCCTCCCATCCAGCTCCGGTCAGAGCGGCCATCGAACGGCATAGGCGAGGATTAGATGCCGATCCCATCGGCTATTGGTTCGAGCATGAAGAACAACAGGAGGCAGCGGTGCTCCGGGCCGCGGCAGACTATCTGGGGGTCGATCCAACGGAAATTGCCCTGACTGACAGCACCACGATGGGGCTGGGGCTCCTCTATGGAGGGCTCACCCTGCGCGAAGGCCAGGAAATTCTCACGACCCTGCACGATCATTATTCGACCGAAATGTCCTTGAAGCTTCGCGCAGAACGGACCGGCGCCACGGTACGTCAAATCTCCCTCTACCATTCCCTCAAGAATGTGTCGCGGCAGGAACTACTCGACAACCTGATCACGCACATCAGACCCAATACCCGGATCGTCGCGGTCACCTGGGTCCATTCAAGCACAGGCCTGAAGCTGCCGATCCAGGAAATGGCTCAGGCCATTCATCGGCTGAACAGCTCCCGCGCGGAGCAGGACCGAGTGATCTTCTGCGTGGATGGGGTCCATGCGCTGGGCATCGAAAACTTCACGCTCTCCGACGTAGGCTGCGATTTTCTGATTGCAGGAACGCACAAGTGGCTGTTCGGTCCACGAGGGACAGGCCTGGTGTGGGGGCATCAGCGAGCCTGGTCTGTAGCCAACCCCATTATTCCTACCTTCAATACCCAAGCCTACGACATCTGGATGAAGCTCAACCCACCGATGGACTTACCGAAGTCCCTCTACATGACTCCTGGTGGATTCCATTCCTTCGAGCACCGGTGGGCGCTCGACGAAGCCTTCAAGTTCCATCAGACAATCGGCAAAGCCCGCGTGACCCAACGGATCTACGAGCTGAATCAGCAGATGAAGCAGGGCTTGGCGAAGATGCCACACATCACGCTGCATACACCGATGTCGCAGGATCTGTCGGCTGGGATCGTCTGTTTCGACGTGGCAGGGATGACGCCACGCCAAGTGGTCGAGCGGCTCAAGCAGAAGAAGATCATCGGGAGCGTCACGCCCTACGCCACACAATATGCGAGGTTGGCGCCAAGCCTCCTCACCTCATCGGAGGACATTGAGCAGACGCTTCAAGAAGTTCTGAAGCTACGAGCCTAGCGGAAACGCCAAAAACCTGCCAACTCCCCTGAATTGAAAGGGCTTATCAGCAGTAAGAAAAGCTGAGGGGGAAGGAGTTCCAATCCTTTCAAGACCGAGGTATACTTTTCCCATGCCAATCAACCTGCCCCTCAAAGACATGACCCTCGAAGAGAAGCTTGCGGTTATGGAGTCGATCTGGGAAGACCTCGCCCGTACCCCCGAAGCCATTGAGTCGCCTGCCTGGCACAAGGATATCCTCGATGAGCGTCGCCAGCGGCTCACCGATGGCACAGCTCGATTCACCGATTGGGAAACGGCCAAAGCGGACATTCGCAAAAAGCTGTCGCCAAGATAGCCCGGATCTAACTTGGCGGCGACGTGAAATTCCGCGTCATTGGGTAAGTGCAAGAGCTGCAGTAGACAGCGGCTGAGAAATCAATCTCCTCCTCTTGAGACACCAACTAGATCGTAACGTACGAAGTGTATGTTTCGTGTCATTGAACAGGCAAGCGGTCCTCGGTCACGATTAATATTTCCAATAAAACGGATGAGCATGAAAGGTACTCTTGACCTAGACTCTATTGATACATGGCACTCGGATTTTAGCGCACTTCTTTATGCCAGTGACATGTGGAGGCAAGTAGAGACTAGAATTAAAAATAGCGGGGACAGCGAGTTTCTGCCTGCGCTGACTTATACCAAAGATCGTCTTGATGATCTCACAAGGCCTATTCGACTAAAGGCCGAGGAAATATTATCGACCCGGTATACCTCCGTAATTGCCTATCATGGCTGCCGCCCCAAAGACCCTGACTCATATCGCACAAAAGGCATTCTTCCATCAGAACCCTCGATCTTGATTGAGACTGCTAGGGGTCTATTCGACGGACTGCACGGGCTGGAGGAAGCCATCAATGAAGTTTGCTCTAATACCTATATCGCTCATGTTAAAGCCAGAATCTGGCTCTACTTTTCAGGTCTTCGAGCCAGACATCCCAACGAAAGTCATAGGAATGGAAGCGAGTTGATTCGAAGTATTGCAACACGGCTAGGCAGAGAGGCGGAAGAACGATTCGAGGAGACAGGGAAACCTACTCTAATAAAGTGCTCAATCCCCCTCGAAAGACTGGCTGAATATGAGGACTCTTCAGTGGTCAGCATATATGCAGGTAAAATAATCGAAGGGCTAATTCGAAAGCAGCTATGGCCAAAAGAGGAGCCGACAGGATTCCAGGGCGGGTACTATCTAACTCGAATAATTCCCTCAGAAAATATTGTCGGCTTCATTGATGTGTCAGGCTAAAGTAACGACTAAATCTGAACACTGCTAACTCTCGCACAACATGCTGCACATCTCCTCACACGTCATCATCCCTGATTCAGAAATCGACATCCATGCGATGAGGTCGCAGGGCGCCGGTGGGCAGAACGTGAACAAGGTCTCGTCTGCGATCCATTTGCAGTTCGATATTGCTGCCTCCTCATTGCCCCCCTTCTATAAGGAAGAGCTGCTGAAGCTCAGGGACAATCGGATTTCAGCTGATGGAGTGATTACGATCAAAGCGCAGCAGCATCGGAGCCAGGAGCAGAATCGTGAGGATGCCCTCACCAGGCTATGCGAGCTCATTCAGAGCGTGGCGATCCCGCGCAAGAAGCGCAGGGCCACGAAACCGACGAAGGGTTCGAAGCAGCGGAGGCTGGAGAGTAAGACGAAGAGAGGGAAGCTGAAAACCCTCAGGCGGACGGTCGAATAGCCGCTGTGAAAACCGTGAAGCGTATCTCGTGAAGCGTGAAGCGCAGATCCTGAGAACGAGAGACGCTCACGTTAGTCGGCTGATGCGAGTGATCCAAGAATGTTATAGCCCCCGTCCACGTAGATCACTTCTCCGGTAATCCCGCGTCCTAACGAACTCACCAGGAACAAGGCCGTGTCGCCGACTTCGCCTTGTTCCGTGGCGCGGCGGAGAGGCGCAAACTCACGATGGTGGTCCACCATCTTGCTGATACCGGAGACGCCGCGGGCGGCCAGGGTTTTGATCGGGCCGGCGGAAATGGCATTCACCCGGATGTTCTTCGGGCCGAGGTCGTTGGCCAGATAACGGACGGTGGCTTCGAGGGCGGCCTTGGCGACTCCCATCACATTGTAGTGGGGCACCACCCGTTCCGCTCCCAGATAGGTGAGGGTGACGATGGAGCCTCCATCGGTCATCAAGGGCAAGGCGGCTTTGGTGACGGCGACGAGCGAATAGGCGCTGACATCGAGGGCCGTGGCGAATCCCTGCCTCGTCGTATTGACGAACTGGCCTGTGAGTTCTTCGCGCGGGGCAAAGGCGACTGAATGGACAAGGAAGTCGATCTTCGGGGTTTCCTTCCCCACGCTCTCCATCAATGATGCGATTTGCGCATCGTCTCCCACGTCACAAGGAAAGGCTTTCGCGCCAGGCATGGTAGCGATCAGTTCTTCGACGTTTTCCCTGAGCCGCTCACCCTGATAGTTGAAAAACAGCTTAGCGCCCTGGCCTGCAGCAGATTGGGCGATGGCCCAGGCGATGCTGTGCTTGTTGGCAACCCCGATGATCAGTCCTGTTTTGCCTGTCAGTAGGCTCATTGTCTCGATCTCCCTCATAGTGGTCCTGGCGGTTTACGAGCCTAAAGATAGCACGATTGAGGCGCGTCTGTGAATCGACCAGCTCACGTTCTGAGAATTAATCCGGCTCAAGGCATTTGAGCGCCTGGAATGACGCGAGCATCGCGCGATAGGAATAATGCGCATTCCGGCCGCTGGGATTCGGCAGGACAAAGACTGGGCGGTCGGCCAGAGCCTTGCCTTGCAATCCAAGACTGATCCCTCCGGTCTTGTGTTCCGGAAATAACCTGCGATAGATCGTGACACCCAGCAGGGCCACCACATGGGGCTGATACCGTTGAACGCTAGCGGCAAGCCTCTTCCGTCCGGCTGCATATTCGCTCGGCTTCAGCACATCGATCCCAGCGCTGGGCCGCTGAACGATGTTCGTTAGGCCAAGCCCCCAATCGGGCAGGCGCCAATCGTCGTGATAGGTGAGTGGCTCGGATACGAGTTGTGACTCGAATAAGAGTTTCCAGAAACGGTTGGAATGGCCGGCAAAGTGATGGCCTGTGGCCGCTGAGCGAAGACCTGGATTGATCCCGACGAAGAGCACCCGCAGACCCGGGCGAATGTGGTCCTGGAGCCTCTTCGCCAATAGAGCTTTTGGAGGCCGCTTCGCAGAACCTTTCACCATCGCCCTCGTCGTAGGGGTTGTCGGATGTTTCATGATGGACAGGCTTCCAGCCTTTGAGGCGCTTTAGCTAACGCGTAACCATTCTGCCACAGAAAATCGAGGGCAAGGCCATTCGGCAACATGCCGGACAATGTTCGTAACTTGTTGATATTATTTATGCTTACAAGATGTGCGTGGTCCGGCACCAAGCTTGCTGAGTACATCAGTAAGTGCCGAGGAATGGCACAGAGTTCAACCACTAAAAAGGGGTTACATACTATGAAGAGCATCTTGATGGCGATCATGGCAGTGGCAGTGGCAGTGACGTTCAGCGCTCCTTCCTTCGCGGCTGAAGAGAAGAAGGCGGAGAAGAAGGACGAGAAGAAGGGCGGCCACGTCCTCGTGTACGGCGAAGAGAAGAAAGAGAAGAAGGACGAGAAGAAGGGCGGCCACGCCGACACGTTCGGCGACAAGAAGGACGAGAAGAAGAAAGACGAGAAGGGCAAGTAATCCCTTTTCTTCGGCGAATCGAGCCAGCTAAGGGGTCTCCTGCTTCGAGTGGGAGGCCCCTTGTGCGTTCTTGCTACCGACTCCTGCTCCGAAGATAGATCGTCTGTAACCCCACGATCGACTTCGCATCCCTGATCGCTCCGGTCTCAATCATCTTGATCGCTTCCAGTAATGGCAGCTCAATCACTTCAAGGACCTCGTCGTGATCCAGCTGTTGCCGCCCCACCGTCAGGCCGGTCGCCTGATAGATATGGATCACTTCGTCGGTGAAGCCAGGCGCGGTAAAGATACTGGAGAGGAGCTCGAGCTTGCCTGCCTTGTACCCGATTTCTTCCTCCAACTCGCGCGCCGCGCAGGCGATGGGATCTTCACCGGGATGCAGCTTCCCCGCAGGAATTTCGTAAATAAACCCTGCGGCCGCATGGCGAAATTGCCTGATCAAGACAATCGTGCCATCGTCTTTCATCGGCACCACCGCAGCCGCTCCCGGATGGCGCACCACCTCCAAGTCCACCGTGAGGCCGTTGGGCAACGTGACGGTATCGACGTTCACATTCACAATCATACCGGTATAGATGCGTTTGCTTTGCACGGGCTAGACCTTGCGTTTCTTGTAAAACGGCGGCTTGACGACGGTGGCAAGGACGCTCTTACTGCGGATTTCGATCAGAATGGAAGAACCGGGCTCCGCATACCGTGCCGGCACATAGCCCAACCCGATCCCCTTCTGGAGGAGCGGCGAGAGATTTCCGCTGGTGACGTCACCGATAGGTTGAGAGGTCGTGGGATCGAGAATTCTGAACCCATGGCGCGGTACCGCTTTCTCGACAAGTTCGAAGGCCACGAACCGACGAGCCACTCCTGCCTGTTTCTGCGCCAGAAGCGCTTGGCTGCCGATGAACGAGCCCTTCTGGAAACTGACGGTCCAGTCCGCGTTGGCTTCAAGTGGTGTCGTCTCTTCGCCCATGTCGTTGCCATAGAGCAGATAGCCCATTTCTAAACGGAGCAAATCCCTCGCCCCGAGCCCAGCTGGCTTGAGTCCCCAGGCCTGCCCCTTGTCGATGAACAGGTCCCAGAGACGACCGACCTTATCTGCGTCGATATAAATCTCATAGCCCAACTCACCGGTGTAGCCGGTCCTGGCCAGCAGACAGGGGAAGCCGCCAATCGTGCCCTCGCAGGTATGGTGAAGCTTGAGGCCTTCGAGAGATGCGCCGCCGAGGCTCATGAGCAGCTCGCGGGATTTAGGGCCTTGCACGGCGACTTGGGCCATTTCGACCGACCGGTCTTCAAGGAGAACCGTCTTGTCCTGCGCAAGCTGGCCTTGCAGCCAGGACAGGATCTTCTCGCGGTTCGATGCATTTACACATAGGAGGAACTCGTCCGACGCGATCCGATAGACAAAGATGTCGTCCTTGATGCCGCCGTGCTCGTTACAGACCATGGAGTACTGGGCCTGAGAGACGGCAAGCTTTCCGACATCGTTGGTCGTGACTCGCTGGAGAAACGGGACCGCTCCAGATCCGGAAACCCGCAGCCGGCCCATATGGCTCACGTCAAAGAGGCCGACCTGGGAACGGACTGTATGGTACTCGTCCAAGACACCGCTGTATTGAATGGGCATTTCCCATCCGGCGAAATCTACGAGTTTTCCGCCACAGGCTTGGTGGTGCGTGATCAGTGGGGTACGTTGCATGGGGCGGCTCACAAGCCCAGCAGCTCGACGTCGAAAATCAACGTCGCGTGGGAAGGAATCAGGCCGCCGCCCGCTCCCTGCGCGCCATAGCCGAGCTTGGAGGGAATGGTCAGCTTTCGCTTTCCACCCACCTTCATGCCTTTGACGCCCTCGTCCCATCCCTTGATGACTCGTCCGGCGCCCAGAGGAAAAGAAAACGGCTGGCCCCGATCCACGGAGCTGTCGAACTTCTTCCCGTTTTCCAGCCAGCCGGTGTAATGCACCATGACGGTCTGCCCCGCCTCTGCCGTCGCGCCTGTGCCAATCGTGAGCTCGACATACTGCAACCCCGATGACGTCGTGACTTCCTTCCCTTCGGCCCCTGCTTCTTCAAACGGCATGACTGCTCCTCTTTTGATCGTTGGTCACCTTGCCACAATGCTGAATAACCAGAGAATAAAAATTTCGTCTCGCAGAATCTTCTGCCAGCGTCCAGGCAGGCAATTCTGTTCCAGCACTTACTGAACGACGCTCACGGATGGTCCTTGCGGGAGTCAGGCTCGGAGAAAATCACCACACTCGCCGTGTACCCATGCAGGAAGTTGCGCCCTCCGACCGGGCCAATCTCGCCTTGGGCAAAGAACCCAGCCGTCGGGATGGGACCAAGCCGTTCTTGCACGACCCCGCTATCGTGATGGGGGCGGCCGAAGAGCCCCTCTCCGCGCCCGCAACAACTGAACAGGAGGGCCCCAAGCGGAGGACTTTGGTGCTTCGTGCGATCCGTGGCCAGGAGAAAGTGCAAGTCGTCGCTCGCAGACTTCGCATCGCGAAGGTGGAATTGCACGGTCTGACCCTCCTGAACGACCTCTCCGATCGCGACAGCCCCGGCCTGTTGGTCTGCTCCGATGAGGTTCCGAACGAGGAAGTCTCCCCGCTCGAAATGACTCCGGTGTTCGTCGATCACGATCCCCAAGTGCAATGCACGGTGGGCATCGCGGCGCTGGGGCCCGCCCAGGGATTCGAACACGTCCTGGAGCCGTTTCAAGGCGGAGACCCCGCCCAGTTCATAGATGAGATTTCCCTCTGCCCTGGTCACGACAAACCGTTCACCGATCGGACGGCAGCCTTGCGAAGTCACGGTTCGCACAGCGATCGGTCCTGTGAGTTGCACTCCCACCACGCCCCCGTCGAAGACCTGATCGTTGAGAAGGAGTCGATTCTCTCCTGAGTCCTGGCCTCCCCCGGCGAGGCCACCGGTGACTTTGCCCTGGGGGTACCGGTCGTTCATGAGGGCCAGAACTTCCTGCGTCGGGGTCGAAAAGGGATCGGCAAGGAGGAGAAAAGTCGAATCCTCAAGTCCCGGCTCAGGCCACTCCGGCATGAGGATTTGATCCTGCAGCTGAGAGACGGAAAGCCGGAGCGGAGTCAATTTGACATGGGGAAGGCAAGCAACCCACACGGTCAAGGCTGCCGCGGTTTCAATCTCTTCGGAACCGGCAATCACTCCCTCGCCCGAACAGCCCAGGCAGACCTTCGCCCGCAGTTCGCTCTGCAGCATGGCCGAAATCATAGAGGCTTTATCCGCATGGTGGGCGGAGAAGAAGACGAAAGCCAGATCGATAGGAGCCGTCCCGAGTTGCATCCGGATCGCATCCGCAAGGTCACGGACGGCAGCTTCCGTATCGGTCTTGCGTGAGAGGGCGGTCGCGAATTGAAGCGTGGACGACGTGGTCGTAACGGTAGACGGAATCATCATGGTGCGAATGTTTCTTCCCGCAGTTGCCAGTAAATTAACAGGATGCTCAAAAAGGCCGTCCAGCAAGGCCGCAACGAACTATCATTCATAAGGGATGGGTGGAATGATCCCTACTGCGCGCGTCCAACGAGGGCCTTCGGAGGCCGCGCGTTGCGTGAGCACGGGGATCGTTCCAGCTGCCCCGCCAACTTTTCAGCATCCTGCTAAACGCCTGGATCCATTCGTTCAGGCCGGTCCTTCGCCAGCTTGTTATAGTAGCGCCACAGATAGGAATGGTAGTCATCGAGTTGAGCCAGGAGATAGTGTAATTCTGCAGGGTCTTCCGACTCCAAGGCTTGAACCATGCGGGTTTTCAGGAACTCGCCAAAGGCCTCGGTTTTCTCTATCGCGGTTAAGAGACGTAAGCCGCCGCCGAGCTGATATTCGCTCATCTCAATCCTCCAGGCGCAAAAGATCTCCGAAAGGATAGCGAGGCGGGAGAGGGAAATGCAAGCGAGAGGACCAGCTGATATTGCGAGAAAACTGAATAGCCGCGGTTATTTGACCTGGCGATCGAGGATGGCACGGAGCCTGGCAAGGGAGATGGCCTCGACGCGACGGCCGTCACGTCCCACGACGGTGGTGGCCATCGTTAGCGCGTTGAGAATCGCCTCCTCCGTCGCGTCAACTGTCGCCGTGATGAGCGGGTTGATATGGGTATCGGCCAACTGAGTCAAGGGGTAGGTTCGATCTTTCGGATAATGGGGAATGACGTTCGCGGTGGAGAAGGCCAGCATAAAGTCGCCGCTGCCGTGGCGCGCGGTGGAGCCGGTGCGAGCCAGTCCCAGCGCCGCTCGCTTCGCCAGCCGAGTGAGCTGCCGACTGTCGAGCGGGGCATCGGTGGCGATGATGACGATGATCGACCCTTCGCTTTGCCCAGGCGACAGAGCCTGCGCGACGGGAGGCACGGTCTCATAGAGCCGACCGACCGGCGCTCCGCCCACGACGAGCTCAGGCCTGCGCCCATGGTTCGCGTTGACGAGCACACCGACCGTATAGCCTCCTTCATCTTCCGGCAATCGTCGCGAGGAGGTCCCGATGCCGCCCTTGAATCCATAGGACACCATTCCGGTTCCTGCTCCGACCGACCCTTCCTGCACGACTCCGGAAGACGCGCCGTTGAGCGCCTTCACCACATCCGCCTCGGACACATGCCGCCCCTGAATGTCGTTCAGCCGCCCATCGTCGCATTCGGCAACCACCGGCGTCAGGGTATCGTCGGTAATGCCAACCTCCGGGTACCGTGCAATCATCCAGTTCATCACCCCGTTGGCGACTCGCGGCACGTTCAACGTATTGGTGAGCGCGATCGGATATTCCAGGAAGCCGGATTCGGCGACCCAGGCAAGGCCGGTCATCTCGCCGGTCCCATTGAGTACGAACGAGCCGGCCGGCACTTTCTTATGCCAGACGTCTGCGCGAGGGATTACAACCGTCACGCCGGTTCGCACCGGACCCTGCCCCGGCTTGAGGGGCCCGTTGCCGGAAATGAGGGTGGTCTGGCCCACAGTCACACCTGCCACATCGGTAATCGCATTGAGCGGTCCAGGCGCATAGGAACCAACGACGATGCCAAGGGCGCGAGCCCGCACTCGAGGCTCTTCCAGCTCGCCGGCTTGAGCAGGCCAGAACGGAGCAACGCACATCCATATGATGGCGAGACTCAGCAGCGACGTTGTCAGGCGAGCGATGTTGTTAGATCTCATGGCTTGATCCAAAGTGGGGGACTGTGACTTCGACCTGGGAATGTTCCGCCTGAATGGCAGCGGCCAGCGACAGCGCCTGCTTCTCTTCGCCATGGACGAGAAAAATCTTGCTGGGCGTCGGAGTAATGGCGCGCACATAGGCCAAGAGATCCTGGCGGTCCGCATGGGCCGAAAGCCCGTTAAAGGTAACGATCTTCGCCCGCCGCCTGGTGGGCACACCGAAAATCGGCACGACATCCCATCCTTCGACGAGTTTGCGCCCGAGCGTGTGCTCGGCTTGAAAGCCCACGAACACAATCACGTTCGCTTCATCTTGAATCGCATGTTTGAGATGGTGCACGACGCGGCCGCCTTCGCACATGCCGGAGGCGGAAATGATGACGCAGGGGCCCTTCATGCTGTTCAGGCGCATGCTCTCTTCCGGCGACGAGACAAAATGGATATAGCGAGAAGCAAAGAGGTCGCCGGACGCCGTAAAGGTTTTAGTCGTTTCTTCATCGTAACATTCCGGATGGCGGCGGAAGACTTCGGTGGCCCGAGAGGCCAGAGGGGAATCGATATAGATTGGAATGGGATCGAGGCGACCTTCGCCGACGAGCTCCTTGATCCGCATCACCAATTCCTGAGTCCTGCCGACGGCAAAGGCCGGGACGATAATCTTGCTCTTGTGCAGCTTGGCGTGAGTGAGAAGATCCAGGGCCTGCTGTTTCATGACCGCCCGATCGGCTTCGTGCAGACGATCGCCATAGGTCGATTCAAGAATCAACACATCGCAGGGCAGCGGCGGCTCAGGGTCTCGAAGGATCGGCATGTTGGAGCGGCCCAGGTCCCCGCTGAAGAGCAGGGTGGTCGTATTGCCGCGCGCCGTGTATTTCACCCGGATGGTCGCAGATCCCAGGATATGGCCTGCGTCGTGAAAGGACGCGGTCACCCGTGGGGAAACCTTGAGCAGGTCTCCGTATCTCGTGCCCTCAAATCGCCGAACCACCTTGCGGACGTCGTCGATATTATAGAAAGGGCGTACACAGGCCTTTCCCTTCCGCTGCTCCTTCTTGTTGACGTAGCTACAGTCGCTGACCTGGACATGAGCCGAGTCTTCCAGCATGAGCTCCGTCAAATCGGCAGTGGCTCTGGTGAGGTGCACTTTCCCGGAGAAACCATGTTTCTGGAGCATCGGTAAAGCACCGGAATGGTCGACATGGGCATGCGACAGGAGGACGGCGTTGATCGAATGGGGATCGAAGCCCAAATCCTGATTCTGACGAAGCGCCTCTTCTCGACGCCCTTGAAAGAGTCCGCAGTCCAGCAACAGCTTGCATCCAGGCAGTTCGACCATGTGGCGGCTTCCGGTCACAGATCGTGCTGCGCCATGGAAGGAGAGCTTCATAACGGAGGCACTCCGTGGTGACGCCCGATCAAGGTCCAGGCTTCCTCTGCCGTTTCCGCATAGTGAAAGAGCCGTAGCTCCTCCTCTCCGATCAGCCCTTCCTCGATGAGCATCTTCCAGTTGATCAGCCGTTCCCAAAACGCCCGCCCGACAAGGACAATGACCACATGCTGGGCCTTGCCTGTCTGAGCCAGCGTCAGCGTTTCAAACAGCTCATCAAGGGTGCCGAATCCTCCGGGAAACGCCACCAGCGCCTTGGCCCTGATCAAAAAATGCATCTTGCGGATGGCGAAGTAGCGAAACTGGAAACAAAGCTCAGGCGTAATGTAGGGATTAGGATGCTGCTCGTGGGGCAAGGTGATGTTGAGGCCGATGGATTTGGCCTGCACGTCGGCGGCGCCGCGATTCGCGGCTTCCATGATGCCGCCTCCGCCGCCGGTCACCACGACATAATCGCATTGCCCGTCCGTTTGGCATGTGGCTGAGACGAGGCTGCTGAACTCACGTGCGACGTCATAGTATTTGGAAAGGTCGAGTTGCCGTCTGGCAATGGCCACGCTTTGTCGGCAGAGAGGGTCCGAGGGGGATTTAGCGGTTTCAGCCTCCCTCAGCCTCAGAGTTTCTCTGGCGACTGCCGGTTCTTGCAGCCTGGCGCTCCCGAATACAACAATGGTCGAGCGGATACCATGCTCACGCTGGATCAGCTCGGGCTTGAGGAGCTCAAGCCCGACCCGGATCGCACGAAGTTCTTCCCGTTGGAGAAACTCTGTGTCGCGATCTGCAGGAAGATAAGAGGAGGATCGTACGTCTGCTTTAGGGGAATCTGAATCAGAAGGAGAAGTCATGGGGGCGATTATAGCTGGCGCATAGACTTCCAGCAATTCGCAATTCACGCGCACGTTCTCTCTGGCAGGCTGAGGAAAAGCCAGGTTGACGCGAAAAACATGGCCGAAATATTCCGTACGCTGCTGGGGCCAGGATAACCTCAGGATGCTTAAAAAGGCCGTCCAGCAAGGCCGCCGCAAGCGAAGAGGCGAGGAGATACAAACCGCACTTCGCGTGGACCGTTCGCCCTTATAATGAATCTTGGCGAACGGAAAGTCTCCTCCAGTACTTCCGACCTCCGACAACGTTGAGCCTCTGAGCGACGCGAGAACGCCGCTGGCAGACTTTCTCAGCATCCTGCTAGGCTTCGTTCGGAGGATCCTCGAAACCCTTCGGACGGGCAAGAACAAAATCGGTTTCAAAGATGGCATAGGATGACGGGGTGAGCCCCACTCGGCGGTATACGGCCTGCGCCGTACTGTTATTCTCTTCGACGTAAAGGCGGACCCCGCAGACGTTCGGACTGGTCTTGGCGCGGGCCATCACCGCTTCATGCATCCGGCGAAAAACGTTCTGGCGACGCCAGGCTTGGTCCACATATACGCTCTGAATCCACCAAAAGACGCCGTTACGCCAATCACTCCATTCATAGGTGATCATCAACTGTCCCAGCAGCAATCGCCGGCCGGCCTGCTCCAGTTCGGCGACCATAAAGAATCCACGCTCGGGAGAGTCCAGGAGAGCGACCGTTCCGGCCTGGAGACGGTCGAGATCGAGGCGGCGATTTTCCGTTTCCAGCGCCATGGCTGCGCTGAATGAGGCGATCGTAGCTGCATCGTCCGGCCTGGCGAGTCGGACCGTGAGGTGTTCGAGTATCGACATGACAGTCAGGCTATGACCTTCGGAGCTTGCAGCCATCCGGCTGCCGGCTTGTACAGGCCGGCGGTAAACTCCATCTTCATGGCCTCTTCCGCCGGCAGATTGATCGGGCGAACCTGCGACTGCGGGATAAATGCGAGAAATCCGGTAAAGGGATGGATGGCCGTGGGCACGAAAACCATGAGCAGGCTGGCTCCCGGTGCGACTTGTAATGATGGCGGGGCGATCCCCATGATAAATCCGATCGCCCAGAGACCGTCGCGAGGAAATGGAAAGGCCACCACGGTGCTGCGCCCGAAACGGGAACGGAAGTTCAACAGATCGGTCATCCCCTTGAGGGTAATGTAGACGCTACGGACCAGGGGAATCTGTTCGATCCATCGTTCTGTCTGGATGATAACGCGCCGCCCGATTACATGAGTGGCAATGGCGCCAATGGCAAGAACGAGGATAAAAAACAGCGCAAGGCTGAGCCCGGGAATCTGCCGCGCCTCAATGGTCCAGGGAAGATCGAGCAGCAACTCGTTCAGCGCGTGAAGCAGCGTAAACAGGATCAAAAATGTCGCCCAGGCCGGCACGAGCAACAGCAGGCCTGCCACGGAATATTTCCACAAACTCTTTGACATCGCCGCTTGTTTCCTTCTCCGCGATCAGGCGAGGCTGGTAGTGTAGCAGAAACCGAGAAGCGAAATAGAGCCGACCTGCGGGGCTTGATCTCAACGATACCGGCGATCTATTCTATGAGGGTATTGTCGGTCCAGCTCACAAGGGGGCGTTATGGCAGAACATGCGGAAGCACATCGTCCGGTCAATATCGATAAGGATCTCCTGGCCATTCTCTGTTGCCCGGACACCAAGCAGGACGTGAGCTTGGCCGACGCAGCCTTGATTGCCACGCTGAACGAAGCGGTGAGCCGCGGACAATTGACGAATAAAGCCAACAAGCTAGTCACGGAGCCCCTTGATGGGGGATTGATCCGAAGCGACCGCACGATGCTCTACCCCATTCGCGAAAACATCCCCGTTATGCTCATCGAAGAAGGTATCCCCCTGAAGAGTTGAGCTGACTGGGCCGACTTACCCGCAGATCCTTCCGCACAGACGCGATTTACACTGCCGTCTACTTATTTTTTCCATGCGTAATCATGTGAAACCATCGCGACCTCGTTCGTGCCGACAAGCTACGCGAGAGGCGCGACCGTCTATTGGTCCGCGGTCTTGGAGCCGGTCGAGGTTCCACAATGTTGGCAGCGATATTCGTAGAGATTGCCGGTCGGGAGCACAAGGAGCAGTCGCTCTCGTGTCGGAGTCGCTACTCGACATTGAGGACAATAGAGCAGGGATGCGTTGAGAGACTTGAACTGATCTGCCTGTTCCGGGGCGCCAGGTCTGGGCCGTGGCATCTTAGGAGTTACGCCTGGCGACCATCCAGCGGTGGGCGGTTTACGTGGAGGTCCTTGCATGGAGGAATTGTACGCGGTGGGCCGCGTGACGGTCAATGGCGAGAACCGGGCCTCGTCGCATTTTCCTGCTTACCATGAATCGGTGGAGCCGTTCTTCTGCGGGAGTTTCGGCGAGGACCTGAGCAACTTCCAAGCCCCCCGCCCTCCTTGCACCAGGCCATACACAACCAGCCCGCTAATCAAGCCGTAGAGCCAGGCTCTACTCCAGGGCCAGAGGCCCGGAGCATGCAAGACGAAGCCGAGGGCGATATGGCCCCCGACTCCCATGCACAGCGAGAACACGATCCATTCTCGCATCATCGTAATAACAAACCAGGCGTCATGGAAGGCGACAGGTGGAGCTGGTACGGAGACGGGACGTTATACGGCCGGCGTCTTGGCTGACTCAATCTCGGTTGCTGTAATCAGGCTGGACAGATAATCAGCAACAAAGTTGAGGGCCTCCTCTCGACCATCTGCCCGACGCCCTTTTTCCCGGCGCTGCACGGACAGTTCGTGATCGAGATCGGATTTCACTTCCGTGAGGACCCGCTGGAGGGATGAGGGAGTCAGATTTGCATCCATGTCCTCGAGTTCCTGGCAGCGATCAAGGACCCAGTTCAATCCCTCGATGCGTCCTGAATAATGCTCCTGCTCACCCGTGTCAATTCGTGACATCGTGGTGGCAAAGGTCTGGGCTTCATAAATGAGATTGTAAAAGCTCGTCACGGCTCGCTGTAGGGTAGGATTCATGTCGCTCCTTTGCGCTGGTTATTAACCAGTCGATTATACATGAGAATGCCCTGGCAACAAGGAAAAAGTTATCAGACTAGGTAAACAGGAGGGAGTGAAACTCGTTCATGAAGCCGTAATAGAGCGGGGCAAAATCCTTGAGGCTCTCGGGACTGGTCTCCTTGAGACGCTTGAAGAAGAACACCTGCGCGCGGGGATCGAGCTGCTCAAGGAGATGGCTCAATTGAGCCATCGTATAACTGCCAGCCGGAACACTCAGCACATAATGCACGAGACGCTCGACGAATTGCTGTGCGATGTACTCGCTGGCAAGGTAGCCTTCCGGGAGCTTCCCCGAGGCCAGAAACTCATCGAAAGGTATGGCTTGGGCGGCAAATGGGACTGGTCGCTGCTGAGGAGAGGTCACGCTGATGGTACCCCAGACTTGGTATGGAGAAGGATTCTTATACTGTTTTAACTCTACTGGACCACCTCAGGAACGTCAAGTGCGCAGAAGGAGCAGAGAAGATTGAGCCGAAAGACCGATGCGGCCCAGGAAGACGTGGGTCAAACAGAAGGGGCGGAGTCCCCGAAGGAACTCCGCCCCCCCATGAAGCGACCCCTAGCTGAAACTTACAGCCAGGTTACGCGCTCGGCCGGCCGAATGTAGATCGGCTCTTCGACCTGAATACGCGCCACTTCCTTGCCCGACTTGTTGAAGCCCAACACGGTATCGTTGTACATCTCGAAACGCTTACCGTGGATCTGGGTCTCGAACACTTTCGGACCAGGAATGACATCGTACCGGAAGATGATCTGCTGGCTGGCTCTCCACAACTGGAGGACCGCCAACAGTTCACGGCTTGGCACGAGATACTTCTCGATGGCGTTGTCGACGCCCGGACCAAACATCTGCCGCGCATAGCCACGAGGGCTGTGCCGCGGTGGGATGTAGAAGCCGTTGGGCTCAGTGCCCCACTGTGGATACAATGGAAGCGCCACCTGCTCCACGCGAATCGCGTAGTAGAGCGGGTGCCACCGGTCTTCCGCCCACAGGCCGTCTTCGCCGATGCGCATCAGGCTCTGCATCCGGATCTTGCCGACGCAGGCGGCCATACACCGCGTTTCCATCGGCTCGCCGCCCGTCAACGGGTCTTTCCCTTCGATGCGCGGATAGCACGCGATGCACTTTTCAGACACGCGTGTGGTGCCACGATACATCGGCTTCTTGAATGGGCACTGCTCCACGCACTTCTTGTACCCTCGGCACCGGTTCTGGTCGATCAACACGATCCCGTCTTCGGGTCTCTTGTAGATCGCCTTCCGCGGGCAGGCCGCCAAGCAGCCTGGATACGTGCAGTGGTTGCAAATCCGCTGGAGATAGAAAAAGAACGTTTCATGCTCCGGCAGACTGCTGCCCGTCATCTTCCACGGTTCGTCCCGTGAGAATCCGGTCTTGTCGACGCCTTCCACAAGGGCGCGCATCGAGGTCGCCGTATCCTCATAGATATTCACGAACCGCCACTCTTGGTCCGTCGGAATGTACCCGATCGCCGCCTGGCCCACTTTGGCGCCCGCGTCGAAAATGGTCATCCCTTCGAACACGCCGTACGGCGCATGATGCTTACGTCCGACACGGACGTTCCACACCTGGCCGCCCGGATTCACCTGCTCGATGAGCTGGGTGATCTTCACGTCGTAGAACTGTGGGTACCCGCCGTACGGCTTGGTTTCCACGTTGTTCCACCACATGTATTCCTGACCCTTCGAGAAGAGCCAGGTGGACTTGTCTGCCATCGAACAGGTCTGACAGGCCAAGCACCGGTTGATGTTGAACACGAAGGCAAACTGCCACTTCGGATGCCGTTCCTCGTAGGGATACAGCATCTTCCGTCCCAGTTGCCAGTTATACACTTCAGGCATTGTCAATCCTCCTTGTAGTCATGATCAGTTAATTCGTGAATCTCATCAGCGATACATCATCATCACAGTGCAAGTTGTGCGACCCTTACACCTTGATCTTGATGTGTTCGCCTTTGAGCCACTTGATCATGAACTCGTTTTCCTGGCCCGGCGTGAAGCCCGTCCGCACCGGCTCCCAGGGCCCGCGGGCCCCGATTCCGCCGTCTTCGGCCTTGGTGATCCGGATCAAACATTCCTTCGGCACCGTGTTGATCGCATGGTGGTCGACCTGATAGCCCCACTTGAACTTCCAAGCGATGGCATGTTTGCCCGGCAACGAGTCAGTCTGATGCATCGGCATCAACCAGTTTCTGGTAAAGGACTGTTGGGCCCCGTACCGGAAATTGGACTGATAACCGGTGTCCACCGCGATGGCGCGTCCGTCTGGGCGCGTCTCGTGGCCTTTGACCGACTTCGGCGTGGCCACGTACGGTGCGTGCTTCGACATCGTCACGTGGTACGGATAGGCCGGGTTGTACTTCGCGCGGATCATGAGGCGCGCCACCTTATAGTACGGATCCGAGGGCTTCCAGCCACGATATGGCCGGTCCACCGGGTTGCCGTCTACATAGACGTAGTCGCCGTCGTTGATGCCGCGGTCTTTCGCCGCCTGCGGGTTGATGTGCAACTGGTGTTCGCCGACACCAGGCGTCCGCTTGTCCATGCGGTACGGATCGCCGAAGTTCGACTCATAAATCTGTACCCAGTCGTTCACCGACCATTGGCTGTGCACACGATGCCGGGTCTTCGGAGTGACGCAGTAGAACTGGTACCCCTTCTCCCACAACGGGTTGCTATGCCGCTTGATTTCCTGCCACGGCAACTTGATGTTACGCACCGTCTTGTCGTCATGGTGCTGCGCCGTGATCGGAATACCGTAGTCGTCCGGACGGACATACGGGTTGCTCGTCATGATGGCGTTCGGCAGATACGGTGTCGCTTCCGTTCCCTCACGGTGAGAGATGAAGTTTTCGCCGTATTCGATCGCCTCTGGCTCGGTCCGGTAATTTTCGTACCGGCCGGTCCGCGTCCACATGGGCTTCGACTCGTTGGTCTCTTCCCAGAATGGGGTGCGCGGATAGGTCCGAACCATGACCATCCAGCCCTTTTCCGACTTCAGCATGACGTCCGCGCTGTAGCCGT
>CAYHQK010000003.1:14737-49704 GCA_964358535.1 uncultured Nitrospira sp. | reverse complement strand
GCTGGTTCGGAGTCCATCATGCGGCGTCGTGATCGAGGCAGGACTGAGGATCGACACCCATCATCGCCGGGTCGAGAGGCCCCTTGATCGTGCGGTCGAGCGATCCCGCCTGGGTGGACAGGTCCAGATCCATCGGGCGCGCGCGCCGGAAACCGGTCCCATCGGCCACGATCCGCACACGGGGCCGTAACGGGAACTCATGATTGGACTGCAAGACGATAGCCGACTCGCCCGTATTCAACGCCACACAGGAGCCGACAGGATAGACCCCCACGACCTGGACCAGCCGTTGAACCATCGCGCTATCCACATGGCCGCTGGTGCCTAACTGATAGAGGAATTGCAGGGTGTCGTGCGGTGATTTTCCCTTATGATAACAGCGGTCGCTGGTCACAGCGTCATAGATATCGACGACGGCGGCAATGAGCCCGAACTCGCTGAGATCCGCCTTGCAATGCTGACAGGGATAGCCGGTGCCATCGACACGCTCATGATGCTCGAGGGTCGGCTTCAGAAACTCGTCGCTCAAACCGGTCGTAGAAGAAAGCAGCTCCGCCCCGCGCATGACGTGCTGTTTCATCATTTCGAATTCATGTTCTTCGAACCGGCCAGGCTTATTCAGCAACTCCAGCGGAATCTGTGTTTTCCCGATGTCATGCAGCAGCATGCCGGTCCCCAGCTGCAGAAGCTCCGGGCGCTCGTATCCGAGATCCCGTCCAAGGGACAAGGCCAGGAGCGAGGTGTTGACGGAGTGATAGAAGGTATATTCATCGAATTGCTTGAGACGGGACAAGCTGGTGAGGGCGTCGGGATTGCGCAGGATGCTGTCGGCCATACCCTCCACCACATGCTGTACCGCTTCCATATTCAACGCGCCACCCATGCGCACGTCTTCCATCGCCTGTTGAATCACACCCTTGGCTGCATGATAGGCCTGTTTCGCCTCACGCAGCTCTTCGTTAAATGGCGTAGCAGGCGATTCAGGCTTGCTAGCGGAAGCCGATACAACCTGGGAGAATTCATCCGACAAAGGCCGGAGCCCTTTAGCCGACGAAGGCGGGAGCGCTTCACCCGACAGGAGCTTGGGCCTTTTCCACGAAGCAGCCAGAGACCCAGCATCCGGCACAAGCTTGAGCCCTTGACCAGAGGTAGCCTGGAGCCCTGCATCCGGCGCAGCCTTAGCAGGCCCTCCATCCGACACAGGGATTGGCCCCTTACCTGAAGCACCCTCAGACCCTGCCGCCGGCACAGCCTTGGGCCCTTTACCCGAGGCAGCCTGAGGCTCGGCCTCTGATGCAGGCTGGCGCCCTGGATCAGAAGCCACGCGGGATGCACTCCCTTTCTGGGAGACCTCTTCAACCGTCACGTCGAGTTCTTGAACGCCAATGGCGATCAGTTTCTCGATTTGTTCTGCGGATGTCACCGTGAATTTATTACGCAAAAATGGTGTCACCAGCCAGGAGCAATCAAGCTTCTCGACTTTCATCCCGATTTTCAGCTGATCGATGGAAATACGTTTACGCATGATCCTCCGGAAGAAGATGTGCAAGCCGTGCGAGGGGTCCTCGATTGAACACACTGTCCCCCAATAGACTTCATCGGCAGCAAGACGAAAACCTTGAGTCGAAAGGGCCACCCGGCAACCGGCCATAACCTGTAAGGCTGAAATCCTCTTTACCCACATCAAGTTCCACGCAATTCGAGCCGATATGGCAGTAGGCAGACATACCAGCCGGCCGATCCCCCATGCTCTCATGGCTACGTCTGTCCGGAATCCATGCATGATATAAGCCAAAAAGAACATCCCCGAATGAGCACTGTAAAAACGATCACCATTGACCAACTCAAACCGGGGATGTTCGTCGTCTGGATGGACCAGTCCTGGTACCGAACTCCCTTTCTCTCTCATAAGCGCCTCATGCGCCACCAGGAAGACATCGATCTGCTCCAGCAGCATGGCGTCAAAGAGCTAAAGATCGACACGGACAAAGGCGTCGATCGCGAGACGGATTCGCCTGGACAGAATTCTCAACCTGGTGCTGCGACGGAACAGGTGCCACCACCGTCGCCTATCAGGAAGAGAACAGCGACGCCGCCGTTGCGCCCAAGTGGACAGGCGGCGGCCGCTCATACGACGTACACCGAGGCAACCTCTTCGATCGAGCGCCTGTTTGAATGGGTCGAGACGGGAACCGTCTCCCCACCTGAAGAGGTGCAACAGGTTGTCGGGAATATGCTCACGCAGGTGCTGGACAATAAAACCTCCATGCTCAGCCTGCTGCAAGTTCAAAAGATGCAGCGGTTCGATCGCAGCTTGGCCTCACATGCCCTGGATGTCTGCGCCCTCTCGCTCATTGTGGCGCAGGCCTATGGAGTTCCGGAAACAGAGATGGAAGCTCTCGGCGCAGGCGCGTTGCTGCACGACATCGGCTATATCCGGTTGCCTAGGAATCTCTACCGTAAAAACCTCGAGCTCACGGAGCAAGAGACCGCCGTGATGCACCAACATCCCACGCTGGGATTGGCGATCTTGCGTGAGACCAACGAAGAACGGGAAACGGTCCTCCGGATTGTGGGCGAGCATCAAGAGTACGGAGACGGGAGCGGATTTCCGCGCAAACTCAGGGGAGACACCATCTCACGCTTGGCACAACTGGTCGGCCTGGTGGACGTCTATGACGGCATGATCAGCCGTCGCGTGGGCCGTCCGGCGATGCTGCCCCATGCTGCCGTCCGACAACTATTTCACCTTGGAGAAACCGGACAATTTCCAAAAGAGTTAGTCGAAGCCATGATCAAAAGCCTGGGCGTCTATCCCATCGGCAGCTTGGTCCTGTTGAATACGAAGGAACAGGCGGTCGTGGTAGGCGTCAATCCGACGCAACGACTCAAGCCAATCGTGAAAGTCATTGCCGCGCCGCATGGGAAGTCCTACCTCCCGCCGCTCAGCATTAACCTCGCGCGCCAATCGGCAGGAACGTCCGTGCGCACCATCGATAAAGTGCTGGATCCCCTCCATGAACGAGTGAATGTGGCCCTGTTTCTCGATGGCATCGACCCGGAAACAACATGATGAAACGCACCCCAAAAATCCGCGCCAAGAAGGCTCCGCTCTCGCCATCCTCCGCGCATCAAGCCCTGCTCGACCATGCGGTGCTGGATACGCTTCCCATCGGCGTGGTGCTGCTCGATAGTCAGCTTCGCATCCTGTCTCTAAGCGCAGAAGCCGCCCGCCTGGTGGGATGCTCGACGGGTTCCTGTTCATCGAAACCCCTGCGGGAGGTCTTCCGTGAAACACCGGGGGCATCCGAGCACGACATCGCGACGCGCATTCATGCATCCATGACCGCTCGCCGCCCCGTTCAGAAAGCCCAGACCCAACTCAGCGGAGCCGATCGGGAGTCGTACCCGGTCGAATGGAGCTATGTCCCGTTAGATACTGGCGGGAAAGCCGGCGGCGTGCTGACGATACGCGACCTGACTCACGAGCGAGAGCTGCAGCAGGATCGCGACCGGCTGGCGCGCGTGGCGGAAGAAAGCCCTTCCCCCATCATTGAGCTGGATGCCGATGCGAATCTCGTCTATGCGAATCCCGCCATGACACAGTTGCTGCACCAGTTCGGCTATAACGCCGCCGGATTCCCCAGCGTGCTTCCCCCTGAACTGCCTCAGATCATCCGGCATTGCCTTGAGTCGGGATCTGACATCTTGAAGGAAGAAGTCTGTTTGTCGATGCCGAGCTTTGCCTGGAGCTTCTGCCCTGTCCCCTCCCATGGACTGGTCCGGGGCTATGCGGTGGATATGACCAAGGTCAAGGCGGCCCAGGAAGATCTGCGCCAATCGGCGGAGCACCTGCGCCACAGCAATCGTCAGCTGGATCAGGCGCTGCAGCAAGCGCAAGAAGCGGCCCGCGTGAAGACCTCGTTCCTCGCGACTGTTAGCCATGAGTTGCGCACGCCGATGAACGGGGTCATTGGCATGACGGACCTCTTGATGGACACAGAACCGTCGGAGGAGCAACAGTCGTACATCGAAACGATTCGCCAGTGCGGCGAAACGTTGCTGAGTCTCATTAACGACATCCTTGAATATGGCAAGCTCGAAGCCGGCAAACTCGAACTGGAATGCCTGGACTTCAATCTTCGCACGATGGTGGAGCAGGTCTTGGGGCAATTCGCGGAACGGGCGCAACGCAACGGATTGGAAATCACCGGCCTAGTCCATGCAACCGTTCCGATCGGTCTCCGCGGCGATCCGGGGCGGCTCCGTCAGATTCTCACGAACTTCGTCAGCAATGCGGTCAAGTTCACCGAGCAGGGCGAAGTAACCGTGCAAGCCTTTCTTGAGCAAGACCTGACAGACGCCGTCATCGTACGTTTCGAAGTCACCGATAGCGGAGTCGGCATCGTCCCAGAGATACAGGCCAGGCTCTTTCAACCGTTTACCCAGGCCGACAGTTCGACCTCCCGCAAATATGGAGGGACCGGATTAGGGCTCGCCATCTCGAAACAGCTCGCCGAACAAATGGGAGGCAGCGTCGGCCTCACCAGTCGACCTGGGCAAGGCAGCACGTTCTGGTGCACCGCCCGCCTGCTCAAGCAAACGACGTCGCCCTTGGCGATCGTGCCCTCGACCGAATTGAAGGGACGTCGCGTGCTGATCGTGGACGATAACGAATCGAATCGCGCCATCTTCCACCATTTCGTCACGGGATGGGGCATGTTGAATGACCAGGCCCAGGACGCCCTCTCAGCGGTGACGCTCATTGAACGAGCCGCAGAACGCGGCGTCTTCTACGATGTGGCCATCGTCGACATGTTGATGCCGGGCAAGGATGGGCTCCAACTGGCCAAGGAACTCAAGGTGCACCCAGTCGGATCGGCGATCCGCTTAATCATCCTGACGTCGCTCGTCCAGCGTGGACATGCGGAGATGGCACGCCAAGCCGGTTTCATCGCCTATCTCACCAAACCGGTTCGCCACGATCAGCTGGCGAATTGCTTGAGAACCGTGCTAGGCATGTCTGGGGCTGTCATTGAAGGACATGCGACTGAGATTGCCCCTGCCCCGCTGCTCGTCACGCAGCAGACCCTTGCTACAGCGCAGGCGCCCCGCCGTATCCTGGTGGCGGAAGACAATCTCATCAATCAGACGCTGGCCGTCCGCATGCTGGAGAAGCTCGGGTACCAATCGGATGTCGTAGAGAACGGTCAAGACGCGCTCGCGGCAATGGAGCGGGGTTCCTATATCGCCATCCTGATGGATTGTCAGATGCCGTGCGTCGACGGATTCGAGGCAACCAGGCTCATTCGCCAACGTGAAGCGATCGCGCAGGAAGCGGCTGAAGACGACTCGACCCTGGCGCACCATATTCCGATCATCGCGTTGACCGCCAACGCCATGCACGGAGACCGGGAGCGCTGCCTCGCTGCCGGCATGGACGATTATCTGGCGAAGCCCCTCCGAAAAGACGATCTCAAGGACGTGATCGAACGTTGGGTTCCGGTATCCCCCGAGGCGGTGCGAGGTCGGTCTCCCGGCCTGCGTCTCCCCGACACGGAAGAACAGGCGGAAGCCCTCCCGCTGATCTTTGATATGGCCACGATGTTACGGAACATCGGCAACGATCATGAGCTGTTGGAGCAGCTGATCGACCTGTTTCTCCAGCGCTATCAGCCGTTACTGGAAAACATCCGCGCCACCTTGGCCAGCAAGGATCAGCGAGCCATTGAGCAAGCCGCCCACCTCTTGAAAGGCACAGCCGGAAATCTCTGCGCGCCGGAAGTCGTCTTGGCCGCAGGCCAGCTGGAAGCGCTCGGGCAGCTCGGCACGCTGGTCGATGCCCCGGTCATCTACACCCAGCTTGAAGTGGCAGTGCTTCGTTTGGTTCGAGCTCTGGAAGCGCGACGCCTCCATCAACGTCACATCAGACAATCTGCCGCATAGCAGCCCGACAGATCGTCATTCGTATTTCGTGAAGCGTCGTTCGCAAGCGAGGATGTTCCTGCTTGCGAGGTACGTTTCACGAAGGCTTACTGGCAGGTTGGTGACAAACTATCTGAGTACTGTAGAAACGCAAAAGCCTGAACCAACACACACTCTCTCAACATCAGTCACAGGCTATTCAGAAAGGCTGTCCAGCAAGGCCGCAGGCGAACCGAAACCGGAGGAGGTACCGACCGCACTTTGTGTGGGCCGTTCGCCAGTACAATGGATCTTGGCGAACGGAAAAACCCCTCCAGTACTTCCGACCTCCGATAATCTCAATCGGTACGTTGGGATTTCGATGAGGCGAGAACGAAGCTGGCGGATTGTTTCAGCATCCTGCTAGGCAGGGATGGCTTCGGCGCGTGATTCGCTCTGTACCGTCTGGCGGACGTTCGGCATGGCAAAAATCGGGTAGCGGGTTGGATACTCGTCTGAAAGGACCATCTGCTTACAGAGCCTGGTCTCGGGGTTCATGAGGAGCGGCCCGCGAAGGTTGGCGGTGACGCCGGCGGCATCTTCAGACGGAATGGTCAGGATCACGGCCAGGGTCAAGGCGTCCGCTGCCGTCCCCTTCACTTCCGTCAACACTTCAGCAGAAATCTCCACCTGATAATTCGCATAAAATACCGACGGATCGAGGATGACGAAGGCGAGGCTCGCCTCTTCGACACAGTGCAGCCACTTGAACGGCGCGTCTGTGTCATGGTCGAGAATGACATAGCGACTCCAGTCAGGAAACCCCAGGATGCCAGAAGGGAACGTCAAGATGGAGCTGTCGGGAACCTCCAATGAGCCGAATCTCGTCGACGAAAACTTCATGGTCGTCCCTCACCCGATTGAGCGGCGCCCTGTACGCAGGAGACGCCGGAAGGCGTCGAGGGGAACCACCCCGGTACAGGCTGCCGATTGGTTTTCTTCTTGAATTCTGACACAGACTTCGTCCCGGTGGATCTCGACCGAGGGGGGCGCTTCGATCCCTAACCGGATCTGGCCACCCTTGATGCCAAGCACGACCACCCGAATGGTTGGGCCGATCGTGACGCCTTCGCCACGCCGGCGCGTAAGGACCAACATTGATGCCTTCCTTGGCCAATGCCACAGATCAATCAAGCAGGATGCTCAAACAGCCCGCCAGCATCGTTCTCGCCTCGAACGCATCCTCAACGTAGCCCCTGGCTACGCCTCCGGTGCGTTCATCGGCTGCGGCCTTGCTGGACGGCCTGTTTGAGCATCCTGCGGGAATACGCTCTTCGTGCTCCAGACATGCAGACTATCAAAGTCCAACTACACAAAACGGTTTCTCTGCGTCCCCGAATATACTATCGGCCCCTTTTCTCAAATCTTGAGAGCCACCGCCGCTTACTTCAAGAAATTGAGGAGCGAACTCTGGAAGATGCGGTTCAAGGTCGCGCCCGCTGCCTCAATGGCTTGCTGCTGAAGCGTCAAGCTCGAAATCGCCGACACCAGATCGACATCCTCATTGGAGGAGAGAAGGTTCGAAAGAAACGCCTTTGTTTCATCCAGGCTGACCTTGGTAGCTCCGAGCCGATTGGACAGGGCGCCGAGTTCGCCCTGAACGGACGAAACCTGATCCACCGCCACATCGACCCCTGCCAAGCCCTGTTGAATGCCGCCGCCATAATTACCGTTCAAGGCCGCCGTCAGACTCTTCACCGAAGCGAAAATATCAATCGTGGAGCCGGTAAAGGTCTGGTTGCCCGGTTTGTTGGTCTTGACCGTTTGGCCGTCGGCGATTTCGATGGTCTGCAACCCGTCGTCGCCCTGGTATTGCACCCCGGTCTGGACCCTGAACAGATCACCGCTTGCCGGAGCCGACGCTCCGTCGCGGAGCGAGAACCGCAGACCTTCTGCATCGATCGCGCCACCCGAGACATAGGACTGATTCGACAATACAATTTTCCTCGTTTGGGCGACCGCAAACACGTCGCCGTTGCGCGGCCCCGATCCTCCATCCTGCAGAACGACCCGAAGCCCGTCAAAATCGATGTTCGCGCCAGACAGGTACGTCGTGTTTCCTGCATCGAAATCACTGACGTCCGTGCCGGCATTGGCCACAACAGAATCCGTCGCTTCATAACCCAGCAGCGAGGCGGCAGTGGCGCCAGCATTCGACCAGTTAAAGGTCACGGGGCCGCCGGTGCTGTTGGTGATCGTGAACTTACGCTCCGGCTTGGTGCCGGCCGTGTTGTAGGCCACGGTATAGCTACTCCCCAGCTTCGACTGAATCTCTGCGGCCAGATCAGACCCGGTGTAGCTGCCGGTCGCGAGCGTGATGGCAGTCCCGCCTCTATAGATCGTATTGTTCGCTGAGGTGATGTTGAAGATACTCTTCGACGTGGTCGTGTCATACACGTTATGCTGCTTTGAGACCCCGGCCGCCCCGGTCGTATCCACATCGCTCGTGGCAGTGCCACCAGCGGCAATATTGGCTTGATCGGGTCCGGTCAAACCAAGCAGCGACTTGGCAGTCGAAAGCACGTCGGTAGACAGCAGGCTCAGGGTCGCTGCGTTGGCGGCATCGTTCGTGATGCTGAACTTGCCGGTGGTCTCGCTGAAACCGACCGTATACGTCTTGGCTCCTGGCTCCGCCAACTCCATGGCCGCCTTGATCTCAGTCGCCAACTGGGCTCCGGTATAGGTGCCGGTGGTCAGTTGCGCCGTCACGGCCGCGCCGGTCCCAGGATCAAACTGAAGCCCTTTGTTCGCGGCTGTCACCATATAGATGTTCTTCATTCGCACTTCATAACTGTCCAATGTCACGCGGCTGGTATCGACCACCCCGCTATCGCCCTTCATCGCGCCCCCGCTGTTCGTGCTGTTCGGCGCGACGGTCACTGCCGTAGAGACGTTGTAGACATCGAAGGTCGTCGCGGCACTGAACTTCACCACATAGTCGTTGAGGGTCACGGCGTTCGGATTGGACACAGTCCCTTGCGAAATCACGGCACTGCCGGCATTTCTAGCGCTGACGCTGGTCGCGGCACGGAGCGCAAAGGCGGAGGCGCCGGTGGTCGTGCTGCCGCCATTGAACCCGAGGCCCCTAAGGCCGGTTCCGCCGGTCACTTCGACCGAAGACGTCTGGCCGTTATTGTCCGAGGTGATGACGAGATGGTCTGTTTCGAAGGCCACCGCCACGCTTTTCCCTGCCGCGGACAGAGTGGCATCCGTGTTGATTTTGCGTTGCACGAGGGCGGCCAATTGGAGACCGGTCAGTGAGGTGGCATTCCCGAGGGAAATCGTGCCGGACGTGGTCCCATCGACCTTCACAACTAGTGAATCATCGGTGCCGCTGGTCAGCGTGATGGGAACGGTAATGGCAACGCCCGTGGCTCGCCCATGCAAGCTAGTGCCGCCAAACACCGCTTGCCCATTGGCATTTTGGACGTTCCCGAGTTCTTGGAGTTGAAGGAAGAGCTGTCGAACTTCCTGCGCTCCCATCACCCGCTCGGACGCGCCATTCGTGTTGCTAGCAAACTGAACGGCAAGTTCTCTGACCCTCCCGAAGACGCTCGTCACGCTGCGAAGCGCGCTGTCGGTCAGGTCGAGGCGATTGGTGGCGATGTCAAGGTTGCGGGCATGTTGGTCCGCCTTGGCCATGGAGGACTTCGTCGCCACAATGCGGTCAAACGCGTTGGCGTCATCCGACGGTTTGACCACTTTCTTGCCAGTCGAAATTTGTTCCTGCGTGAGCTGGGCCTTCGCTCGGGCACGCTGAATGCTATTCACCAGCAGGCTGTAGGACTGTAGCTCCGTAACTCTCATAGCCTCGTTGCTCCGTATTACCGTTTCAAATTCAGCAGCGTCTGCAGCATTTCGTCCGTGGCCATGATGAGCCGGGAGGCCGCCTCGAATGCGCGTTGATACTTCAGAACGTTGACCATCTCCTCATCGATCGAAACGCCGGAGGACTGAGCCCGGAACGACTCCAATTGCTCGTGCAGAATCGTTTGAGCATTGAGTTGCGTCTCCGCGGACTGGGCCGCGACTCCCACTCCCGTGGCGGCGACTCGATAGGCGTCGCCGAGCGTGGTATTGCCGATCGCGGCAATGGATTTGGTTTGCAAGGCGATCAGCGCCATCAGGTTGTCGTTATTGCCGGGCACGCCGGCTCGCGTGGAGGAGGCCGCGACCTTGCCGGCGCTCGTCAGCGACATGCCGATCGACCTCGCCGCATCGGTATAGGAATTCACGGAAAACACGTCGCTGGCCGCCGCTGTCCCGCTCAGGACGACCTGCATGCCGTCGATCGTGAAGGTTTGCGGACCGGGAGCGGTATAGGTCCCTGACGCGGACGTGCTGATTCCAGTGATGAGGCCTGAGGTCTGCACAAGCCCCCCGGTAATATTCACCGACGAGGTCGAGGCCGATGAATTCGAGGTGATGATAAAGCGGCTGGTCGAGGTATCGTAGGTAACGGCGACGCTGCGGCTTGCGCCATTCAAAGTGGCATCGGCGTTAATCTTCGTCTGCAACTCCGCTGCCAGGGAGGCTCCGGTCGAGTACGATCCAGACGCGAGCGTGATCGTTCCGGACGCTGTGCCGTCGACGGTGACCGTCAATGTGTTGTTGGTTCCATCAATGGTGATCGGCCTATCCACGGTCGGCGCCGTGACTGCATCGCTGGTATAGTTCCCCTTGATCGTCGCCCCGGTCGTCTTGTTCACGATGGAGTAGGCGGTCGCGGAGGAAAATCTGATTTCATAATCCTGCAGCGTCAGCAGGCTGTTCGCGGTAATCGCGCCGCTCGCAAGGGTGGCGGTGCCCTGATTGGCAGCCTTGTCATGGACCGTCACGGTGAGGGGCGAAAAGAAATCCTGCCCCGTCGACCCGTCGAGCCCATACCCTTGGCGATGCACCTGATTGACCTCGTTCACCAGACTGGCTGACAGCTTGTCGAAGGATGATTGCAGCCCCGGAATGGTCGTGTCGCGGATCGTGAGGAGTCCCCCGAGCTTGCCGCCTGAAATGGTGGAGGAAATGTTCGCAGACTTGCCGTTCCCCATGTCGTATTGGACGTTGACCAACCCACCGTTATCGAGCGACTCCACGGCGACCAGCGTGCGCGGCACGGTATTCTCGACGACCACTTGCCCGCGCCCGACAAATACCGTGAGGGCGCCGTTCCCCCCGTCGATGACGGAGATGTCGACGCGCTGGGACAGGTCGTTGATGGCCTGTTCCCGTTGATCGCGCAAATCGTTGGCATTCTGCCCGGTCATCTCTGCATCCACGATCTTTCCGTTCAGTTCCGCAATCTGGGAGGTCAGGCTGTTGATTTCGGAGATCGTCTGTTTCACTTGATCGTTCACCGAGCTCCGACGATCCGACAGTTCGCCCGCCACCTGGCTGATGGTGCTGGTGAGGAGCGCGGATTTGGCCAGCAACACCGATCGCGGAGTGACATCGGAGGGACTGGCTGCGACATCCTGAAGGCTTTTAAAAAACTCGTTCAGCTGCGCGCCGATCCCCTGATTGTTGGAATCGCTGAACAGGTTCTGGATCTGGGACAATTGGCTGTAGGAGATGTTGAGTTGACCGAGCAATTCATTGGAGGAGGTGATTTGCCGGTTGATAAAACTGTCGACAATGCGCCGGATCTGTGTCACCTGGACGCCGGTTCCCACCTGGCCTGGATTGCCGCCCACCGGGGACCGTTCGGTCACCATCGCTTCCTGGCGGGAATAGCCCGGCGTGTTGACATTGGCGACGTTGTGACCGGCGACCGTCAGCGCCTGTTGCGCGACGCTGAGCGCGCTTTTCCCGATATCGAGCAGTCCATCGAGTCCCATACTATGCCTCTATCCTCTCTGCCGGAGCATGGCGCCGCCGACCCCAACCCGTTGAGATTCCCCGGAGGATGAATAGGTGCCCTGCTCCGGGAGGGCCTGGATCGAGAGATGCATCGCTTTGCGGCAGAGCGTTTGGATACCGGCCACGAGTAACGCGTTCACGGCGGTGTCCTGGCGCAAGATGCGGACTTTCTCCGTGAGCCGCTCATGACAGCGCTCGACGTCCCGTTTATTTTCCTGATCGAGCCGATCGATGATGGCCTGCAGGGTCACGGTCGCGCGTGGAAGGTCCCAGGCCTCAGCGAAACGCTGCACGACGGCGGCGCGTTCGCTTTCCAAGGCCTGAAACTGTTGAAGGTTGGTGAGCCGCTGCTCGTTGAGCGCGGGGAACTCGGTCACAGACAGCCGACGGAGCGCGCTCCGTTCCTGTTGTAGCGTCTGATTGAGAAGGTCGCAGTGGGCTTCCTCACGCGTGAGGATATCGAGAAGGGATGCGGCAGCGGACGCAGTAGTAAACATGTGCCTCTTTCTGTCGGGATTCGTCTGAGTCAGTGCGCGCCCTTGCCGCCTTCTGCTCAGATCGGTTCCCCGAAACAGAGAGAGGACGGACTAGAGCGAGGCGTCGGTCAATGCGTGACGAATAACCGCATCTCCGACCTTGCGCCCATCGACATTGTACGTACCGGCTTCGACCGACCGGCTGATCTGCTCAACCCGTTCGGCTCGTGCGTCGTCCGGTTGATCGGCCAAGGCCCTGATCCGCTGCATCTCCTTCGCCTGCTGCGAGATCTGCACGCGATCTTTACTGCCATCGCTGGCCTTAGAACGATTCGACTGGACCGGGCCGCTCTCCTGGGTGCCCAGGAGAAGTGTGGCGAGCTGATCTGCCCTACCATGACCTGAGATCTGCATAACCCTGCTCCTCTCCCTAAATGAGCCCCAGTCATCTGATGGATGGTCCTGGAAATGGGGCTTTAGTACCTGTCGGTTCCTCTATCGGTTTGTTAGCCGAGGAACTTGAGGGGAGAGGGGAATTTTTTTCCGTATACTCATGGATCATTTGGGCCAATCCAAGCCCGCCTGACTCAGCCGCCATCCGGCCGATTTCCTGGTCATAGAACGAGTAGAAATAGGCACCATTCTTATTGTCCAAGGCGCCCTTCGGGACAGTTTCTCTCATCACTTTCAAGAGGTTAGAGATAAAATAGCTCTCAAACTCCTTCGCGGCATCATTCATCTTCGCCAGCCCAGCCTGCCCATTCTGGGTACCAAGAGCTGGGGCCTGCGACAGACTCATGTGAGTCTCCGCCATCTGTCTTATCGAGCCCAGCCCTGTAAAATCGTGATCCATAGCGACACCTAAATCCATTTATACGATTCAAATGTAATCATATTAATCAATGCGTTGCCTATATAATATCAAGGTTGGCCTGAAGTGCTCCTGCCGCCCTGAGGGCTGACAGAATCGCGACCAAGTCCCTGGGGGTCACCCCGACCGCATTCAGCGCTCGGACCACCTCGCCAAGCGTCACCGTTTCATCCACCACCATCAGCCGGGACTCCTCCTCTTTCACCTCCGTCTGAACATCCGGGGTCACGGTCGTCTGCCCGCCGGTGGACCCAATAAACGGAGCGGGAGGCTGCGACACATTGAGCGTGTTCTTGACCGAGATCGTGAGGTTGCCATGGGAGATGGCGCAGGTGGAGATCCGCACATGTTCTCCCAGGACCACGGTGCCAGTCCGTTCATTCACCACCACTCGCGCCGACAAGTCGACCGCGACGTCCAACCCTTCGATCGTGGAGATGTACTCCACAACGCGGCCGCGAAAATTCTGAGGAATGGTTGCCCGAACCAGTCCTGCATTGACGGCGGTCGCACTCCCCTTCCCGAAGACGCCGTCGATGGCTTCGGTCGTCCTGATCGCCGTCGTGAAGTCTGGTTGGCGCAGAAGCACCGACACGGTCTCCCATGATTCCACGTCAATGGCCACTTCCTTTTCGATGATGGCCCCGCCCGGCACAGTCCCGGCAGATTGATGATTTTTCGTCACGGTGGAACCGCCGCCGCCGCCCGTTCCTCCCAAGAATCCCCCGATGGAAACCGGTCCTTGCGCCACGGCATAGACTTGCTGGTTCGCCGCCTTCAGCGGAGTGAGCAGCAAGGTGCCGCCCTGCAAACTCTTCGCATTGGCCATCGACGAGACCAGAACATCGATCGTCAACCCGGGCTTGGCAAAGGGCGGCAATTTGGCCGTCACCATCACCGAGGCGATGTTGCGCGTCAGCAACTGAATCGGATCGATCACGAGGTTGACACCCATCTTGTTCAACATCGACATCATGGCTTGGATCGTGAACTGACCGCCGATGACCTGGTCGCCGGTCCGGTCCAGGCCGACGACGAGCCCGTAGCCGATCAATTGGTTCTCCCGGACGCCTTCAAAGGAACCAACGTCTTTGATCCGCACGGCCCAGGCTGGCGTCGCCCCAAACATGACCAGGAGCAATGAGGCGCCGATGCAACGTGTCACAATCGTCATCATAGTAGTGTCCTGTACAATGTTCATGGTCAGCTTCATATCCCACGTTCCCGCAACATCAGAATGGAGAAACCCAGTCGAGCACCCGAACCAGCCAGCCTGGCCGCTGCACGTCATCCACCACGCCTAAGCCCGAGTATTCGATTTTCGCGTCGGCAATGGCGCTCGACAGAACCGTATTCTTGGTATCGACGTCCACACGCCGGACGATACCGCTGATGGACATCAACTGCGTCTCGCTGTTGACGGTGACTTCCCTCTTGCCTTCAATTCGCAAATCCCCGTTCGGCAGGACCTCGGTCACAATGGTGGAGATCGTCCCGGTCAACGTATCGGCCCGGCTGGTCGCGCCTTTGCCGCCGAACTTGTTCTTCGAATTGGCATCGACTGCCATCCCCCGCAACGCTTCGGCGCCGAGCCGGACTCCGGGAATACCGATATACCCCAGAGCGGATCCGGCTAACGAATTGTTCAACGTGGACTCCCGTTCCGCCTTCGTATCGGCTGATTTGGACCCTGCATGTTTCTCCACAATCTTGATCGTCAGAATATCCCCGACCCTCATGGCCCGCAGGTCTTCATAGAGATAGGCCCGCCCGTTCTCTTCCTGCCAGAGAGAGCCGACCGTTTTGGGAAGCGGCAAGACAGGAACCGTCAACCGGTTGGACACATTGGGCGAACTATGCAAATAGCACCCGGCATCGACGAACGCGACGCCTAGCAGGCTCAGCGCCAAGGCCAACCGGAGCGATCTGTGACGGCAATTAGTAGTCAACGCGCACCACTCCTGGCGCGACAATCTTCGCGCGCAATTCTTTGCCGGAATCCAGGTTGGCCACCGTAATGGACTGGCCCAGTTCTCCGCTCGATTTGGTCACACCGGTCGCCTGAATCGAAAGCCCCCCGTGCCTCGCCTCGATGGCCACTCGATCACCCTTGTGAACCGCGTAGGGCTTTTTGACCATCGCCAAACGAATCGGTATGTTAGCCTGCAACGCGCGCGCCGCACTCTTCCCGACAACATCGCTCAGGTTCGTCGCCAACTGATGATTCAACTCTCTCAGTTTGATGCGCTGAATGGTCACGTCTTCGGCTTCGATCAGATCGTCGGTCTTGATGATCCTGATCGGCACGACGGCATCGACGGATGCGCCGATATCGGCGGTGGCATCGATCGTTTGCCAGGGCCGGCCGTTCGTATTGATCTGGACATGGAAGGTCCTCCGCCCGAGGCCCTCGTCAAGTCCGTGCGAGGAAACCATCAGTCCAAGGCTGCCTGGCGGCACCTGGATCGGCTCCCGTGGATCCACCATCGTGGCATGGACCGCGCGCACCTGCCCCGACATCTCCTGTTCGAGAAAACGCAGGATGCTCCGCTGAATCTCCTCCGGATGCAGCTGCCGAACCACCGGGGCCAGATCCGGGACCAGCTTCATGGGACGGAGCTCCGGCCCCTGCGCAACACGCACCACGGAAGGAACGCGATCGGCAGAGGCCGCGCGCGCCAGATCGGGAGCGGCCAGGGCGGCTGCCAACATAATCACGAATGTGCCGAGCTGTCGGAATGTCATCGGAAGCTCCTCTGTCCGTTACGGGCGACCGCGCTTACCGTCTGAGATTATTCGCGATCGACATCATTTCGTCCGATGCTTGAATGGTTTTCGAGTTAATTTCATAGCTGCGCTGCGCGATGATCATATTCACCATTTCTTCGGCCAAATTGACGTTCGAACTTTCCAGAAACCCCTGTTGTATGGTTCCGAAACCGGTGGAGAATCCGCCGGTCCCCTGGAGCGGAGGACCGGAGGCGAAACTGTCCAGAAACAGATTGTTCCCCATCGCGACGAGTCCCGCCGGATTATCGAACTTGGTCAACTGAATCTGGCCGATTTGCGAAGCCTGGGTCACGCCGGGCAACTGAACCGACACCGTCCCGTCCTGGCCGATGTCGAGCTTGAGCGTGCCGGAAGGAATGGTGATCACGGGGTTGAGTAGATCTCCGTCTCCCGTCACGAGGTTCCCGACATTGTCACGCTTGAACGAGCCGTTACGGGTATACATGATCGTGCCGTCCGAGCGCTGAACTTGAAACATTCCCGCTCCATCGATCGCGAGGTCCAGCTCGTTGCCGGTCTGGCGCATGTTGCCCGCAACCCACTCTTTCGCAACTGAGACAGGACGAACCCCTGCGCCGACCTGGATGCCGACCGGGAAGACCCCGACGTTCGACGCGTTCGTTCCCGGCAACCGGGTCGTTTGATACATCAAGTCGGAAAACTCCGCCCTGCTGCGCTTGAACGCGTTGGTGTTGACGTTCGCCAGGTTATGGGCAATCGTGTCCACGTTCAGCTGCTGGGCGGTCATTCCGGTGGCCGCTGTCCACATGGCTCGAATCATAGAATCCTCCCCGCGATGCGTGATGGGTGATGCGTGATGGGTGATGGGTGGGAACGGCTCGTCGTCTCAGAACTCATCACCGATCACTCCTCACTCGTCACTGTTGTTACGACACTCGTCCAACATCTTGAATGGCGATTTCCGCCATGTGATCCAACGTCTGCATCAGCTTCTGGCTCGACTCGTAATTCCGCATCCCCTGGATCATCTTGGCCATCTCGCCGATTGAGTTGACGTTCGACTCCTCGATATGGCCCCCCTGGATTTGCGGATTCTTGGCTACCTTTCCATTCTCCGATGCCATCAGCCCTTCGGGATGTTTCTGGGGCATTTTGTCGTCGGGAAATTCCATCACCTTAATCGTCGCCACCGGTTTGTCATCGACATTGATCACCCCGTTATTACTCACGCTCACGACGCCCTGGGGGATCTTAATCTCGCCCCTCGTACCCATCACAGGCTGCCCGAGATTGGTCACCAACTGACCTTGCGAATTGCGCGAGAACATGCCGTTTCTGGTATAGCGAAGCCCTTGCGGTGTCTTCACCTCGAAAAATCCCGATCCTTCAATCGCCAAATCGAGCGGGTTGCCGGTGAGCCTGACCCGGCCCGTCTCAAACGATGTGTGTGCAGCGTAGGGAGCCACAAAGACTCGCTCGCTAGGACCGGCTGGCCGCGCGCCGATCTGCTGGCCGAACCCGGCCGTCTGGGCAAGAGGCGCCCCTGGAACCTGGGCACGGGCCATGACCGCCGTAAATGCCTGGTCGTCCTGCTTAAAACCGGCCGTATTGACGTTCGCCATATTATTGGCGAAGACCTGCATTTGACGTTCTTGCGCCAAGGCGCCGGAAAGGATGGGATAGATGGCTCGATTCATGGGTCTTGCTCCTTGCGTGACAATTACGCCAAGCCTTATCGCAACATGCATGCCACGAATCTGCTACCCTCAGTAAAGGGACGTCAGACCTCAAAGACTCGTAAATAGAAGGCAGGAAACCGGCCGCGCGAGTAGCAGCGTAATGGCAGCCGGGAGACGCATGCGAATGGGAAGCAGAGGGCTAGGAAGAAGTTGCCGGAGGGGGAAGAATCTCGCTAGCTGAATGTGCAGACTACTGGTACGCGGGAAAAGGAATAAGATGGATGGGAGAACTCGTCATGCGCAATCCGTCGCACAATGCTCGCGACCTGCCGCGTAGAGGAGTCGGTCTTTTATGTTTGCGAGATACGCTTCACGAGCGACGATCTTCGTCAGCAGCCTGCTAGGAGGCCAGTGGCAGCGGTTCATGAGCGGCTGCATGGACGGGAGGCGAAACATATCGAACGGTCTGCCCGGCAGACTTCGCAATCTTCACGGCCCGCAGAGCCTGTTCGACCAGCTCTGTCTGATTCATGGCATCCTGCGGGTACAGCGCAACGCCAATCCGGCAGGTCAGGAATAGCTCATGCCCGTCCAAGGTCAACGGAAGCCCCACCGTCGCCTGTAGTTTGTCCACAATGGCCGCGATCTCCTCATGGGAGATGAGATTGTCGGCAATCATGGCGAATTGATCCTGCCTCAGCCTCGCCACCGTGTCCGTCGAACGCAAGACCCCTTTGACCCTGGCTGCCTGGACGCGCACGAGCATATTGCTATTCGCCAGACCTTGACTCTCTGCCACCATCTGGAAATGTTCCAGCTCCACCACGAACAACGCGAGGGATCGACCAGTTGTGGCGGCGCGACCGATTGCTTGATCGAGTAACGTCCCGAACAATCGTCTGGTCGGTAAGCCGGTCACGTGATCATAGGCTGCCACCTCTGGGAAGTTTCCAGAGGGCAGGCCCTGACTGAACTCCTGCGTAAGAGGCCGGCCCGTGGGCCGCAGCCCTCGACCGATCAGTATGCCGACAAGACAGAACCCGGCAACAGCGAGAAGCAGCGCCATGCCCATGGCAGTCCCTCCTTCCCCTGCCAGGATAGCAGTCAGAAAAGACAAGAACCGTTCGCTGTACGCAGACATATGCATCGCGTAAACCATCATGGATTCCGAGAACTTGTCAGTGAGTGGTCTCCCCCTGACTGTTTCGGCTGATAGCAGGAATGACTTGAGGGGCAAGGGACCGGGAGGAACGAACACCAGCAGCATCAAATGAACGTCAGCATCTCCACGCCGCCCGTCACGGCCTGAACATCCGTGCGGCCAGCCTGGGCGAAAGGAGGCTTTCGCTCATCGCAAGACGTGCAGACTCGTCTTGAGGTGCAAGACCGCTTTGGTATGGATCTGACACACGCGGGATTCTGTAACTTTCAGAATGCGGCCGATTTCCTTCATCGTGAGTTCTTCATAGTAGTAGAGGGTGAGCACGAGCCGTTCCTTTTCCGGCAGCTGCTGGATCGCCGTGGTCACCGTCGTGCGCTCCCGTTCCCCGAGAATGGTCGCCAGCGGGTCGGGCTGGTGCGTGTCGGCGAGCATGGTGAGAATCTTCTGCCCGTCCGGTTCATTCACCTGAATATCATCCAAGCTGACCAGGACAGCCCCGCGCGCGCGCGACAGGAATTCGTCGAGTTCGACTTGCGTCATCTTCAACTCCGCTGCGACTTCCTCATCGCTCGGCGGCCGACCGAGCCTGTTCATGAGTTCCGTATGCGTGCGTTGCAACAACGAAACTCGTTCATGGACCGAACGGGGGATCCAGTCCATGGAGCGGATTTCATCCAGCATGGCGCCCCGGATGCGAAACTCCGCATAGGTTTTAAACTTGGCTTCCCGCGTGGGGTCATACTTCTCCATCGCATCCATCAAGCCGATGACACCGACCGAGACGAGGTCTTCCGCGTCCATATAGGCCGGCAGGCGGAAGGCCAGTCGATGGGCCATCGCCTTCACAATATGCGCGAACTCTTTGATGATTCGTTCGCGCTGGGCTTCAAGCGCGGGACCGACCGCTCGGCTAGGTTGTGTCGCAATATTATTCATAATCAATCTGCCTTCTGTGTTCGTATCAACATCGACCTACCCCCTAGGATGTGGGGATCAATTGGCGCCACAGAAACTGCACCGTACTCTTCGGGATCTGCGGAACGGGCCACACGGTAATCTGCCCGGCCAGCTGGCTAAACGCCCGGCTGGACGGCGAAGCGGGAAAGCACTCGGTCACCGCCTTCTGTTCGATCACGGCCATCGGCAGATAATCGTCGAACGGGATATAGCCCATATAGTCCAGGTTGATGTGCAAGAAACGATCCGCGGCCGCATCAAGCCTCCGGAAGGTCTGCGTCGCGTCACGTTGGCTCTTCGCCATATTGACCAACACTCGAAATCGGCGTTCGCGATGCTGACGGCACAGGACTTTGATCAGCGCATAGGCATCGGTCAGCGACGTCGGCTCCGGCGAAATCACGACGACCGTTTCCTGAGCCGCGGACGCGAAATAGGTCACATTGGGAGAAATGCCGGCTCCGGTGTCAATCAAGAGCACGTCCACCGTTTTGGCCACGTCCTCCAGCTCACTTTGCAACAGGAGCTGCTGCTCGTCGCTCAAAGAGGTGAGTTGCGGCAGGCCTGAGCTGGCCGGCAGCACGTGAATACCAGCAGGACCAGGGATGACAATGTCTGACAGGTGGTGCGACCCGGCCAGCACATGCTCTAACGTGTACTTGGGCGTCAGCCCCAAGAGCACATCGATATTGCCCAACCCCAAATCCGCATCCATGACCAGCACTTCTTTGCCGGCTCGCGACAATGCGACGGCAAGATTGGCAACCACATTGGTTTTCCCCACCCCGCCCTTGCCGCTGGTGACCGTAATCACATGGGTATATGAGCTCTCACGACCGATGAACGGCCTCGCGGCCTCCTGAGTACTGAGCATGTTTCTCATGCGGGAGCCTCCCCTACTACGCGTGTTGTGGCGTCGTGCTGCCAAAGGACGCGACGTGGTCGCATCCCAGGAGTGACGAGAGGCCTGGTGATGTAAAATGGATCGAACCACGCTCGAGCAACAGATCGGCCAACCGTCCCGGTTGCGCCAGCTCAAGATCTTCCGGCACCTGCTGCCCGATCCCCCAATAGGAGAGGGGCAAGGTCGTCTGGTAGGCCAGCTCAAAGAGATTGCCGTATTCCGACGTCTCGTCCAACTTGGTAAAGAGCAGCCGGGAGGGCGCACAGACGTCATACCGCGCCACGGTGCGACGAAGATCCTGCAGCCGCGTATTCGCGGAGAGCACCAGATGCGTCTCGATCGAGCCGTACGAGTCTTTGAGCTCGCCAAGATTCGCAAGCCGTGCCGTCTCATTTGCGCCAAACCCCGGCGTATCGATGAGGATGAGATCGGCCCCGCGATGACGGCGCATGCCATCGAGCACGTCAGCCGCGGTCTGCGCCGTTTCAAGCGCCACGCCCAGGACCTTCGCATAGGTGCGAAGCTGTTCGACCGCCGCCATGCGGCAGGCATCCAGCGTGATCAACACCACGGACTTACGTTCCTCTAGCCGGTAATGGGCCGCCAGCTTCACGATCGCCGTGGTCTTGCCGACCCCGCTCGGGCCGACAAACATGGCAACCTTATAATCGTCCCCTGGATTCAACAGCGGTCCGCTGACCCTGATCGGTTCCACCAGAAGCCGGCGCAACGTCTCCTGAATCTCATCCTCTGCAAGGGCTAACTCAGGCGCGAGCCGGCGCTGAAGCGCCAGACAGAGACTCTCGGCGCTGGAGGGGCGCAGGCCTTGGCCGATCAACTGACGGCAGGCCCGGGCGATCGGTGAGGGGAAACCGGCGCCGGGAGCCGGCGCGTCATCGGGCAACGACGAGGTCAGGCGCTGATGCAAATCGCGAAGTTCGTCCTTCACGCGATGCACCCGTTCCGTCGAGAGGGCACGGGGCTGCGAAGGCGCGGCTGGCGTCGGCGCATACGCATTTTTGACGCGAGACCCGGTCATGCCGGAGCTACGGAGCAAGGCGCTCAGCGTCTCCTGAAACTCAGGCATAGGCTCCGACTCAGGCTGCGGCGTCGGCGCGGCAGGCCGGACTTCCTTCCGCACCACCAGTTTGGCCGCCTGAGGGATGGGCGCAAACTCCTGCGTGTCGCGATCGGTCGCCGCCGTCACTTCCAGCATGGGCCGGCCGAACAGACTGAAGGGCATGCTCCCCTGCCGCACACGTTTGCTGGACAAGATGACGGCATCCGGCCCCAGCTCCGCCTTGATGTCGCGGATGGCCTCGTGCATGGTTTCGGCATGAAACAGTTTAATCTTCATGGCTCACCTCACAATCGTGGAAGTTCGAGATCCAGCCTGATCGTATCGAGCGATTGCAGCTGGACCATCGCATCGATTTCATTGAGGCCCAAGACCGGCACCGTATGCAGGATCCGGTCGGTCAAGCGACGGATATGCCGTCGCAGCGCCGGAGAACAGAGCACCACCGGCTGCTGTCCTTGCGCCGCGACTCGCTCCGCCGCCTGCTTCAGCGCCGCCAATAACCTCTGGGAAGTGCCCGGGTCCAAGTTCAACATGCCCCCTTGCGGCAGCGCCGCGACCTGCTCGTTCAGCGACCGGTCCAGCCGCGGGTCCAACGTGATCACCGGCAACGTCCCGTCCGGCGCTTGATGCTGGCGCGTGATCGTGCGCGACAGAGCCTGCCGCGCCATCTCCGTGAGCAGTTCAGGATCTTTCGTCGACATCGCATGGTCGGCAATCGCTTCGAGGATGGAGCGCAGGTCGCGGATCGGGATGCCTTCCCGCAACAGATTTCCCAGGATGCGCACCACCGCTCCCAGCGACAAGAGCGTGGGGATCAATTCCTCGACCAATCTGGGATGGACCTTGGCGGTCTCATCCAACAGGGCCTGCACTTCCTGACGGCCCAGCAGTTCATGGCCATGCCGCTTGATGATTTCCGACAGATGGGTGGCGATCGCCGAACTGGCATCGACGACGGTGTAGCCGGCCATTTGCGCTTGCTCGCGCATCGCTTCCGGCACCCATAAGGCGGGCAACCCGAAGGCCGGCTCCTTCGTCGCCACGCCCTGGATGACACCACGCTGGGCCGTCCCCGGATCGATCGCCAGCACATGCGCCGGCAGCACTTCTGATTTCGAGAGTTCCACCCCCTTGAGCATGACGGCATACTCGTTGGGACGGAGCTGCAGATTGTCGCGAATATGGATCGGCGGCAGCAGAAAGCCCATCGTCTCGGCAAACTGTTTGCGCAGGCCTTTGATGCGCTCCAAGAGCGCGGTCCCATGGGTACCCTCGACCAACCCGATCAAGCCATAGCCCACCTGGACTTCCATCAAATCGAGCGGCGCGACATGGGAGGAAGCCTCGTCCGCTTCCGCTTTCGCTTTCGCCTCCGCCGCAGGAACCGACGCCGGCGATGCCACCTGGTCGTTCTGATGGGACAGCCGGTAGGCCAGCCAAGCGGCCGCTCCGCCCAGACCGAGAAATGCCAGATGGGGCAGGCCCGGAATGAGTCCGAGCGTCAACAAAATTCCTGACGCAGTCCCGACCGCCTTCGGCGAGACCAAGACTTGCCGCATAATATCGAACCCGAGGTCGCCGTCGGAGGCGGCGCGCGTCACAATGATACCGGCCGCCGTCGAGACGATCAGCGCGGGGATCTGCGCGACGAGTCCTTCACCCACCGTCAGAAGCGTATAGGTTTGCGCGGCCAACCCGGGACTCATGCCCTGCTGCAACACACCGATGGTCAATCCGCCGACGATGTTGACGAACACGATGATGACCGCCGCCGTGGCATCACCACGGACGAACTTGCTGGCGCCGTCCATCGAACCGTAGAAATCGGCTTCCTCGGCGATCTCACGGCGGCGCCGTCTCGCTTCCGTTTCGTTGATCAGTCCGGCATTCAAATCGGCATCGATGCTCATCTGCTTGCCGGGCATCGCGTCCAAGGTGAACCGGGCCGCCACTTCCGCCACGCGTCCGGCGCCCTTCGTCACGACGACGAAATTGATGATGACCAGGATCGCGAAGATCACGAGGCCGACCGTATAGTTGCCGCCGACGACGAAGTTCCCGAACGCCCGAATCACCTCCCCCGCCGCGCCGGCTCCTTCGTTGCCGTGCAGCAAAATGAGGCGCGTCGACGCGATATTGAGGGAGAGGCGCAGCAAGGTGACCATCAGCAGAATGGACGGGAAAGCCGAGAACTCGATGGGCCGTCGCACTTGCAACCCGACGAGCAAGATGATGACCGAGACCGTGATATTGAATGCCAGCAGCAAATCCAGAAGAAACCGGGGCAAGGGCAGGAGCATGACCATGATGATCGACACCACGCCCAGCGACAGTAAAATGTCCGGGTGCTTGATGATCGACTGCGGCGAGAGGATCGGAATCGTTGCCTGAGTGTGCGTCTGGGCAGCCATAAAATTTACACCTTACCGGGGGCCTGTTTCGGCGTGAAACCCCTTGCGCGATAGACAAATGCCAGAATTTCCGCCACCGCCCGATAGAGATCGGACGGAATCTCTTTGCCCACTTCCACGAGCTTATAGAGCGTGCGGGCCACGAACTTATTCTCGATCACCGGCACGCCATGCTGCCGGGCCAAGGCGCGAATCCGTTCCGCCACATGGCCGGCACCCTTGGCCACGACGAGGGGGGCGCCCTGCCCCTGCGCGTCGTACTTGAGCGCGACGGCCAAGTGCGTCGGATTGGTCACGACGACATCCGCCGTCGGCACCGCGGCCATCATGCGTTTCTTCAGCATCTCCCGCTGCATGCTCCGCACCCGGCTCTTGATCTGCGGGTCGCCTTCCGAACTGCGATGCTCTTCCTTTACCTCGGCATGGGACATGCGCAGCGAGCGCTCCCATTCGAACCGCTGATAGAAATAGTCGACGCCCGCGACGACGATGATCGCCCCGGTGACCGAGGCGGCGACTTTGAGCGTCAGCCATCCCATGACGTTCAGCAGCCCCCACACGTCATATTCGACGATTTCCGGGAGCCGTCCGGCTTCCTGGCGCAGGACGGCCACCCCGATACTGGCGATGATCGAGATCTTGAGCAGCGCTTTGATCAACTCCGAAACCGACCGGAACGACACGAGCCGTGAAAATCCCGCCAGCGGACTCAACTTCGAGATATCGAACGGCAACGACGGCTTCCAGAGAAAGCCCGTCTGCGCCAGCGAGGCGCCGGCGCCTGCAAACGCAAGACCTGCCAGGAACGGGAGCATGAGCATCAGGGTCGTGGTCCCGACCTGCACAACCAGCGAGTGAATCTGATTGACCGTGAGACTCGATTGGACCACGCGATCGAACGATTGGGACAAGCCCGTCCGGATCACATCCGTCAACAGTTGCATGCCTGGGCGGGCCAGAAAAAATAACAACCCGACCCCGGCGGCCTGGATGGCAGCCGTCGTCACGTCGCGGCTGACCGCGATATTGCCCTCCAGCCGGGCATCCGCTTTCCGCTTCTCACTCGCCTGTTCTGTTTTATTGTCTTTATCTTCAGCCATGACCCAAGACCCTCAAGAGCCCCTCGATCGTCTCGTGCAATCCGATGAATTCCCGTTCGAGCAGCGAGACCATAAAGGGCAAGGCCAAGCCCATGACCAGGAGCCCCCCGGCAATGGTCAAAGGAAAACTCAGCACGAATACATTGACCTGCGTCACGGCCCGCCCCAGCATGGCTAGCAGCAGATTGATGAGAAGCACGGTCACGAGGATCGGCCCCGTCAGTTGCAGCGCCACCACGAACATATGCTGCGACAGACGCAGCACCTCCTCCCCGATGGCAGGCGACAGGGTCGCGCCGAACGGAGGGATGGACTCGTAACTGGAGACGATGGCCGACACGACCATCATGTGGGCGTTCAGCGAAAGGAAGACCAGGGTCGCGATGAGCGTAAAAAACTGTCCGACCATCGGCGCGGATTGCGAGGTCAAGGGATCCAGCAATTGCGACATGCTGAACCCCATCTGGGCGCCTGCGACCTCTCCGGCGATCTCCAGCGACGAAAACAACAGACGAACGGCCAAACCGATCACGAAACCGATCAACGCTTCGCTCGCCAGACCCGCCGTCATGATGGAGGCGTCCGGTGGAATCGGCGGAAAATGAATCACCGGCGCCAGAGCCAGGCTCAACATGAGCACGAGCGCCACTTTGACCTTCGGGGGCACCGTGCGCCCGCTCAACATCGGCAGCGCCGCCACGATCCCCCCGGTACGGGAGACCACGACCATGAAGGACTGAAATTCTGGCAGCAGAAGATGAAGCGGTTGCGACACAGTCATAGTTCTCTCAACGGCCTTCTCAATGCACGTAGTTCGGGATACTGCTGAATATCTGCGTCATGAACGTCGTCATCACGCCCAGCACCCAGGGCATGAACAGCACGATGGCGGCGAACACGGTCAAGACCTTGGGCACGAACGTCAGCGTGGATTCGTTCAATTGCGTCATAGCCTGCAGAGCGCTCACCGCCAGCCCGACGACCAGACTGAGGCCCAGGAAAGGCGACGCCACGAGGAGCGTAGTCTCGACCGCCTGGCGTCCCAACTCTGTCACCATCTCAGGAGTCATGAATGCCTCGTGATGCGTGATGGGTGAAGAGTGACGCGAAACGATCTCGAAAGAATCAAAAGAGTTTTGACGGACTTCTGTGTTTGACACATCACCGATCACCCCTCACTGTTCACTGGAAACTTCGTACCAGCGACCCGACGATCAGATACCACCCGTCGGCCAGCACAAAAAGAATGAGTTTGAACGGGAGAGAAATCATGACCGGCGGCAACATCATCATGCCCATGGCCATCAGGATGCTGGCCACCACCATATCGATAATCAAAAACGGGATGTAGATCAGGAACCCGATCTGAAACGACACTCTCAGCTCGCTCAAAATGAACGCGGGAATCACCACATGAATGGGCACCAGCTCGACCGTTTTCGGCTTCGGCAGCTTGCTGAGATCGATGAAGAGCTCGAGATCTTTATCCCGGATCTGCCGCAGCATGAAGGCGCGAATCGGCTGAATGCCTGTATTCCAAGCCTCCTCGTAAGAAATCTTCTCGGCGAGCAGCGGCTCGACCGCCTGGCTATAAACCGTTTGCCCCACCGGGGCCATGACGAAGAGCGTGAGGAAGAGGGCCAGACTGATCAAGACCTGGTTCGGAGGCACTTGCTGTGTGCCCAGCGCCTGGCGGAGAAAGGACAGCACGATGACGATTCGGGTAAAGGACGTGACCATGATAAAAAACGCCGGCGCCAGCGACAGCACCGTCAGGAGGGCGAGAATTTGAATCACGACCGCGGTTTGCTTCGGACCGGTCTGCCCTAGATCGATGGTGACGGAAGGATTGGTCCCACCCGCCGCCTCATGCGTGACGCCCAGACAGAGGCAGAGCATTAGTGCTACGAAGAGCACGCGCGGCGCCAGAGCCGCTGCCAGTCCACGATTACGCAGTGGCATCGCCGCCTTTCATCTCCGCAGCGGCCAGCGGCGCGCCGGCAGCCACTCTCGACCGTAATTCCTTAATTTGCTCCTGATCGGTAATCCGCCCGAACGACACCAGGTCTGTTGGGGTCACACCGACGATCAGAAACTCCCCTCCGACCGACACCAGGGAGATCGTTTTGCGCGGACCGACATGGCCGCTGCCGAGCACCTGAACGACCGGCGCAGTCACCGGCGCAAACAAACGCGTGCCGGCGAACCGGCGTACCAAGGCCACCAGCCCGGCCATCAAGGCCAGGACCACAGCCAGGGCGGAGGCCATCCGGATGAAACTGTCCCAGAAATCGACCATGCGTCTCCCCTGTTCCTAGCCGAGTTGCTGGACCCGTTCGACCGTGCTGATGACATCCGTCAAACGAATGCCGTATTTCTCGTTCACCACCACCACTTCGCCCCGCGCCACCAGCTTGTTGTTGACCAACACTTCCATCGCTTCGCCCGCCAGTTTTTCCAATTCGACCACGGACCCTTGGCCGAGCTGCAGCAGCTCGCGAATCGCCATCTTGGTCGACCCCACCTGCACCGTCACTTGCATCGGAATATCGAGGATGAGATCCAGATTATTTTGAGCGGGCACGGCGCCCCCATTGTCGACCTGCGGAAAGGACGCCGCTGGAGGAGGAGGCACGCTCGATTCTGGTTTGATGATCTCGCTATCAGCCATAGACAATTCTCCTCAGCGACAGGGCTCGCTTACGCAATGACCTTTTCCACACGACAGGCATGGTTGCCCTTGAACACACCGGGACTGCCTTGAAATTTCAGGTAGCCCTCGACAAAACAATCCAGGGGATCGCCGGGCCGTTGATCCAGCACAATGACGTCGCCCGGCGCAAAGCTGAGGACGTCCCGCACCTTCACCCCGACCGTCCCGAGCCGAACGGTGACATTGAGGGGGCAGTCGTGCAGTCTGTCGCGGAACCGGCCCGCCCACCCTCCGTCTTGCTCAACTTGATCGGAGACCAGACCTGAATAGAGCTTTTCCTTGATGGGTTCGAGCATGGAGTAGGGATAGACGACGAACAGATCCCGCGCAGTTTCGCCGATCACGACCTGCAGGGTCACGACGGCGACAATTTCCGAGACGGAGACCACCATGGCGAATTGTGGATTACTTTCCGAACGCATATGCTGAATTTTGACCGACATCAGCGCCTCCCAGGCTTTCTCGAGGTCGAGAAACACGTGCTGGATCAGCTTCCTGATGACGCGCAACTGAATGGGCGTGAACTCGCGCCCTTCCGGCTTGACGTGCGTCTGCCCCTTGCCTCCGAAAAAGTAATCCACGATCAGATAGACCAGGAAGGAATCCATCACGAAGAGCCCGTTGCTGCGGAGCGGCTCCATGTGGAAGACGTTCAGCGAGGACGGCATGGGAACTTTCTTGAGGAATTCGCCGAACTTGGTGATCTGCGTGCCGACGACGGCGAATTCGATTTGGTCATGCAGCATCGCCCCCCACGACACCGCCTGACGGCGGATGAAGCGATCGTTGATCAGCTCAAGGGTGGGCATGCGCCCGCGGATGATCCGTTCTTGATTGTAGAGATCGTACCGTTTGGCCCCCGGCCCATCAGAGGCGACTTCCTCCGGCGGCTTGGCGTCAACCTCGCCGGAACTGACCCCCTTGAGGAGGGCATCGATTTCGTCCTGGGAAAGGATTTTTTCCATGTAGCGAATCGTCCTTGTGGCTATTGCACGACGAAATCGGTGAAATAGGACGTCCGTACAGCCGGCTTGGGCAGGATGCTATTGACCCGTTGCGTAATTTCATCGCGCAACTGGAACTTCCCCTGCGTGGTTCGAATCGATACCGAGTCCTTACTGGTCAAGAGCACAAGAATCGTGTCGCGAAGCTGTGGCGTCCGGTTGGTCAGTTCGGCCACCGCCTCCTGAGTCTCCAGCTCCAGCTTCACGGTAATTTTCAAATAGCGGACTTCCTGCGCATCGGCCAGGTTGACGATGAAGGGCTCCACATCGAACATCACGCCAGGGCTGTTGACCTTGTCCGCGCCTGATTTCGCCTCGGCTGCCTCAGACTTGGCTGCGCTGGCCTCTGTGTTCGCCTCCCCTTTCCCCTGCCCTCCCGACATCAGCTTGAACAGGGTGAAGGCCACGCCAAGACCGATCAACAGTGTGGCGACTCCAATTATGACGACCATTTTCATGGACATGCCGGACGCGGCTGGCGCCGGTGCTTTCTCATCTTCTGCGGCTTCTGCTACCTCTGTATCTGCCATGCAATCCTCCTCTGGTCGAACGGTGACAGGAACTGGGAGGTGCAATGCGTATGCCACAAGAATTTCGCGCGGCCTCCTGCCTGCCAGTCGAGAAACACTGCGCCAGATGCGTGGATTCATCGTGAGAGGGGACAGGAAGCCCAAAGGGAAGCTAGCGGCCTGCCAGGTGATTGACGATGTCAAAATCCTGACGCGGACTGTCGGATCGGAGACAAAAACATGGCGAGGAGGTTGTTGTGCAAGGAACGGGAGAGCCCCGTGGGGCGGGCCGCGCTCTCGCGACCCGCCTCTAGGAACGGTCTACCGCTTGATATTGACGAGTTCCTGGAGGATCTCGTCGGAGGTCGTAATGACGCGGGAATTGGCTTGGAAGCCTCGTTGGGCCGCGATCATGTCGATGAAACTTTCACCCAAGTCGACATTGGACAGTTCCAGCGTATTGGACTTCAATTTCCCCAATCCCGCGCTCTCCGGCACGCCTGTGATCGGCTGTCCTGAGTTGCCGGACTCCGCAAAGGTATTGTTCCCGGTTCTGGTCAATCCCAGCGGGTCCGGGAATCTCGCCAGCACCACCTGGGCCAGCGCCCGCAACTGGCCGTTGGAAAACCGGCCGTTGATCACGCCGTTCCCGTCGACCGAGAAGGCCTGGAGGGAACCGGCCGCATACCCGTCTTGCGTCTGCTGGACCACCGCATTTTTGGAGCCGAACTGGGTCGTACCATCCAGTCCATTCCCGCCGTCTGTAATCACGCTGCTACCGAAGTTATAGGTGACCAGCTGATTGGCCGTCGCGCCGTTCCAGTCGATCTGTAGCTGTCCCGCCACAGTCCCTGCGGCACCGGCAGCCGTTCCTCCATCGAACTGGAGGGCCACACTCTCGCGCTCCAACGTACCATTCGTGCCAAATGTTAGCGTCCCGGCCCCGACCCTTACAGCCCCGAGCGTCGTATCGATATTGGCCGCGTTATAGTTGGCCGTCACGACGTCGTTCTGGTTGGCCAAGATATTGTAATTCCAGGTATTGCTCCCGACCTTGGTGAAATAGGTCGTCAGGAGGTGGTTGTTCCCCAGAGAATCGTACACGGTCATGGAAGTCGAGAAATTCGAGGTCCCGGTCGGATCGGAGAGGGCGAAATCCGTGCCGGTCGTGGACGAGGCCGTCGTCGATGTGGGGGTGCTCGCTGCCACCATCTTCAATTCTGAGGCCAAGGTATCAGTGCCACCAGTCGCCGTCACCACGATGGCGCCACCAGCACCGGAGGTAAATGTAAAGGTGCCAGCCGAAGCTGTGGCGGTAAAACCGGCGCTCGCCGTACTGGCTACAGCCTGGGCACGAACCGCAGCCTGAATGACCGGAGCAAGGGCTGCATCATTGGCATAGGGTCCGCCTGCAAGCGTGATGGTCTGGACTCCGTTACCATCGTTGAGGTTGATGTCAAACGCTGTGTCGTTGACGACCCCCCCTGAATAGGGATAGGTCACGCTGTTCGCCGCGCCCCCGGATAATTTCCCCAGCATGCCCAACGAGGCGGCCAAGGTATTGCCGGCCGGCGCCGACACCACGACCGTTCCGGCGCTGGCGGTCGTGTTATCGGTCACCCCAGCTATGCCAGAGGTGAAGGTGAAAAGCCCCCCCGCGCTGACCGCGGCAGTGAAGCCGCTATAGGCCGCCGCTCGGAATGGATCGTTCGGCGTCAGAGCTCGCACGGCGTTCTGAATGGCTGAGGCTAAGGTAGCGCCGCTCAACCCGTTGGCCACCGTGACCGTCTGAGCGCCATCACCGTTGAGGTTGAGGGAGAATGAGTTATTCCCGGCGGCGGTGGGCAAGCCGGAGGGAACCGCAGCCGCAACGAGCATTCCCTTCACCCCCGTAACCGCCGTCGAAGAGTTCAAGTTTGCGGCAAGGAACCCAATGACCGTGGCTTTGGGCGAGGCGGTAGTGGAGGGAAGGGAGATATCGCCGATCGATCCGGTAATCACCCCGTTGGTGTCAGCGAGAAATCCCTGCAGTTTGAATCCGCTGGGGTCGACAACGTTGTTCGTCTTGTCCAGCCGGAAGGCCCCTGCCCGACTGTAGAAGGTACCTCCCTGGGAATCTTTCACCTCGAAGAATCCGTTGCCGTCGATCGCGAGATCGAGGACGTTCGCCGAGGTGGCCAAAGAGCCCTGTGAAAAGTTGCCCTGCACAGAGGTCAGCGCCACGCCGATGCCGGTCTGGACGGAGCCGGATCCTCCTGAAATCGAGGAACTGATCAGGTCGGCGAAGGTCGCCTTGCTGGACTTGAACCCCACCGTGGACATATTCGCGATATTGTTGCCGATCACCGACAAGGCGGTGCCGTTGGCATTGAGACCGCTCACACCGGCGAATAACGAGGACATGATACCCATGACTGACTACCTCCTTTGAATTTCGTGACAATGAATGGCGCCGTCTTGTCCCTATTGTCTTAGAAAAATTCGATGATGGAGCCTGGCTCGATGGTTTGATTTCCCACTGCCAGCTTGGCCTGTCCCCCTTCGACCCGGACACCGGAGACCGTGAGACGCGATGTCGTCGCGACCGGCACCGCCTGCCCCTGGCCGTCCAAGGCTGTCACCGCATAGGTATAGGTTCCTGGAGGCATCGTTGTGCCGTTCTGATCTTTCCCGTCCCACACGACTTGCTGTAAGCCTGCGCCCTGATTTCCGAGATTTCCCGTGCGGATGACCTGGCCCGCCGCATTCAGAATGGACAGGTTGACCGACGCGGCATCCTGTCCGAGACTGTAATCGAGCATGGCAGGCCCGGCGCCCAATTGAATCACCGCGCCATCGATACTCACCTCTCGCCCGACCAGCGGCAAGAGCGAAAACTGCTGACTCGCGGTCTGCGCATCGAGGCTCTTTTGGAGCAGCGCCACTTGATTGGCACTTTGTTCGAGCTGGCTGAACTGAGCCAGTTCCGCGATGAACGAGGAGCTGTCCATCGGCTTCAAGGGATCCTGGTTCTTCAGCTGCGTCACCAGGAGGTTGAGAAAGTCGTTTTTGCCAAGATCTTTTTGTTTCAGAATGGCCTGTGCCGGCGTGGCCGCGGATGCGAGCGTGGTTTCGGACGATGTGGCGGCGCTGATAGTGCTCATGATGCGTCTCCTTCGATCACACGTTAGGCGAATAAGCTCAGCATGCCGGTTCGCGCCTGCGCAGGAACCGGAGCATCCTGGGTACGATCCTGCTGCCGCTGGTCACGCTGCTGTTGGGATGTGCCGCCCTGGGCCTGGGACTGCCACTCCTGCCCGGACTGGTTGCTGCGCTCCTGATCGACCTGCACTTGGAACCGCCCTAAATCCAGCCCGGCGCCGGACAACTGCGTGCTCAACTGTTCCTGCTGGCTCGTGAGCATCTGCCCGAGTTCAGCCCGGTCGGTCGACATGTGCGTATGGACCGTCTGGTCAGCCAAGACCAGGCGCACACGCAGTTGCCCGAAATCTGCCGGAGCCAAGTCAAACTGCACGGTATGGGTGGCTGGCACTGGCGCTGCTTCAGGATCCGGACCAAGCCGGTTCGCCTGAGACGAGAGGGAAACCGCCGGAGCGGGAGCAGACTTGCTGGTGGACGGAGTGCCTCCTTGCCCTTGTACAGCGGACAGGTCCTGACGTCCTGCGTCGAGTGGCTCGACCGCCGACGGCTCTGGCCTGCGCGACGAGACCTCCGCCGATTGCAGGTCGGCGCGAGAGAACCACTTCAAACCCTCTTCCTTCCTCTGCCCGTCGGACTCAGCGTTGAAGCCCTGCCCGCCCCCCTGCATACGACCGGATAAGGCAGCCGCTGCCTGGGTCTCAGAGGACTCTGACGGCATATTCTGTTGATGAAGCGAGAGCTCGCCTTTGCCCAGGACCTGTTGCGACTGTGATCGGTCAGGCTGTGCTGCAACCATTTCACGAGTCTGGCTGGACTGCTGAGTCGTCACAGGGGCGGCAATCTTGGCTGGCTCCTGTTCGGTCACTGCTGCCTGGCCTACGGCAACCGGAGTCTGAACCACTGCCTCTTTTTGCTGCTCCACAACCGGCATCCCCTGCTGAGGTGCGCTGCGCTCAGCCTCCTGAGCCTGCAAGGCTGTGAGCGGCTGACTGCTGTCTGATTGTTCAACCACCGGCGCGACTCGGTCGGTTCCCGTAGGAAGTGGCTGACTCTCCGTCATGGGCTGAGACGAAGCGGCAACAGCATTCTCCATGACTGATGGCATCTTGGGGCCGGCAAGACCACTGAGCAGGGTCTCTGAGCCCAGAGGACTCGCTGTCACCTTACTCGGCTGAACAATCGGCTGAGTCGTCGATAGTGTTGAAACACCGGGAAACTCGTCTCCGTGATCCGCAGCTGCGAATGTGTCCGTCTCGGCAACTACCGGCGTTGGAACGACCATCGGCGCCTGAGGCACCACCGCCGCGCCAAGAAGCGAGAGCAGAAGAGGATCGACTCCAGACTGGTCCATGGATGGGTCGTCACCGGTCTCTGCTTGAGAGGAAAGAGACGCTGAATCCCCTTCAGAGGGGGTCGCCTGCGACAGAGTCGTGGACGCATCAGACTGCGTCGTGGCTGGTTGGTCATCAGTCTTCGATTGAGACGTATCAGACTCTGCGTCAATGCTGTCGTTTGCTTTGCGCGACTGGGCACGTTGCACAGCCGGCGCCGTACTGGATGGCTTGTCATCTGCCTCCGCCTCAGGGGCACGAGACTTCGCCCCCTTGTTGCCGTCAGTCTTGCGCGACTGGCTGCGGGAAACGGCCGGCGTCGCGCTGGATGGCTTGTCATCGTCTTTTGCTTGAGGGGTACGAGACTTCGCACCCTTGCTACTGTCGGCCTGGCGCTGCTGGGCGCGGGAAACAGCCGGCATCGTGCTGGACGGCTTCCCTTGGTGCTCTGCGTGAGGAGCGCGAGGCTTCGTGCCTCCGTTGCTGTGACTGTCAGGCTTGTACGAGAGGGCCTGAAGAATCGTTGAGAATCCACTTTCTTGCTGAGACGATCCGAGCGGGCTTCCGCCACCGAATGTCTGCAGCTCTCCGCCTGCTGGTTGTGTGCTGAGTTGTTTTACGTCCATATAGCCTCGGCATCCTGTGATATTGGTGAACCGCATCTGGCCCATACCTTTTCAAGGCTCGTGCCACGGAAAATCGCGCCAAAACACTCGATTGGCGTGCGTTTTCATGGAGCCGAGATAACAAGAAGACCGGCAGGGGAAAAAGTTGCCGAACGGTCAGGCAAAGAATACCGGGGGAGCGAGAGAAAATTTGAGCAAGGGGAAAATGACACGAGAGAACAGCGGAGCAAGGAAGACACGAAGCGATCAGGGGTTGGACAGCAGTTGCTCGGTGAGTTTCGCGGCGCGGTCGATTTTCACTTGTGCGAGGATCGATCCAGCCGTTTTACCCTTCAAGAGCCGGAGGATTTCCAGCGCTTTCCGGTCCGGCATCTGCTCGATGCGTGCGGCCGCCTCCTCGGTAGGCATGCTTTCATACATCTTGGTCAGCT
>CAYHQK010000003.1:0-14637 GCA_964358535.1 uncultured Nitrospira sp. | reverse complement strand
TCGATGCGTGCGGCCGCCTCCTCGGTAGGCATGCTTTCATACATCTTGGTCAGCTGGGCATATTGTTGCGTGCGCAGCTCGACCGCGTGCTTGTCCTGCACCACGCTCCGCGCCGCAGCGGCTTTCTCCTCTTGTGCCTTGAGGAGGACACGCCGCTTCTCGGCTGCCTCGACTTTGCTCAAGATCAGCTCTATATCAGCCTTGAGAATCACGAACCGCTCCTCTGCCGTCCGCACAGCCTTCTCCCGTCGCGCCAAGTCCTCTTGACGTTGTTGGAGCATCGCCACCACTTCAGCCGGCACAATGAGCGCAGGACCTTGGGCCTGCATGGGCATCATCAGTGAGGACTCAGATTCCGCCCCCTGGCTCTGTTCCGACGGCGCAGGGTCGACGGCAACAGGGGCTGCCCGTTGAAAAAGAGGAAACGTAGGCGTCTCCGCAGAGGAATCTGGATTAAGTTGGACCATCGTCCAGCCGAGAACCAGGATCACCGCAAGCCAGACGCCGGCAGACCGGATCTCTGTGCCACGCGCTACAAGCGGACGGCGAGGTCCTGCCGCGCGAGGGCGCGCGATAGTGATGCGATCCTGAGGCTGATGTGCTGTCTGCTTGTTCATAGAGAATTCTGCACGCCCATGGCTCCCGTGCGACGCGCCGCCTCATCCATTTGCATTTGCTCGGCTCGGTTCCGCACCGCCTGCTCCTGAATGCGTACTCGTTCAGCCAGCCGATCGAGCGTCCGACGCTCCTGCATGGCCTCCCGCAAGTCCTGCTGCTTCTGACTCCACACGTCGCGCAGTCTGCCTTCAGTCTGCCTGGCTTGCGTCAGCAACGCGGCCTCGGAATCAAATGTCGCCTGCCACTCGACAAATTCCTCCAGCGCCATTCCAGCACTGACCTTGGCCGAATACTGCTCGACCGACTCCTGCGTCTGCGCATCGAGCGCCTGGCACAAGTTCTCCACATCCTGAAGGTTCTGCCGAGCCTGAAGCAGATCCATACGCAAGACGTCTTCCACTTGCGCCCGATAGCGTCGTATCGCATCGAGTTTCATGCGGTGTTCTTCTCCAGGGCCAGTAAGTCCTGGACCGATGAACCAAAGTCGGCCTGCTGCTCGTTATCCTGACGGAGAAAGGCATTGATCCCGTCCTGCGCCGACACAGCCCTGTCGAGCGCCTTGTTCGTCCCAGCCTTATACGCGCCCAGAAGAATGAGATCCTCCGATTGCTGGTAGCGGGCCATCAGCTCGACCATGGAGCGGGATGCGGCATAATGATCACGGCTCACGACGTCTTTCATCACCCGGCTGGTGCTATTGAGGAGATCGATCGCAGGAAAGTGGTTGCGCGCAGCCAGTTGCCGCGAGAGCACGATATGCCCGTCGAGGATCGACCGGACCGTTTCCGCAATGGGATCGGCCAGCTCGTCACCGTCCATGAGCACCGTATAGAGGCCGGTGATCGTGCCGGAACCAGGCCCCGTCCCGACTCGCTCCAGAAGCTTGGGAAGAAACGTAAAGACCGAGGGCGTATAGCCTTTTGTCGTAGGCGGTTCGCCGATCGCGAGCCCCACTTCACGCTGGCTGTGGGCCAAGCGGGTCAACGAATCCATCATGAGCAGTACCTGTTTCCCGCCATCACGGAAATATTCCGCAATGGCGGTCGCGATCAACGCGCCCCGCAACCGCACCAACGGCGGCTGATCCGACGTCGCGACGATGACGACCGATCGCTGGAGCGCGGCAGGGGTCATGTCCCGCTCAAGAAACTCGTTCACTTCCCGGCCTCGTTCGCCGATCAACGCAATGACATTCACATCGGCTCTGGTGTAGCGGCTCATCATGCCGAGCAGGACGCTCTTACCCACGCCGGCGCTGGCAAAAATCCCGATCTTTTGACCGAGGCCACACGTTAAACAGGCATTGATCGCCCGGACGCCGAGGTCCAGCGGTTGCGTAATGCGCGCGCGCTGGAGAGGATTCACCGGCGCCGCATGGAGCGGGTACTGGCGCTCGGTCACCAGGGGGCCCTTTCCATCGAGCGGTTCACCCAGCCCATCCAGCACGCGACCCAGCAACTGCGGACCGACCGGAACCGACGCGCAATGCCCTTTCATCAACAGCCGGCTGCCAGGGCCGATCCCCCGCATCTCTCCCAACGGCATCAGCAGCACGCGGTCGCCGCGAAACCCGACCACCTCGGCCAGCACGGTCTCCTCCCCGTCCTCCCGCGTGATTTCGCAGAGTTCTCCCACCGACGTCATGGGGCCATAACCCTCGATGACAATCCCGACCGCCTGGGCGACACGTCCGGACACGGACAGCGGATCCGTCCGTTCAATCAGATCAACGAGATTCACGGGGCCCTCGCTTCTGTAAGACTTCGCCGAGCCGCAGCAACTGCGTATCCAGCGAGGCATCGACCAACCGATTCGTCGTCTGCACCACACAACTGCCCCGAGAAAACGATGCATCACCTTCAATGTGCAACACCATCGCCGGCGTGCGATCGCGACTCAATTCTGTGCGCACCGCTTCAAGAGCTGGAACATCGGAGGGATGGGCTCGCACCGTCACGACGCCTGACTCACGGATCGTAGCCAAGGCGGCTTTCAGCTGCGCCGTCACCACACTCTCATGTTCGGCCGCCCTGTCGCGTAAAATGCGCGTTGCCAAACTGAAAGCCAACGCCGTCACATCCGCTTCCGCCGTCTGACTGAACGCCTTCCATGCGTCATCGAGTTGGCGGACCGCATTGGCCACCAACGTCTGCTCCTGTTGACGGGCGGCGGCGATTCGCTCACGCTCGTTTCGTTCGCCTTCGGCCAGACCCTTGCCGTGGCCTTGATCGTAATCCGAAGGACCGCTGGCATCGAGGAACTGATGACCTGTCCCAAAATCTGGCAACGATACATTATGCAGACGCACGCCTCCGCCAAGAATCACCGCCTGCTTCAGGACCGCATTTTCCGCCCGCAGGCGATAGAGCTCGAGCAGGCGCTTGACCGTCAAGAGCACCACATCGTTCTGGAACGGTTTCATGAGAAACTCTGCCGCCCCGGCTTTCATGGCTTGGACGGCGAGATCGATGCTGGCATACCCGGTCATCACCACCCCGATCATGCGCCGATCGATGGCACAGGCCTGCTGGAGCAGCCCGATGCCATCCTGATCCGGAAGTCTCACATCAGTAATCAGGAGCGAGGCGGGAGAAATCTTCAAGGCAGCAAGCGCCTCTCCGGCCGATCCAACCGCGCGAACGCGGTACCCATCGGACTCGAGCAGCGCGACCAGCAATCCCTGGATCTGCACCTCGTCGTCGACGACGAGGATGGACGCGTCTCGCGTGACCGTCGTTCGCTGTGCGGGCTGCGATGTGGTGGACTCCATGCTCAAAGAACCGGCCATTTAGACCAACTCCTCCCCGGCACCCAAAATCACAATACGATTTTCCTCTTCCAGCTTGCGGCAGACCTTAAGGATATTCTGCTGGGCCCGCTCCACATCCGTCACCTTCGCCGGTCCTCGCGCATCCATATCTTCTTTCAACATGTCTGCAGCTCGGGCCGACATATTCTTAAAGAACTTCTCTTTCACGTCCGGGCTCGCCCCGCGCAACGCCACGGGCAGATCCTCTTTACTGACTTCTTTCAGCAGCTCTTGCATCCCGCGATCATCGACTTTGACCAGGTCGTCGAACACGAACATCAGTGAGCGGATCGCATCGGCCAACGTCTGGTTCCGCTCCGATATTTTCGTCATGATGCCTCCCTCGGTGGCTTTATCCAGCCGAGTGAGAATGTTGGCAATCGCCTTGGCGCCGCCGACGCTCATAGCATGGCTAGTACTGGCCACCAGGATGTCTTGCAACGCGGCGCTGAGTTCCTCCAGCACCTCCGGTTGCACTTCCTCCAGCGTTGCCAACCGCAAAGATACATCCCCCCGCATCTCAACAGGCAAGCAGGCCATGACCTGACTGGCTTGTTCCGCCTCCATATGGGCCATGATCACGGCAACCGTCTGAGGATGCTCGATCTTGAGAATTTGCGACACGCCCTTCGGATCCACCCACTTCAAGGCATCCAGACCCGGGTAGCTTCGGCTGTTCATCGATTCAAGGAGACGGGCCGCCTTTTCCGGGCCGAGGGCCTTCGTGAGAATGGTTTTAATGTAATCTTTTCCGTCGAACTCCACATCACCGAGCGCGCTGGCCTTTTCGAAATCAGTCAGAACGTTATGCTCTTCTTCCTGAGTAATATGGGCGGTGTCGTGCATGAAGGTCCCCAGTTTGCGGATCTCCTTGGGGTCGAGGCTCTTCATGACCAGCGCTGCGGCATCTTCACCGATCGCTCGCAGGAGAATCGCGGCTTTCTGTTCACCACTTAATTGTGTTGCCATTGCTCGAACTCCTTACTGCGGAGCCTTCAACCATTGCTTGACGACCACAGCCGTCGAATCGGGATTGTTGCGGGCCAGCTGAATGAGTTGCGAGCGAGGCTGCTTGTCCAGCGCCGCTTCGACCTGGCTAACCGACGCGGGCAACTCCGGCGTCACACCCACCTGCGCCACTGGAGCCCCTGTCGTCCCCAGCATGGTGAGCAACGGCCGTACCACCATGAAGAGGATCAGGAGAAAGAACACCCCGCCGACTCCGTAGCGGAGATAGGGGATGAAGGGATTCGTCGCCTCGGTCGCGGCCTCAATCCCCTGAGCGGACGGCTCGTCGGTCCCGATATCGAAGGCCACGTTGGTCACCTGGACTTGATCCTGGCGTTCGGCCGAATAGCCCATCGCCTTTTTCACGATCTCCTCGATGCGCTTCATGTCTTCTTCAGACCGCGCGACATACTTCTTGGGTTGGTCGGCCGCTGGCTTTCCGTCCGCCGCCTTGGCCCCTTCGTAGATGCCGTCCACGAGCACCGCCACGGAGAGTTGCTTAATACTGCCGCTGGATTCCACGATGCGGGAGACGGTCCGGCTGATTTCGTAGTTGACCGTTTCGTTCTTGGTCTGATTGGTAGTCGAGCTCGATTGCGCCGCCTCCTGCTCTGCCACGGGCGGCAGGTTCGACTGGACGCCCGGCACGCCGCTGGCGACGCCATTGACGCCGTTCGACTTTTCCTGCCCGCGCTGTTCGCTCCGCACGACTTGCCCGTTCGGGTCATACCGTTCTTCCGTCGTTTCGATCTTGCGGAAATCGAGCAGGCTGGAGACCCGCACCACCGCTTTATTCTGTCCGACGATGCGCTCCAACATCGTCTGGATGCGCGTTTCGATGTCCTTTTCAATCGTCCGCTGATACTCCAGCTGCGTGCCGGTCAGCCCGGCTGCCTCGTCGCCCCCGGCGGCCGATGAGAGCAGGCGGCCATGGCCGTCCACCACCGTCACGTCCTTGATATGGAGCCCCTCGACGCTACTGGCCACCAGGTGGACGATCCCGTTGACTTGCGTCTTGGCAAGCGCTTGTCCGTTCCGCAATGACACCACGATCGAAGCCCGCGCGCGATTGTCGTCGTTACCGAACAATCGCCGTTCCGGGGTGGCGAGGTGCACCCGGACCCGCTCAATCTCAGGCATTTGCGCAATGGTCCGCGCCAGCTCGCCTTGGAGCGCGCGGCGATAATTCAACTTCTGCACGAAATCGGACGTGCCGATCGAGGAGCGATCAAAAATTTCAAATCCCACGCCGCCTCCATGCGGAAGCCCTTGAGTGGCCAATTGCAATCGTAACTCATGGACTTGCGCGCTGGGGACCAGCACGGTGGTGCCCCCGCCGGTCATCTCGTAGGGCACCTTGGTTTCCTTCAACTTATCTACAATCCCTGAGGCATCCTCAGGATTGAGATTGGTGAACAGCACCTGCATATCGGGCTGCTGTGTCCACAACGTGACGGCGATCAGCCCGGCAATCGAGCCGGCCAGCGCAATCAGAATGATCATGCGTTGATTGATAGAAAACTTTGACAGCATGGGTACCCCTGCTCCTCGCTACCAGATGTGGCGCTCAGATTTGCATCCGCTGAATTTCTTCGTAGGCTGACACCAGCTTGTTCCGGATCTGCATCATCAGCTGGAAGGAGACGTCCGCTTCCTGCAACGCCACCATCGTCTGATGGACATTCTGCGTCTGCCCTGTCATCAGCGCCTCGGTCGCCTGGCCCGCTTCCAGTTGAATGTCGTTGGCCTTACTGATCGCATGCTGCAGCGTATCCATAAATCCAGTCGACGCGGTGCCGCCCGTGGCATGAGAGCCGGTGGCGCCGTCCCCGAATGCCGGCATCGGAGCCGTGATCGCTTTAATCTGATCCATGACTACCTCCCGATCTCCAGCGCCTTATTCCACATCGTGCGGGTCGCGTTGATCGCTTGCACATTGGCTTCGTAGGAGCGCGATGCGCCCATCATGTTCACCATTTCTTCCATGACATTGACGTTCGGCATTTTGACGAACCCTTTTTTATCGGCATCAGGATGGCGCGGATCATAAACCGCCTGCCCGGGCTTTTGGTCTTCCTGTACGCGCAGCACCTTCACGCCATCCAGCGCATGGGCTCCCGGCCCCGTCGCCACCTGTCGAAACGTGCGCTGAAAGGGGCTGGCAACCGGCGTGGACTGGAAGACCACATCCCGGCGTTTGTAGGGGCCCCCTCCTGGCGTATGGGTGGACTGGGCGTTCGCCAGGTTACTGGAAATCACGTTCATCCGGCGGCGTTGCGCGTCTAAGGCGGTGACGGACACCGCCATGCTATCGGTCATATCCATGTGAGATCCTCCAGGTTAGCGCACCGCTATCGTGCGTCTCGAACCGCGCCCATCAATTGGCGAAAACGGATGGCCATGATCGCCGCGGCGCCGCTGTACTGCATCGCGTTGTCGGACATTTTGGCCATTTCCAGCTCAATATTCACCGAGTTCGCGTCCAACGGCAGGTCTCCCGCCGGCACCTCGCTGAGTTTTCCGACGACCCGCTGCACGCCCTCTCCGCGTGGACCGATGTGTTTGCCCTGCGTCACCGCCAGGGCAACCGGCCCCTGGCCTCGTTGGGCAGACTGCAATGAGTCGAGAAAATTAAGATCGGCGGCGCGATAGCCGGGGGTTTCTTCGTTCGCAATATTCGAGGCAATGACCCGCTGCCTGGCCTGTCGAAGATCCAGCGTGCGATGGACCAATTGCATGGTGTGATCGAAAATTGTCATGTTCTCTCCCTCCCCTTATCGCATCCGCCGATATGGTAGGCACATAGTGCAATCCTGATGCCATCGACGACCGGCGGAAGACCCCTCAGAGGCAAAGACTGCCGACCGCGCCTCATACGACTCATATCTGCCGATCGGCAGGACGTGCCGACCGTTTTCTGCCCGGACCCTGATGACCCTTGCGTTATGCCGAAACCGGACAACTTGGCCCTCGATATTCCCGAAGCTTGTTCCGCAACGTGCGAATGCTGATGCCCAGTTCTTTCGCCGCATGGGTCCGATTCTCGTTGACGCGGGCCAGAGTTTGAAAAATCAACTCGCGCTCCATTTCCCACAGCGATCCGTTAGTCGACGATTGCGGCACGGATGGGACTGGCGCGGAGGCGACCGGCTGTCCGCCTGCCTCCAGCAATACGTGGCTCGGAAGAATCGGCTCGTTCCCGGCTAAGAGCACCGCCCGCTCCATGACATTCTCCAACTCACGCACGTTCCCTTTCCAGCGTCTTTCCTGAAGGAGGGCGTACACCGCCGCCGACACCGTCGGTTGCGGAAAGCCATTCCGCGCCGCGGAGACAGCCGCGAAATGCCTCGCGAGCAAAGGAATATCCGCAAGCCGTTCCCGCAACGGAGGCACCGTGATGGGAAACACGTTCAACCGGTAATACAAATCTTCCCGAAACCGCCCCTGCTCCACTTCGTGGTAAAGCGCGCGGTTGGTCGTGGCGATGACGCGAATGTTCACGGAGACCGGCTCACGCCCGCCAACCCGATCCACCTCCCGCTCCTGGATCACCCGGAGCAGTTTGGCCTGCAGGCCCATGTTCATTTCGCTGATTTCATCCAGCAACAACGTGCCGGTATGCGCCATCTCAAACTTGCCGAGCTTCTTCATGATGGCCCCGGTAAAGGCGCCCCGCTCATGGCCGAACAGTTCGCTCTCCAACAGTCCGTCCGGCAAAGCCGCGCAATTCACGGCAATAAACGGGCGGTGCGCACGCGGGCTGCGGCTGTGAATGAAGCGCGCCAGCAGTTCCTTTCCCGTGCCGCTTTCTCCATTGATGAGGACGGTCGCTTGGCTCGCGGCGACACCTTCAACGGTGCTGAGCAACCGGGCCATGCCGGGATCTTGTGTCAGGATCGAGCGCTGGTCGATCGGCACAGCCGGCGACGCCGAGGCATCCGCTCCACGCGCTTTCAGATTGGCGATGACGCGCTCAAGCAAATCGGTGGAGAAGGGTTTGAGAATATAATCGCTGGCCCCGTACTTCATCGCCTCCACGGCGGTTTCTACCGTCCCATAGGCGGTCATCAGCACCATCAACGTCTGCGGCGAGCGGCTCTTGATCTCCTTGATCAGGTCGAGTCCGCCGAGCCGCGGCATCTTCAAGTCGGTCACGACCAGCCAGGGTTTATAGCGGCTGACCCGCTCGACGGCGTCGGCGCCGTCCATAGCGCCCTGCACATCAAAGCCCAGACGGCGGACCGACTCCATCAAGGCGGTTCGCATGGAGGGATCGTCATCGACGATCAAAATTCGCTCTGACAGTTCAGGACTCTCCGTCATCAGACGTTCTGTGTTGTGGTCGCTCATGCCGAGGTCTCCTCTTCAAGCAGCAGTTGCTCATCAAGCATTTCTGACGCGCTGGACTCCTCCCCGGGCGCCGAGGCGGACGATGGGCAGATCGGCGCGGGGCTGGGTTCGTGATGGGTCGGAAGGGCGATCGTAAACGTGGTGCCGCTCCCCTCCACACTCTCGACATCGATGCGGCCGCGATGCCCTTCGACAATCGCGTGGACAATGGCCAGTCCTAACCCGGTGCCTTCATCCCTGGTGGTAAAGAAAGGGTCGAACACTCTCGACCGCTGCTCCGCCGGGATCCCGACACCGGTATCCGAGACCGACAGGCGCAGGCCGGGGAGGCCGGAAGCGGCGTCCCCTGTCACTCGCGCCGCCAACGTCAGCGTGCCGCCGTCCGGCATGGCGTGGATGCTGTTCAAAATCAGATTGAGAAGCACTTGCTTCATCTGCCCCTCATCGCACCAGATTCGAGCGGCGTCAGGATTGACATCCAGACGGATGTCGACTCGCGCGCCGGCGACGGCATGGGCGGCCAGGGTCAAGGCATCCAGCATGAGCGCTTCGGTCCCATGCCACTTTCCATGCGAACAGTCCGGCTTGGTATAGAGCAATAGATTCGTCAAGAGGCGATTCATCATATGCACCGAGGAGGAGATATGCTCGGCGTATCCTCGCAGCGCCGGCGTGTCGTTCAAATCGCGGCGCAGCATCGATGCGAACAGTTCGATACTGCCGAGCGGGTTCCTGATTTCGTGGGCGATCCGCCCGACCATCTCGCCCATGGCCGCCAAGCGATTGCGGCGTTGCAGCCGGTCCTCCAGCTCTCGAACCGTCGTGACGTCCTGAATCAAGGCCAGGCTCCCGGCATGGCGCCCATCGCTCGTCTGCAAGGCCCGTTGGGAGAGTGAGACAGCCGCGCCCTGCCGCGTGGTCAGGGGATAGACATCGCCGTCCAAGTGCGCTTCCTTGAGGCACATAGCTAAGGACCGCCCGATGATCTGTTCATGCGCCAGGCCGAGCAATTGCGTGCCAGCTTGGTTGCAGCGCGTGATGGTTCCCGCTTCATCCATGACGAGCAAACCGGTTGACAGGGATTCCACAATCGCCGTCAAATGCTCGCGCAACTCTTCATTGACACATAAATTTTTCCGCAGCGCCTCGTTGCGGTCGGCGAGCTCCACGTCGAGTTGCTCCAGCCGAGACGTGAGCGTCTGATAGGACTGTTGCAACGTCGCCGCCGCATCGTCGAAGCTCCGAAAGGCTGCGTGCAACAAATGGCTATCCGTGTTTGCCGGAATCGGGGGTACGTTCAACACATCATCCTCCTTCCTTCTCGGTGGTAACACGGAGACTGGCTTCTATCGCTTCCGCTGCCCGATGCAGGAGTGGATCGCCCGTCTCTGTGCCGGGGGTGAGCGGGGCTGGCGCCGGGCCATGCCGCTTCTGGGTGACAAGGATTCTGACGATCTGCAGGCGCGCCCATTCTGCCTGATCCGGCTCCGGGTTCGAGGCCAGGATCCGTTGATAGAGCTCCACGGCCTGCTGCGGCTTCTTCAGCGTCGTCAAAAGGTCCGCAAATATGAGCCGATCGCTCGGCGACTGTATGAATTTATGGCGTTCGGCCTCTTCAAATGCCGCCACGGCTTCTCCACGTTGGTGATCGTCCGCCAGCGTTTTCGCCAATGTCAGCTGCATCCAGCCTCGCTCCGGTTCGCGGGGATGCGCCCGAAGCCACTGCCGCATCAGCCGGATAGCGCTACGGCGGTCTCCCTGCTCAAGCATGGCCGTGATCAAGTGCCGCAACACCAGCATCGACTGGGGACTCTGCGGATACTGGAGGCGGAAGCTCTCAAATGCGTTCCGCGCGGCCGAGGAGTCCCGATGGTCTAAATAACTCTCGCCCAGCCCGATGAGCGCGGATTCGTGGAACTTACTCGCCTTCCGATCCCGCATTAAGATTTGATAGAGGCGCGACGCTTCGACGGAAAACCCCAGGCGTTGATGCGCCTCGGCCACCTCCAACAACAGACGCGTGCCGGCGTAGTGTTGTTCCGGAACCTGTCCGTGGCTATGAAAGAGCGTCACCACCTGCATATCGTTCTTGACCTTGAGCGCAGCCTCTACCCGCGGTTTCAACATCGCGGCAAGACGAACCCTGGCTACCTGAGGCCACGGATCCTGTGCTACTACACCGGCCCGTTGCGTCACAGCGAGATAGGCCTGCAGGGCGCGTGCGGTCTCACCATGTAATTCGTAATGCGCGGCCACCTGAAAGAGCGCCTCGCTGCCGAGGAAGTCACGCGGATGGTCCTTAGCGATTTTTTTATAGAGGGCCTCTCCTTGGGACGACTCCAGATAGGAGACGCGCGAGCCCCGCATCATGTCCCCCACCATTTTCTTCAAGGAAAACTTACCAGACGACAAGCCCGCCTCCTGATCGATCCGTACCAGCTGCATACGGGCGACCCCCGCTTCCTGCGTGCCTGAATACTGATTCAGAGCGGCGAGGTAGAACATCTCCGCCTGTTTCTGCAAACCCAGCCGCTGGTGGTTCTTCCCAAGGCGAACGAGTGCCGCGCCGGCATAGGGGGAGGACGGATAGAGGTTATACAGCAGCGTATCGATGGCACGGGCCCGCTGCATCTGGTCCGTATCCGCCAGGAGTTCGCCATACTGCTGCAAGATCTGAGGGTCGTGCCGAAGGAGGTCCGGCCAGCGCTGATAGAGCAGGTCATACAGCGGTTGCGCCTCACGCTTGCGCTGGAGCGCGCACAGGGCGTTGGCCTGGCCCAATGTCGCCCGCATCATGAGTGGGTCCTCGGTCGCGCGTTTCCTGACCGTTTCAAACGCCTGTTCCGCTTCCGCCACACGGCCACGAAAATCGAGGATGACGCCAAAGCTGAGCAGCGATCGGTCGGCATCGGCGCGAGCGATCACACGTGATGTGGCATATTCATAGGCGACGATGGCTTCCTGGAACCATCCCATTTCGACATAGAGGTCACCGATCCGCCAGAGCGCGCGGGACGCATTCGGGTCCTTCGGGTACAGACGAATGAGGGCACGATACTGCGCAATGGCTTCTGCCTGCCCATGGCCAGCCGGGGCCTCGAGCAGCGGCAGTTCTGCCAAGAAGGCCTTCGCCGATGCCAGTAATGCGTGGTCCTGCTCCTGTTTCACGATTGCGGTAAAACCGGCGCGAGCCAGGGCATGTTGCCCGTGCTTGAATGCCTCAACCGCATCCTGGAACGGCAAGGTGACTGATCCCTCTGCAAGATGGCCGTAGCGGGGTCCCTCATCAGGCAACATCAGCCGTGTTGAGGAAGCAGGTAAACTGGGGCGAACCGATCCTGCCTGGATGGGCGATGTCGAGGGGGGTACCGGTCGCAGGTCAGCCGCAGTGGAGACGTCCAGCGGGAGACCCTGCGCCAATAAACAGGCTATGAGCCAATGACAGGAGGTGGTGATTTTCATAGACATGTGAGGGATTGAGCAATTCCTGTGCCCTTCGCAACATGAGGGCAAATACTCATTCTGCATGGGGAAACCGTGACCTTGTCCGCGACGCCTTCGTGACGTTCGTCAAATCTTCAACGCGTCGCCCATGGGACTGGTCAAACGATTGACAGGAAGAACGGGGGAAGGAATGAGGGATTCGGCGGGAGCGATTCAGGCGCACAGAAAACGCACGAGACATCTACCTGCATGTTTCAGAGCGCCAAGCGTTGCCCTTCCAGGCTCACACACTGGGGCGCCAGGGCACGAGGGAGCGCACCGGGAAGAAGATCTATCAAGAAATCAGGAGTCCTCGCTAGAAGGACAGGCAGCCCTGGTCCTTCGTGGCCAGCCCTTTTCGTTTCATTTTTTCCACCAGCGTAGTGCGGTTCACCTGAAGCAACTGGGCGGCTTTGCTCGTAATCCCGTTGGCTCGTCGAAGTGCACCGACGATGAGGCGGTTCTCAAGCTGTTCAAGTTCCCGTGACAGACTGACCCCCTGATCCGTAAATCCGATGAAATGCGTCTCCGTCGGTTCCGCCGCCGACGCTGCCGCTGCCGCAGGCCTAGGAAACACACGCTCGGGAAGATCGGAGACCTCGATCGCCCCTGATTGCTTCAACACCACGAGACGCTCGATCATGTTTTCCAGTTCCCGAATATTGCCGGGCCATTGATGTTCCATCAAACAGGTCATCGCATCCGGGGAACAGCCGGTAATGGCGGTCTGCTTCGTGTGATTTAACCGTTCCATGAAATAGTTCACCAATTGCGGAATATCACTCCTCCGCTCCTTCAGCGAGGGCGTGGTAATGGGAATCACATTCAGGCGATAGTACAGGTCCTGCCGGAACCGCTTCTGCTGGACAGATTGCTCCAAGTCTTGATTGGTGGCGGCCACAACACGGACATCCACCTCGATCGTTTTTGTCCCCCCCACCCGTTCGAACGAGCGCTCTTGCAGCACGCGAAGCAGCTTCACTTGCAGCCCAAGGCTCAACTCGCCGATTTCGTCGAGGAAAATCGTCCCCCCGTGCGCCAATTCAAAACGCCCGATTCGCGTCTGAGCGGCGCCGGTAAAGGCGCCCTTCTCGTGGCCGAACAACTCGGACTCAAGCAGGTTCTCCGGAATGGCCCCACAGTTGACGGGGACGAACGGACGGTCTTTACGCACGCTGTTAAAATGCAGCATCCGCGCGACCAGCTCCTTGCCGGTCCCACTCTCGCCCTGAATCAACACCGTGCTGTCGTGGTCCGCAACCTTCGCGACAAAATCCAGGACACGCTGCACCGGTTCGCTCGTGCCGACTAATTGCTCCGCTCGATAGGATGCCCGCACAGATTTCCGCGGGCCGCGAATATCCTGGCGGCGACGATGCGTCTCCAATGCTTTATTGATGACGAGGGCCACCGCCTCGTTGTCGAACGGTTTCGTCAGGAAATCGAACGCGCCGAGCTTCATGGCCTTGACGGCGCCGTCGATTGAGCCGTAGCCGGTCATCACAATGCCAAGCACCTTGGAATCGATCTGAAAGATGCGCTCCAGGACGGCCAGGCCATCGATATCGGGCAATTTCAAATCTGTCAACAGCACGTGAACGGGAATCTCTTGGGCCACTCGAATGGCATCTTGTCCGTTCCCGACAATCGTGACCTGATGGCCTTCTTGCGTCAACAATCGGCGGAGCAGGCTCTGCACTCCTTCATCGTCCTCTACCACAAGAATGGACAACACACTCATAGACGTGCTCCTCATGAAAAATAATGACAGGTGACGACAACGGCCGATGCCTGCATAGAGTCTGCGTAACGATCGATCGCCCCGTCATTGCGGGACGCGCAGGAACAGTTCTTATCACGTTGAGTGGTCTGGGAATATACGAAGCGCATCGATACTAATCGTAGACGATATTCCTATAACTGAAAGTGCCTAATGGCCCATGTGCAGTTTGTATTCCGCACGCACCAGACCAGAGCTATTTAGTTACCGCTCTGGAGCCGAATAGCTCTAGGCTCTACAACAGTATATTCACTAGCACCCCTGCAGGCACCATTTGCATCCATAACGGACGGCGCCAGACAAGGATAACTACCTGAATTGATCGCCGGAAAGAGAGATCGACGGGTCCATTTCGGCATCAGCGGCACCGGTGCCGCCCAAACCCCATGGCCCGCGATACACGACTTGTAGGAGAGAAAGAAGGAAAAGGACGGAAAGCAATCCTCTGCCGGCCGCTGGCGTCGACTGATCGAAAGAGAGATGAGGCCCTTCGTATTACGCCCCTACCGTGAGGGGCGCAACAGAATGATCTCGGCGCAGGGCCGAGATCTCAGTAACCCTTTTCCGTCCTCAGCGACGATTGGAGACT
>CAYHQK010000002.1:41210-55425 GCA_964358535.1 uncultured Nitrospira sp. | reverse complement strand
TCATGTCTTCGCTCAACCTTGACCTCAGCCTCTACCTTCCCTGAAGGCACTGCCTGGCTACAATCCAACTAGCTTTTTGATTTCCGCCCGCAACGTCTCTTGCTGTTCACCAGCCCAGGTATCGAGCCGTGGGAACAAATAGGCCATGGGCCCGGTGAAAGGAACCACGACGGTATCGCGCCGCTCTGACAACATACCGTCTGCCTCGGCGATGCGGATTTTCTCATCCGAGATCTGGCGCGATAAGAACTTCGAAATCATCAATTGCTGCCCCGGCGTCCCGACGACGTCCCCCAACACCTTGCCCCGCACGAAATCCAACTCCTCCGGAATCGCGACCTTCACCCGCACGGCCTGGGCCGTCGGCCACGAGGCCCGGTGGATCGAATAGTCGAAGGAGAACACCTGCTCCCGAGGCTCTCGGAATGGTCCTGTCACATTCGCAATTTGCATCCGGGCATCCATGGTGACCCTCGTTTCTTACGATCGTTCTCCGGACAGATAGCGCACGACCCGATCGGCCGCAACAGCCCCGTCACGGATACAGTCAGGAATCCCGACACCGCGGTAGCCGGCGCCTGTGAGCACCAGGCCCCCGTAGCGGCTGAGCGCCGCTTCAATCTGATTCAACCGGTCTAAATGTCCGAGCGTATATTGCGGCATCGCCTTCATCCAGCGATTCACTTCCACATAGTTTGGTTCCGCCGTCACACCACACATACTGGCCAGCTCTTCCCGCACCCGTGCGACCAGAGCCCGGTCATCCAATTGCAAAATAGCCTCTCGCCCAACTCCTCCGACATAACAACGGACAAGTAACTGATCCGCGGGAGCCCGATGGGGCCACTTGAGCGAGGTCCAAGTTGCAGCAATGAGGTCGCGGCCTTCCGCCCGCGGCACGACAAAGCCGAACCCTTCTGCCGCCCCTGCGACCGCGGCGCGAGGATAGGCCATCGCGATCGTCGCCGTGGAGGCATAGGGAATCAGGTCCATCAAGCCTCCGGCAATCGGCGTAAGCGGACGCACCAGCTCAGCCGACACATAAGCTGGCGTGGCCAACACGAGGCTATCCACGGACAGGGCCGAACCGTCATTGAGGATAACGTCGTACATCCAGCGGCCCGGCTGATGGGACCGCACGCGGAGGGCATCGACAACAGTGCCGCTCCTGAGCGTCACGCCCTGCTCCGTCAATCGGCGGACCAGAGCATCGACCAAATCCGACAAACCGTTTTTGAGACTCACGAACATCGTGCGCTTCGGACCGGCAGACGCGGCGGGTGGGCCAGCCTTCCTGGCCGTCATCATCCCGCGAATCACACTGCCGTACTGTTGCTCCAACTCGACAAATCTCGGGAAGGTCGCCTGCACGCTCATCTGCTCCGCATCTCCCGCATAGATGCCGGCCATCAAGGGTTCCAGCATCCGTTCGAAGGCCTGGCGGCCCATGCGTCGCCGAAAAAAGCAGGCCAGAGACTCGTCGCTGAACGACCGTTTCACCGGCATCACCAGATCCAGCCCCATCCTCGCGAGCCCAGCCCAACTCAAGAGTCCGCTCCGGAGAAAGGGCCCCAGCTGATTGGGGGAAATGATGACCAAACCCTCCGGCAATTCACGCAGACGGCCCTGCGAGAAGACACAGGCCCTCTTGCTAGTCTCGTTGGTATTGATGAGCTGATCGGTCAGCCCCAGTTTGGCACAGAGTTCGATAGCGGCCGTTTTCTGAGACAGAAAAGAATCGGGACCTGCCTCCGTGACCAGATCGCCAACCCGATGGGTGACGATCTTGCCGCCCCAAGAGGGCGCAGCATCGACGACCGTGCAACGAATCTGGATGCCGGCTGCCGCAGCCTTTTCGTAAAGGGTATAGGCAGTCGAGAGACCAGAGATCCCTCCACCGATGACAGCCACTGTACGAAGATTGTTCACGAGGTACTGCAGAGCGATGATTCGTGGGCCTTGAGCACAGAGACCAGGGTATCGACGAGCGCAGCCGAATCGTTCAACATCGCGATACGTTCGAGTTGGAGGCCTACACCAGCCGCAAACCGCTTCAATTCGATATCGATATCGTACAACGTTTCCACATGGTCGCAGAGAAACCCGATCGGCGCCACCAGTACATATTGATGCCCCTCGCGAGCCAGCTCTTCCACTGCCGACTCCACCGTCGGCCCCAGCCATTTCTCTCCCGACCGGCCCTGGCTTTGATAAGCAAAGCGCGTGAGTTGGCCTCCCAGCAGCGATGTCACGGCCTCGACCGTGCCCTGTACCTCGTCGGGGTAGGGATCCTTCATCGCCACAATCCGTTCCGGCAAACTATGCGCGGTAAAGAGCACCGGCACCGTCGCCCGCGCCTCGGCAGGAAACTTCAGCAAGGCCTGTTGGATATTCTCGACAATGGCCGCAACGAGCCCTGGATGCCTGTGCCAACTGCCGACGTAACTGACCGGGCAGGCACTCTGCAGCGCCGCCTGGGCTTCTTCAACTTTTTTCCGGTAGGCCCCGGTGCTCAGCGAGGACTGTTGCGGGGCCAGACAGAGACCAATAATCTGTTCAGGCTCGTCGCCCAGCAATTCAGCATAGGTCTCTTTGATGAAGGGATGCCAATGCCGCAACCCGACGTAGACCCGATACCGTTCATCGCCTGACTCATTCAACCGCTGTTCGAGCTTCTTTGCGACGTCCTTGGAGATCCCGACCGCCGGAGACTTCCCGCCCGTAGCCCGATACCGTTCCCGAATCTCTTCGACCAGTTCCGGCGGTGTGGGACGGCCTCCCCGCACATCCAGCAGGAACGGCTCCACATTCTCCAAACTATCCGGGCCGCCCATCGCCATGAGGAGCACGGCAGTCGGGCGTTTCAATTCCGGCATACGCATTACTCCAAGGCAACAGTAAAAATGTACAAGTAAAAAAGGTTCGGTCCAATCGCCGCACCCACTTTTGCCTTTTTACTTTTTACTTAACCGATGCACCATATCGATGGCCGCGGCGACATGCTCGATTGGCGTCGTCGGCAAAATCCCATGGCCCAAGTTGAAAATATGCCCAGGCCGCCCACCGGCTCTGCGCAAAATGTCTTCGATGCGCCGTTCGATTTCAGGCAACGGGGCATACAGGGTCAAGGGATCGAGATTGCCCTGCACCGCCACATCATGGCCCACGATCGCCCAAGCCTCATCCAGAGGAATGCGCCAGTCGACCCCGATGACATCGCCGCCCGCCTGCCGCATCTGGCGCAGCATTGCCGAGGTCCCCGTGCCGAAATGAATCATCGGCACGCCTTCCCGCTTCAGCCCCTCAAAAATCAATTGGACATGCGGCAGCACATATTCGACATAGTCGCCGACCGAGAGACAGCCCACCCAGCTATCGAACAGCTGAATCGCCTGCGCGCCGGCCTTGATTTGCTGACGCAGATAGCCGGTGATAACCCGCGCGAACTTGTCCATGAGCAAGTGCCAGGTCTTCGGCTCGCAATACATCATCTGTTTGGTAAGGAGATAGTTCCGCGAACTCCCGCCCTCGATCGCATAGCTGGCGAGGGTGAACGGAGCCCCGGCAAATCCGATCAGCGGCACCCGCCCGTTCAGGGCGCGTCGCGCCTGACGGATGGCTTCGGCCACATAGTCGAGCTCACCGCCATCGATGACGCTGAGCCGCTCAACCGCCGCATGGTCTCGCACCGGATTATGGATGACCGGCCCCTCGCCTTCCGCAAACTCCAGGTTGAGCCCCATCGGCTCAAGCGGCAGCAGAATGTCGGCGAAGATAATGGCGGCATCGAGCGGGAAACGATCGATCGGCTGCAGCGTGACTTGCGCCGCCAATTCCGGCGTCTTGCACAACTCCAGCATCGAATGTTTCGCCCGAAGAGCCCGATATTCGGCCATATAACGGCCTGCCTGACGCATGAACCAGACCGGCGTACAATCAACCGGCTCGCGCCGGCACGCTTTAAGGAAACGATCATTTATCATTTGGCCATTCTAGAGAGCAGGGGAGGAGGGTGTCAATTCAGAATGAGACGGTGGATTTGTCCCAGTCTAGTCGTCGTATCGAACCGCAGAAACAGTGGACAACCCCTTTGATTCCGCTAGAATAGAAAAAATTCATGTGCCGCGACCGCCCTGTTTCAATTCTCGAGAGATTACGTGTATACTGACAGCTCATTGCACGGCTGGGTTGCCAGAGCATTGTCTTTGCGATCCAGTATCTGCGGCCTACCTGAGTTACGTTATTTCCCAAGCGCCGCGATATCACTCAGCTTAACCGGAACGCCGGAGCTTTGTACCACGCCCCTGTGAACCACAGCTCCCTGACCTGGAGGTAAGCGAATGTCCCACGTACCTGCGCAACAGATCACCAAAGCCCAGAACCTCTGGTTGACGGTTCTCCGCTGGTTCGACTCCTGGGCCGGAATTGAAAACATGAAGGTCGAGGGTCCGCCCAAGATGGACTGGATCCGTTGCTTCCCCCTGATCGCCGTGCACATCATGTGTCTCGGGATTATCTGGGTGGGATGGAGCTGGATCGCGGTCGCCGTCGCAACGGCATTTTATTTTGTGAGAATGTTCGCCATCACCGGCTGGTACCATCGTTATTTCTCGCATCGGACCTTCAAGACGTCCCGCGCCTGCCAGTTTGCCTTTGCGGTCTTAGCCGGCTCCTGCGCCCAGCGCGGTCCCCTCTGGTGGGCGGGGCACCATCGCCACCATCACATCGCATCAGACACGAAGGATGATGTGCACTCCCCGCTTCACGGGGGATTTCTCTGGTCACACATGGGCTGGTTCACGTCGCAAACGCACTTTGCCCCTCGCTTGAAGAACATTGCGGACTTTGCGAAGTTCCCCGAACTCCGTTTCCTGGACCGTTTCGATATCCTCGTCCCCACCATCGCTGGGTTCGGGATGTTCGGACTGGGCATGTTGCTGGAAGCCTACGCGCCGGGCCTCGGCACCAACGGCCCCCAAATGTTGATTTGGGGCTTCTTCGTGTCGACGGTTGCGCTGGTTCACGGCACCTGCACCATCAACTCCCTGTCACACGTCTATGGCTCACAGCGCTATGAAACAGGCGATACCAGCCGCAATAATTTCTTTCTGGCGCTGATTACGATGGGCGAAGGGTGGCACAACAACCACCACTACTATCCCGCATCCACCCGGCAAGGTTTCTACTGGTGGGAAATCGACATGACCTACTATTGCCTGAGGCTGATGGAAATGGTGGGGCTGGTCTGGGATATCAAGGGTGTGCCGATCTACGTCCGCGAAGGAAAGAGCAAGCAGGACGCCATCGCGGTCTAGGGAATTCGGCTAGCCGTGCGAGACAGGCGGGACGAGCGAGACGGAAAAGTTCGAGGTTTTCGGAACATCGAACTCGGAACTTCGAACTTACGGTCGTGCCTTTCTCGCACCTCTCGCACCTCTCGCGCGTCACGCTCTCAATATCCAATCACACCCACTCCGTCGGCTCTCGAGTCGACGGCTCATGACTCCGCCCGGCAAGCGTCTCACGAATCGTTCGACTCACCTGATCAATAGCCCCCATGTCCGAGGCAGGTACGATCCAGGCATCTGCCGGTTCGAGCTCAATCCGATAGTGATTCTTCTTCGCCGAAAACCATTCGATATAGGGATGAGGCACGAGGTTCGGATGGGGATCGAACGAGATCAGGTTCACTGCCCCGATCTGCGGGCTTTCCATATCACCGATCATCTGGCCCGCAAGATCTTCGTCCTCAAACCGGGGATTCCGGAACTGGATGACCTGCCCAACAATATCGGCCTTAAAGTTGCCCTGTAAATACACATCGACCGGACCGATCACCGCGAATACAATCCGCCCGACGATCGTACCCTCGACGCGATTATCCAGAAACCCTTCTTGCACCCAGCGGCCATTAGCGAATTTTTGTGCCATCTGACTCCTTGTACCGCGCTATGCCGGTTGAACCACCCTGACAGCCGGCTCAGACGAGGTGGAACCGCTGCCCCATGAACCCACCAATACCGCGACGAGAATAAAGGCACTGCCAACCCAGCCCTGCAGATCCAAGGTTTCCCCCAAAAAGTACCAGGACAGCCAGGCGGCATAGGCCGGCTCCGAGGCAAAGATCAAGGCGACTTGCTGCGCGGGCAAAATACGCTGCACCCACATTTGAACAGCAAAGGCTCCGGTCGCAAGTCCTCCGGTTATCCCAAGCCCGATGAGCAGCATCGACGTCGGAGCAAAGGCCTCAGCCGGCGCCCGTTCAATCAACAGGATGGGCAGCAGCAAGACGACCATCGCCATCATCTGCCAGGCAAACAGGGACGGCGCATCGACTTCGCGGGTAAACCGTTCGAGACAGGCAATGTGCGCGGCAAACGCCAGCGCACAGCCGAGCGTCAACAGATCACCGAGATTTCCGGATGCACTAGGCTTCACCAGCAGCCAAAGCCCCACCGTCGCAATCCCGGTGGCCACCCACACCCGCCGGTCGAATCGGCGCAGGACCAAAGGCACGATGACGACATAGAGCGCCGTGATGAACGCGGAGTTCGATGCCGTGGTGTAGTGGAGTCCGACCGTTTGGAGGACGTAGCCGAGAAAGAGCCAGCAGGTGGCAATCGCGCCAGCCCGCAAGACAGCCGGCTCGCGATGCAACCGGCGCCGCCACAGCACAAACACGGCCCCGACCAGGATGGTGCCCAGGAGAAATCGAAGGAAGAGAAACGAGAGCGGGGGGATTTGCTCCAGCGCCGCTTTTGTCGCGGGAAACGTCGCGCCCCAAATGAACGTTGTCAGGAGGAGCGCAAATCGTGGCATGGAATTAAAGAAGTGCTGGGAGTTGAGTGCTGAGTGCTGAGCTTGAATCCAGCGAATTACGCAGTCCTGAGTACTCAGGACTCAGCACTACCATCTAAGCCTTGCACAGAGCACAGCGCCGCTGATCCGTCGTCCCCGCCTGCTCCATCGCGGCTAAGGCTCGCTCCTTATCAGGATAGTCGAACCATCCGCCCTCCCAGAAATCGCTGGAAGACCCGATCGTCGACGACGGCACCTCCGCGCAACGATCCTTGTGGAGCGTGACCCGATCGATCGACCGCGCGATGTGAATCCAATAGGTCATAGCAACCACGCCTTTCAGACGAAATGCGGCCCAGCCCTCGTCTCACCGTTCAGGGCTTGACCGCATTCACGGCCACAATCGAATTCCGATGCACGCTACAAGGAGATTTTGCCGCCGATTGAGAGAGTTTACGGCAGGAGCTGCCACTCATCCTTCTCGATGAAGACCTTCACACCGGTCTCGAGCTTCTTGATATCGTCCTTGTCGAAGAGCTTCATGTAGCGCGCGATCCGATCCTCATCATCAATTCGCTCTTCTTGCATCATTCCACTGACACTCTTGTACTTCCGAATCAACAGGGGCATCGAAATCCTCCTCTTCAGCCACTAGAACTCATGTCCGCAAGATGTGTACAATAAGGCAAAGCTCAACGGCTGGTCAAGAGCACTTTCCTCTTTGTCCGGCTTTTATCCCGCGTGAAGGATAGGAACCATGCCGATCTACGAATATCGTTGTGGCAAATGCGAGAAGCAGTTCGACGCCACCCAATCAGTCCATGTCAGAGTAGAAGACACCGTCTGCCCCCATTGTAACGCCCAGGACGCCACGCGGCTCATGTCCGCCAGCACAACATTGGTCAAAGGCACCCACAAGACCGGCTTTGCCGAACAAAAAGCCTACAACATGCTGGACGAGCGGATGGACAAGTTCGCCAAGTTGCCTCCGTTGATGGGGAAACGCGCCGCCCCCGAGACTGCCGCACCGCCAGACGCTTCCACCGGCGGCGTCACGGAGAACTGAACCAGACCGTGGAATGGCAGGCACTCGCACAGCCGCCCCTTCCCAATATCCACCCCAACCATGTGGAGCACCCATGATTGCGAGACTCGCCCTCTCGCTAAGCCTCAGCCTTCTCCTTAGCTGGGGTATAGCCCCTTTCGTCCTGGCGGAAGTCGCCGGGAACCTCATCATCGCCGGCAACGGACCAGAACTAACGACCATCGAACCCCTCGCCCGCGCCTTTGAAAAAGCCAACCCGCGCGCCTATCTCGATGTCGTCTGGGACAGCAATTCGAGGCCGGTTGAGATGGTCAAGTCCGGCCAGGCCCACATCGCCATCACGGGAACGGCAGCCCAGGATCTCGCGGCAACGCCCATCGCGTGGGATGGCATCGGCATCCTCGTGCACCTCTCCAACCTCACGAAAGAGCTCACGAAACAGCAAGTCGCCGACATTTTCTCCGGCAAAATCACGATGTGGTCAGAGCTCGGCGGGCTTGATACAAAAATATTGGTCATCGACCGGCCTCGCAACCAAAACGTCCGCGAGGCGTTTGAATCGCAGCTCGGCATTACCGGCAAGATCACCAGCAGCGCGAGGGTGATCGGCCCAGACGAGCAGGTTATCAAGACCGTCGTGGGGACCTTGCCCCCTCTGTCTGCCGTCGCCTACCTGTCCCTCAACCAGAGCCTGTCCGTCGTCGCAAGCGGCGTCGCAGTCAAACTCGTGCCCATCGACAGGGTCGAGCCGGAAGGTCCCACCGTCAAGGACGGCCGCTATCCGCTCCGGCGCCCGGTCCTGCTTGTGTCCAAGAAGGAGCCTCATCCCCTGGCTGAGGCCTTCATCCAGTTCGCCCTGTCCCCAGCAGGCCAACAACTCATTGCCGAAACGTACATTCCCATCAACGAGAAATAGTCAGACGTCGTTGTTTTTGAAGGAGGCACCTATGCAGATATGGCGATCATCGTGGTTCATGCTCCTGGGACTCATCGGATCCATCACGTTAGCCATCTCCCTCTCCTACGGAGAGGAGCCAGGCGCGATGGTGGACGGCGCAGGCTTCACCCTCTACGGGACTGAATCCATCAAGGGGTCCGATGCCGCGAAAGTCGAGCGGGACCCTGTCTGCGACCGGAGCAAACGGCCAAAAATCTTCAAGGTCGAGCCGGACGAAGCCAAACCTGGCCAGAAAGTGACCATCAAAGGCGAGAATTTCGGGACCAAAGAATGTTTCCACGGAGTGGCCTTTAGCGCGGCTGGGCCAGCCAAAATCGACCATACCTTTCTCAACGACAGCACCATCGAAGCTACGGTTCCTGACGTCCGGCCCGGCATGTCGTTCATCGATGTGGTCGCAGGCGGCGGCAATGCCCGCTCAAAAGGATTCCTCGTCCAAGCCAAGTAACGGAACCCGACAATCTCCGCCAGAGGCGCGGCACGATGCCGCGCCTCTGGCCTCCTCAATCAGCCCCATTTTCACCCCGCTCCCTCGACAAGACTCTTGATCCTATGCTAGCTTACGCGCTCATTTTCACCTGAGAACGCTCGAAAAAATCAGCAGCGATCCAAGGAAATAGGGACCGGCATGTTCAAGAAAATCCTGGTGGCCAATCGCGGCGAAATCGCCATGCGGATTATCCGCGCCTGCCGCGAATTGAATATCGCCACCGCCGCCATCTACTCCGAGGCCGACTCGACCGGCATCTACGTCAAAAAGGCGGACGAGGCCTATATGGTCGGGCCTGGACCGGTCAAAGGCTTCCTGGACAGCCAGCAAATCGTCGACCTGGCCCTACGGATCGGCGCCGACGCTATCCATCCAGGCTATGGATTTCTCTCGGAAAATGCCCAATTCGCGCAACTCTGCCAAACCTCCGGCGTGACCTTCATCGGCCCCTCGCCCCATGCCATCGATTTGATGGGCAGCAAAGTCAAAGCGCGCGAGCTAGCCAAGCGGGTCGGCGTCCCTATCGTCCCCGGCACCGAAGGCGGCGTCACCGACGTCAACGAAGCCTTGGCCTTTGCGAAAGACACCGGCTACCCGGTCATGATCAAAGCCAGCGCAGGCGGGGGCGGACGCGGCCTTCGAGTCGTGCGGTCTGATGCCGAACTCCGCGAGAACATGGCGGTCGCCTCACGGGAGGCCCAGGCCTCCTTCGGCGACGGTAGCATCTTTCTTGAAAAATATATCGAACGGCCGCATCACATCGAATTCCAGATTCTAGCCGACCGGCATGGCAATATCATCCACCTGGGTGAACGGGATTGCTCGATCCAGCGCCGGCACCAGAAGCTCATCGAAATCGCCCCATCCTTGATTCTGACGCCGCAGCTGCGCGCCGAGATGGGCGACGCAGCCATCACCATCGCCAAGGCGGTCGATTACGACAATGCCGGCACCGTCGAGTTCCTCCTCGATCAGGACGGGCGCTATTACTTCATCGAAATGAACCCGCGCCTCCAGGTCGAGCACACCGTCACGGAGCAGATCACGGCGATCGACATCGTACGCAATCAGATCGCCATTGCCGCGGGCAAGCCGCTCGACATTACGCAACAGCAAGTCACGCTCCAGGGCCATTCCATCCAATGTCGCATCAACGCCGAAGACCCCAAGAATAACTTCCGCCCTTGCGCCGGCACGATTACCGCCTATCTCTCGCCGGGCGGGATCGGAGTGCGCATCGACGGCGCGGTCTACAAGGACTATACGGTGCCGCCCTACTACGACGCCCTCTTGGCCAAACTCACCGTGCGCGGCCGCACCTGGGAAGAAACCGTCAGCCGCATGAGACGCTCGCTCGAAGAATATGTCTTGCGCGGGGTCAAGACGACGATCCCCTTCATGAAGGAGATCATGCAGGAGGAGGACTTTATGGCAGGACGGTTCGACACCTCTTACTTAGAGACGCATCCGGCCCTCTTCAACTACCATGAATTCGAGCAACCAGAGGATCTGGTGCTGGCGCTCTCCGCCGCCATCGCCGCCTACGAAGGGCTGTAGCCACACAGCCGTCTATCCACCCGATGACAGGATCACGAGAAGACCAGGACATCATGGCGACACGACGACCCTCGAAAAAACAGGCTCCCAAGAAGCGGACAGCCGGACCAGCCGTCCGGACGTCGAAAGCCCGTGCCAAGGTCAGCCCGGAGCTGACCATCCAACCGGCGCCCGGCAAGCCCCTCCTGATTACCGAGGTCGCCCTGCGCGACGGCCATCAGTCCCTCCTGGCCACGCGCATGCGGACGGAAGACATGCTGCCGATCGCCATGAAACTTGACGCCGTCGGCTATTGGTCGCTGGAGGTCTGGGGTGGCGCCACCTTCGATACCTGTCTGCGTTTCCTCAAAGAAGATCCCTGGGAACGGCTCCGTGCGTTACGCGCCGCCATGCCCAACACCAAGCTCCAAATGCTGCTCCGCGGACAGAACCTGGTCGGCTACCGGCACTATGCCGACGATGTGCTGGAACGGTTCATCGAACGATCCGCCGCCAATGGCATCGACGTCTTCCGCATCTTCGATGCGCTGAATGATATCCGCAACCTCGAACGGGCCATGCGGGAGGTGAAGGCCTGCGGGAAACATGTCGAAGCCGCCATCAGCTATACCATCAGTCCCGTCCACAGCGTGGACCGGTTCGTCGACATGGCGAAAAAGTTAGAAGACCTGGGGACCAACACCCTCTGTATCAAAGACATGGCAGGGCTCCTGGCGCCGCTCGACGCCTATCACCTCGTCCGCCGCATCAAAGCCGCCGTGAAGGTCCCGGTCCATTTGCACTCGCACTACACCTCGGGTATGGCCTCGATGACCTCCCTGATGGCGATCCTGGGCGGTCTGGACATGCTAGATACCTCCATCTCGCCCTTGGCCGGCGGCACCTCGCACCCGGCGACGGAAACCATGGTAGCCTCGCTGCGCAACACGCCGTACGATACGGGACTGGACCTCGCCTCGTTCCTCCCGATCACTGAACACTTCCGCACCGTTCGCCGAAAGTACCGGCAGTTCGAAAGCGAGTTCACCGGAGTCGATGCCGAGATCCTCACCTCGCAGATTCCCGGCGGCATGCTCTCGAATCTCGCGGCGCAACTGACCGAGCAAAATGCACTCGATCGGATCAAAGAAGTCCTGGATGAAGTGCCGCGCGTCCGCAAGGACATGGGCTATCCCCCGCTCGTCACCCCGACCAGTCAGATCGTGGGCACCCAAGCCACGCTCAACGTCCTGACGGGCGAGCGGTACAAAGTCATTACCACGGAAACGAAGAACTACTTTCTCGGACTCTACGGGCGGGCGCCGGGACAGGTCGATCTCGACATCATGGCCCGCGCGATCGGGAACGAACAGCCGATCAAGACCAGGCCGGCCGATCGGCTGGAGCCTGAACTCGAAGCCATCAAAAAAGATCTGCCAGCCTCGGCGACCACGGTGGAAGATCAGCTGTCCTTCACCCTCTTCCCCGCGATCGCGCGAGACTTCTTTGAAGCGCGCGAGAAGGGGGACCTGGCGCTGGCGCCGCTCGAGAGCTTCTTGCCCAGCGGGCCAGCCACGGCCACCGAACTCCATTTGGCCCCCGCAGAATTCAACGTCACGGTCCACGGGGAAACCTACCATGTGAAGGTCTCAGGATCCGGGCGGAAGGTCGACGGTCGCAAACCCTACTACATCCGGGTCAACGACAAACTTGAAGAAGTCTCGCTGGAACCGATCCAGGAAATCCTGGCAGGCTTACCGGAAACCCCCGACAGTGGCACCGGCGCCAAGCCCAAACGGCCCAGGCCCTCCAAACCTGGCGACGTGGCCCCCCCGATGCCGGGGCGAGTCGTCAAGGTGCTTGTCGCGGTCGGGGCCGTGGTGAAGACCGGGACCCCCCTCCTGATCATCGAAGCCATGAAGATGGAAAGCCAGGTCCCGGCGCCGATCGACGGGACAGTCACCGCCATCCTGGTCGCCGAAGGAGACAACGTAAAGACGGATGAAACAGTCATCCAACTGGACTAGTTCTCGCTCCGACAGCCCGGCGCTGCCACCTCGTTGCTCTCGCGCCTGGCTCCTCACCTCGCTCATAGGCCTGTCGCTCATGCTGACTGCTTGCACGTCGACTCCTCCCCTGCCTCCGTGGTTCGACGCCCTGGGGCGACTCCCGATCAACACCGCCACGGTCCTCGATCAACGCATCGCCTACCTCGACCAGGGACAGGGACCGCCCGTCATCCTCCTCCATGGATTCGGAGGCTCGATGTGGCAATGGGAACATCAGCAAGCGGCCCTCTCCGCCCATTTCCGCGTCATCACCCCAGACCTGGTCGGGGCAGGGCTCTCGGACAAACCGGATATCGAATACCGCCCGGATCAGCTGCTGGAATATCTCGTGGGCTTCATGGACGCACTCCAGATTCCCCAGGCCAGCATCGTGGGCAACAGCATGGGAGGAGGACTCGCCATCGGGCTCGCCCTCGACCACCCGACCAGAGTCTCACAGCTCATCCTCATCGACGGACTCCCGGCGCACGTGATGGAGCACCTGGCCAGTCCCTCGATTCGCCGCGCCTTGACGACCAGCGCCCCTTCCTGGCTGGTCTCCTTCGGCAATTGGCTCTTCGGAAGTTTCATGCTGGAGTCCACTATGCGTGAGTTCGTCTACGATCCGTCTCTCTTGACACCGGCAGTATTGGACCGGTCCAACCGCAACCGCCAACAGCCGGGACTCTTCCGGGCTCTGCTGACCATCGGCACGACCCTCCCCCTCTGGGAAGAACGATTCGCGCCGCGCATCGGAACGATCACGCACCGCACGATGATTATCTGGGGCGAGGAAGACCGCGTATTTCCCCTCCCGGCCGGCGACCAGCTCCATCGAACCATTGCCGGCTCGACCTTCGTCCGCATCCCCAAGGCAGGACACATCCCGCAATGGGAACAACCGGATTTGGTCAACCAGGCGCTGATCACCTTTTTACGACCGTAGCCCACAAACACGAGCACCCTATTCTTGCTAAAATGGTCGCCGGCCTCACCAAGGAACACATTATGAGCGCAACACAACGAACCATCATCGTCGCCACAGTCTGCCTGACGCTCGGCCTCACCGGATGCGGAAGCACCGGCAGCTTCAGCGAAACCAGTTTCCTCTACAAGAACTTCACGATCGCTGAGGGCAGCACCATGGCAGGCGAAGGCCATACGGTCCTCTTCAAGGGAGCCCCCCTGCCCCTCTCAGGAACCGGCATCAAAGTCGGCGACCCCCTCCGGGAGGTGAAACTGACACAGACGGACCTCTCGCTCATCAACATCATCGACACGAAGGGCAAGGGCAAGGTCCGGATCATCAGCATCGTGCCGTCGCTCGACACCAAAGTCTG
>CAYHQK010000002.1:0-41110 GCA_964358535.1 uncultured Nitrospira sp. | reverse complement strand
GCAAGGGCAAGGTCCGGATCATCAGCATCGTGCCGTCGCTCGACACCAAAGTCTGTGAACAGCAGACCCATTATCTGAGCGAGAGGAACAAGGGCCTCGACAAGATGGTCGAGCTGATCACCGTCAGCATCGACACACCGTTCGCCCAAAAGCGATTCGCAGAAGAAGCCCAGATCACCAACGTGACCTTCCTCTCGGACTATCGAGGCACCGAGTTCGGGAAAACCTATGGACTCTTTCTCAAGGGCCCCCACATCCTGGCTCGCACCGTCATGGTCATTGATGCCCACAACAACGTGCGGCATCTGCAAATCACGCCCGAGCTGGCCCAACTGCCGGACCTGGATGAGGCCTTCGCTGTGGCCAAATCATTGATCACGGCGAACTGACATGCGCGGGGTCTAGTACGGAGGACAATGAACCCATCGGTATTATTGGCTGACGAAATACGCTTCACGCTTCACGAGATACATTCCCCCGGGAAGGAGTCGCATGTCATTCTCTGACCATCTCCGTAAGCTGGCTCAATCCACCTGGGACGCTCAACTCACCCATCCCTTCGTCGTCGCGCTCGGCAAGGGCACATTGCCCGAGCGGAAATTCAAATACTACATTCTTCAAGATGCGAGGTTTCTCGGCGACCTGTCCCGTGTCTTCGCGGCCGGAGCGCTCAGAGCGCCGGATTCCGATAGCGCGCTGCGCTTCGCCAAGCTCGCCGAGGAAACCATCACCGTCGAGCGGAGCCTCCACGAGAACTATGGGAAGCGCTGGAAGATGACAGCGAAGGAAATGTCCTCCGTTCCCATGGCGCCGACGAACTATGCCTACACCAGGCACATGCTCACCGTCGCCCATACAGGCTCGGCGGCAGAGATCACGGTCGTCGCCCTCCCCTGCGCCTGGATCTATTGCGTCGTGGGGCAGCATCTCTTAAAGCAAGGCCCGCCGAAGAAGAACCATCCCTACCGCGACTGGCTCATGCTCTATGCCTCGCCGGAATTTGCCGAGGTGCAGGAATGGATGCGAGCGAAAGTGGACCAGTGGGCCAAGACTGCGGGCAAGGAAGAGAAGCGGCGGATGGAAGAGTCGTTCGTGATCAGCTCGAAATATGAGTGGATGTTTTGGGAGATGGCCTGGAAGGAAGAGGAGTGGCCGGTGTGACTTTGATCGAGGTGGGGGACCATCCCCCTTGCTCGCAGACCGCGCACGATCAGAATGTGCTCGGTCGATGCGCGCAGTCGGGGACAGTCCCCCACCTCTCACATTCATGCCAGGCCGATGATGGAGGAGAGGAAAGAAGAAAGCATGGATGCACGCAGGATGGGGGATCGTAAGCTCCCCCTTCTTATGAAGCACACTGACCGTTGATAATGGAGAAAAGCGACTAATGCCTGACACAATTCCACCTACTCGCCAAGCACTAGCTGAGGCGCTCAATCTCTCGTCCGACATCTTGAAGAATCTTGAATTAAGCGAAACGCCTTTAACCAATGTGGCCCTGAAGACCAGTCGACTGGCCCGCCTGCTGAATGAGTTCGACTTCCAAAAGATGATGGAATATGAAGCTGGAGGGTATCCATCTACCCCGACTGGTGTACCTCAAGACGCCTGGAATCTCGCAATCGCGGCGGGAAGAAAATTCGAACAGGTCGATCCCGCCAGTAAAGTCACAAAAACGTATGTGTATGTCGAATCGATTAGTGAGTTGGAGGAGCAACTGCGGATCGCAGAAACCTCCCTCACATCCGCACGTGATCCAGATGTAGCAATTTCTTCAGCCAACCCCACGCAGTACGTCTGGACACCTCAAGGCAACATCATTGAACGCAACACCGTCCGGCAATCCATTAACAATGCATCTAAGAGGCTCGCAAGCCGACGGACTACCATATACCAATATGCGCTGCGTAAACATTATGAACTAAAGTTCTCTGGTATCGCCGACGACATCTTTGCGAGAATTCGCGAGCGTGTGGATGCAACCATTGGCAGCACTGTCCCTGATGCCGTACAGAAAATGTCAGCTGTTTACGACAATCTGCGATCTGAGAATCCTGAAAACTGGTCAAATGCCGTTCACAGCTGCAGGCGAATCTTACAGGACTTAGCAGATGCGGTCTTTCCAGCTAAAGACGAAATACGGACAAAGGTCGTTAGCGGCAAACAAATCCAAATCAAGCTCGGCAGCGAGAATTATATAAACAGAATCGTTGCCTATGCTGAAGATGTCAGTTCCTCTGAAAGATTTAATGGGATAGTAGGCTCCCATTTAGAATTCTTAGGAGATCGTCTGGACGCCGTCTTTCAGGCAACGCAAAAAGGATCGCATAAAACAATCGTCAGCAGAGAAGAGGCTGAACGCTACGTTGTATACACATACCTTCTTGTTGGAGATATCCTCTCGCTTCGCAGGAATTCGTCTTGAGAAGACGTCCGGCATCGAGAACCTTTTCGGCTTTTCCGCTCCTATTCTTGCTGCAATTCTCGCCTTAACATACTGCCCGCGCACTGCTTTTCCCGTGCTTATCCAGAGAGTAATGAAATGACGCGGAAGTAAATCTGGCTGAATCTTAGTGGGTAGGGCTGTTGATTGCCCTGCCGCAGCCTGCCTGTTGGCTGAACACTGGCGGGCGGGTACCGAGGCTGTGAGATCACGGCTCAAGACGGAAGAGCCGGGCGGCGTGATGGACTGTCACGACATGGATCTCTTCACGAATGAGGCGATACACGATTCGGTAGGAGCCTTGAATCACTTCGCGCACGTCAGGATCATCGATCTCTGGGACGACACGGCCAGACTGGGGCAATGAGGGCAGGCGTTCAACGGAGGCGATTAATCGTTGGATGACGAGCTCGGCGTAGTGGGGAGAGTCTTGCGCGATAAACTTCCGGATGGACTGAACATCCTCGATTGCTCGGCGGGTCCAGATCAGTTGGGTCATCTACGGATTTGACGAACGGCCTCGGCGTGGGGGACTGTCTCGCCCGCGTCGGATTGACGGAGCCCTTCTTCAACTTTGGCCAGGAAGCAGAGCCGTTCGATGGCATCTTCAAGCGTGGCTGTATCGGGAAGTCCCTCGACCGCTTGAAGGATCTTCTGTTTCACCGTTTCAATGGCCATCGTGGTCACCTCATTCGCTTAATACTCTAGGACACTTTCTGGTGGGCGTCAACTGAGCTGTCCAGCAATGTCGCCAAATGAGCGCTCCTGCTGGACAGGCTTGGCCTGCTGAGTATAATGTGCGCTAGTGATGAATTGGTTTTCTGTCTCAACGGATAGTTTCCCGAAAATGAATCGTTTCCTGATCACGATCCTGCTGGCCGGCGCCATTCTCTGGGCTCTTCCAGCTCAGGCTGCCTCGTCTTATGAGGAAAGCCTGAAGCAACTGGCGGAGGGGGTGGTGGCCGAGGCCATAAAAGCGAAGAAAGAACGGCTGGCGGTGCTGGACTTTACGGACGCCAAAGGCACAGTCACGCCGATTGGGCAATTTCTGGCAGAGGAGTTGAGCACGCAGATTCTGCTCGCAGGCGAGAGGAAAGTCGTGGATCGAACGCTGTCGAGCGCCACGCTGAAAAAACTGAACGTGACGCAACTCGACCCGGCTCAAGTCAAAGTGATCGAACAGGCGGCCAAGATGCTGCATGCCGACGTATTTGTGTCCGGCTCGTACTCTGAGTCGCCGGGCGAATTTCGAGTGGTCATGAAACTGCTCAACCCCAGCACCCTCCAGTCGCTGGGCGCCGCACGCGGCACGGTTCCCAAAGCCGGCCCGCTGGCTGAACTGGTCAGAGAGGCGAACAAGCCCCCTGTCGTGAAGATCGATCCGTTCGCCAAATTGCCCCCCCCTCCCGGGCTGGGCTTCCACCGCAACGACCATTATCAACTGGTCGTGACGGCCCTGCACAGGCGGGATAACCAGGTCATAGCCGATCTCACGATCGAGAATACATCCTTCCGCGACATCAAAGTGCTCTGCCTGTTGCAAAACACCCTGCTCGAAGATGCCCAGGGCGCGCAATGGAAGCTGGAGGTGGAGCACAACCGCGAAGGTCTCTGCATGCGCGGCATCGAACTCTCTCCCAGAAAAAAAGACCGGGCCGTGCTGACATTTTCGGCTCCGGACGACGCGAACGGGAACCAATTTACGTTTCATTATCACGAAAAGTTGCCCCGACTGGATGCCCAGTTCTCCATCGAAGGCCTCACCGTCGAACCGGCTGGAGCCCCTCCAGCCGCACCCGACACGACACCACCACCGTCCAATTGATAGGCCCATGAACACACCAGCGATCAAACAAGTCTTGACCATTGCCGGCTCCGATTCCGGTGGAGGCGCGGGCATCCAAGCCGATATCAAAGCCATGTCAGCCAACGGCGTCTTTGCCATGTCGGTGATTACCGCCGTCACCGCGCAGAATACGGAAGAGGTCACCGACGTCTTCGAGTTGCCGACCTCGATCATCGCGGCGCAAATCGACGCAGTCTTTGACGATTTCGACGTCGCCGCGGTGAAAACAGGCATGCTCTCCTCGACCGCCATCGTCGAGATCGTCGCGAAACTCCTGAAGCCCCAGAATGTTACGAATCTCGTCGTGGACCCGGTGATGATTTCGAAGACCGGCCGGGCGCTGCTCAAGCCGGAAGCGATCGACGCCATGAAAAAGCAGCTCTTCCCCTTGGCGCTGCTCGTCACGCCGAACATCCATGAGGCGCAGCAACTGTCCGGCATCGAGATCAAGACGCTCGCGGACGCGCGCCGCGCTGCCAAAATCATCCACGGGTTCGGCTGCAAACACGTGTTGATCAAGGGCGGCCACTTACTGGCGGAACGGGCCACCGACCTGCTCTATGACGGCCGGTTCTTCAATGTATTCAAGGGGGAATTCATCGATACCCCCCACACGCATGGCACCGGCTGCACCCTTGCCTCGGCCATCGCCGCCCATCTCGCGCGAGGCAAATCCGTGCACGATGCTGTTCAATCGGCCAAGACCTATCTCACCGAGGCTATTCGCCATAGTTTGGCGATTGGCCATGGAACGGGGCCCACGAACCATTTTTATTTCCTCCAGAGCTAGCAGGATGCAGGGAGAACTAGGCAACAGTCACTGGATAGTCTGCACGTCTTGAACAATATGAATACCGTTTGCAGGAGGCTCAAACAGTTCGTCCAGCAAGGCCGCAGGCGAGTCGAAACCGGAGGCGTACCCTCAGGGGTACGTTGAGGATTTCGATGAGCCGAGAACGAAGCTGGCGGACTGTTTCAGCCCCCTGCTAGGAGGACTGCATGGGTCGTTTCACCGCTCGCCCACTGACATTTCTGATCACAGGATTTAGCTGGCTCCTGCTTGCCTCGCTGGTAGGATTCGCCATCCTGATTGGATTGGTCCATGGCACGCCACTGCCCTCCTGGCTAAAACTGGTCCATGTGCATGCCACCCTCATCGGCGGCATCCTCCAACTGATGGTCGGCGGATTGCTCGCCTCCCAATCCCATAGTTCCCAAGGCGACCGAACCCCGTCCGACTCCCATCTGTTGCTCTTCGTCACCCTGAACGCCGCGACGGCAGCGTTGCTCGTGGGATTCGGACTCGGGGACATGAGGATCGTCGGCCTGGCAGGAGTAATTGTGATTGGGGCAGTCCTCTCCGTCGCCTCGACCGCCTGGCAGTACACGCGGCAACGCTTCACTGAACCAGCCAGTCCCTCCTGGCTCTATCGATTCTCACTCCTCGCCTTGCTCGGGGGATTGGCGCTGGGCGCCGCGATGGCCTTCCGCTTCATGCCGGAATTCTATGCCCATGCGCGTCTTCTGCACCTGCATATCATTCTGCTGGGATTCGTCACACTGGCCATCATCGGCCTCACGCATCGCCTCCTGCCGATCATCTTGCATGCCGAGCTCTACAGCCCGCGACTGGCCACACTCGTCATCAGGCTGCTGCCAATGGGCTTTGCCATCTTGATCGGTGGGTTTATCACCTCGTCCCTCCAGCTTGAACTCGCGGTCGGGGGGCTACTCGTCATCAGCATCGGCCTCTACGCCTATAACCTCCTGCGCACCTGGGTCGGCTCCGGCCAGCCGGGAAACGCCGCCTCCGACCACCTCCTGGTCGCGACCTTTTTCCTGGTCCTCACGATGGTCATGGGGGTCCTCGTCGGGGCCAACGCATTCCCCCAGTTGCCGATACTGCCGTTTGGGTCCTTGCACCTCGCGGCCTATACCCACATGGCCTTGATCGGATTCATCCTGCAGACCGTCGTAGGAACCCTGTCCTATGGCATTCCTGAAATGCTGGCAACCAGCCGGGTCCCCAGCAAGAAGAAACAGGGGCCCTATCGGGCTCAACTCACAGCGATCATGAACCGGTGGCGAACCGTTCAGCTGACTGGATTGAGCTTAGGGACGATGAGCTTCGGCCTGCTCGCTGCGATGACCTGGAACTTCTCTCTCACTTCGCTCTCCATTCAAATTGCGACCTGGGTCACCGTTAGTCTGCTCCTGGGCAGCTTGACCCTCTTTACGGCCAAACTCGCCTGGGCTTTAGGAGCCCCGCCTCAGGAATAACCGCCTGCCCATGGAAGACACCCTGACGTTTCGCGATCCGCAAGGTCACAACGTTGCTGCGATCTTGAGCAAGCCTGAGAAACCAACGACAAGTCTCGCCCTCCTATGCCATGGCTTTCTCTCCGGGAAAAACAGCACGACGAACAAAACCTTGACCCGCCTCCTGAACGAACAGGGCCTGGCAACCTTTCGATTCGATTTTTTCGGTCAAGGAGAGAGCGAGGGACCGTTCGAAGCCATCACGACAACGCTGGCGATACAGCAAACCCTGGCGGCCCTAGATCTGATGATCGCCAGGGGCTATGACAAGATCGGGCTCGTCGGCTCAAGCTTTGGAGGACTCGTCGCCATCCTCACGGCCGCCCAGCGGCGCGACATCGCCTGTCTGGCCCTCAAGTGTCCCGTGGTAGATTTCGCGGAAGAACTGCTCCTCACGTTCGGCCCTGAAGAGCTGGCTCGCTGGCAAGCCACGGACACGATCCCGAATATCATGGGAGGCACTGAGCGGATCAGACTGCGGTACGGTTTCTACGAAGACTGTCTCAACCACATTGCCTATGGACCGGCCGAACGGATCACCGTACCCACATTGATCGTGCAGGGCGAGCAGGACGAATGTGTCCCCCTCCATCAAAGCCACCGATTGCATGACCTACTGAGAGGCCCGAAACGGCTGGATCTCCTGCCAGGCGCCGATCACCAGTTCACGCGCGGGGAGGATTTTCACCAGATGACTACATCGATCGGCAAGTGGCTCATCACCCATCTCCCAGTGAAGCGTGAATCGTGAAACGTATCTCGTTATTCGCGCGAGACTTGCGAGAAAAGCGGGACTGGTCGGAAGTTTCATCTTCGCGAGTCGCGCCTGTCGCGCACGTTTTGCTTGTCTCGCTCACAATTCACGAGCGACGGACGACGAGGACAGCCTTTTGAGCATCCTGCGGGATAGAACATGATGACCGAAAACCGCCAACAAGTCCTGACTGTTCTCTATCCCCTCTACAAAAAAGAAGTCTACGCACGCCGTGGACAGATGATCTGGCTCACTGCCTTCGGTTCACTCGGCTCGATCGCGATGTTATGCGCGCTCATTTTGAGCCCAGAAAAAGATCAGCTGACCTCCCTCGAAACCCTGCTCATCGGACTCGCAAACTTGATCTGGTGTGGACTGATTTGTTCACTGATCCTCCAACAGCAGCACCGCCACCGGCAAGCCAAGCAAATCCTGATTCAACTCGAACAGACGCTGAGATTGTACGAAGAAGGACTATTTGTGGAGCATCAGGCTCTCTATCCGGAAGGGTGGAAGACCGCATGGCTACACGATCGAACAGGACTGCTCTACTTCACGACACTTGGCTTACTCACAGCATTATTCCTCCTCGCCCTCCTCTTTTCCTGACAGACTGCTGAAAAAGACCGCCAGCGCAAAGACCGTGAAGCGTCTTTCGTGAAGCGTATCTCGCAAACAACGATAATCCCGACTGCGAACGACGAGATACGAGGGACGAACGACGGACGAAAAGGACGGCCGTTTTCATCAGCCGCTCTCGCACAGGATGCTCAAATAGACGATCCGACTAGGCCGCAAGGAGTCTGACGACTGAGGCGTACCCTCCGGGTACGTCGCAGGGAGACAGACGACTAAGAACGACGTTGGGCGTCTATTTCAGCATCCTGCTAGGATTTGGCGCAGCGAAAGCCCGTATAGCTGTTCCTTGTGTCTGGCGGGAGTTTGAATCGTCCGTAGGCGAGTAGGTATTTGGGCAAGTCGGACCAAGACCCGCCTCGCAGCACTTTGAATGGTCCCTGCTCCGGTCCCTGAGGATTTCGTTCCGGCGAATTGTCGTAATAGCTCGCGTCGTACCAATCCTGCACCCATTCCCATACATTGCCGGCCATTTGGTACAGACCGAAGGCGCTCTTGCCTGACTCGTAGGACTGCACGGGCATCAAGACCTGACTGTAACTGAACCGCGCGCCCAACGCGAAATTCGCCCGCTCCTTGGTTGGCAGCTGATTGCCCCAGGGATACAAACGTCCATCCGTTCCTCTGGCTGACTTCTCCCATTCCGCTTCGGTGGGAAGCCGCTTCCCCTTCCACCGGCAATAGGCATCAGCGTCGGCCCAATCCACGCCAATCACCGGACGATCGCCATGCTGCGACAGATCGACCATGTTCCATTGCCACGGCACGAGACGGTCTGTCGAGGCAAGGAACGAGGCGTACTGCGCCGTCGTCACCTCGTGGAGATCCATGAAAAACGCAGGAAGCCAGACGTGATGTTTGGGACGCTCATCCTCTAACGCCTGCCCCCCGTCCGATCCCATGGCAAACGTCCCTTCAGGAATCTCGACCATGGGAGTCTCCACTACTGCCGCCTGTTCAGCTGGTCTATTTTTCCGCAAACGTTCAAGCTGGGCTTGGGCATAGTCCACACTTGCAAATATGACAATCAAGAGAGAAATGAGAGAAGAGACTCTAAGCGAGAACCGCATGGCGCGGTAGCATACACAAGCCAGCGCCATCGCGCGAGGGGCATGCGAGATCGGCAAGAAGATCGAGCCGGGACATATTGCGGAATAGACAGGATGGTCAAAACGGTCATCCAACGAGGCGAGAACGACGTTGGTGGCCGTTTTCACCAGCCGCTCGCGCGCAGGATGCTCAAATAGACGATCCAACTAGGCCGCAAGGAGTCTGGCGACTGAGTCGTACCCTCTGGGTACGTCGCAGGGAGACAGACGACTGAGAACGACGTTGGGCGTCTATTTCAGCATCCTGCTAGACAAGCCCTCCGACGACCCAATGCCGATCGTCCAGCACGTCAACAGTCAATTGACTCAGATTCATTTCTGCCAACTGCGCCGCCACCTCATCTTCCGTGAAGGCCGCGAGCAGCGAGTTATAGAAATCTCTTCTCAGGATGTCCGGCGCCCCGGAGGCATATAAATCGACGATGGCCTGCGCCTCTTCCGGCGACTCAGGCCTCAAGAGATCCATCACCAGCACCGGCGAGCCAGGCTTCACCGCCAATCGCAGCTTATGCCAAAACTGAAGGGGGCTCGGCACATGATGCAACAAACTGTTGGAGATCGCGGCATCGGCCGGCTCACCCAGCGCAACGGCCTGGAAACGCTCACAGCGAAAGGTGATACGACCAGACAGGCCCGCCTGCCGCACCGCCTCCTCAGCCAACTGCACCATCGGGGCCGACGCATCGACGCCAGTCACACGAGAACCCGGCATTGCGCGCGCAAAACGAATAGGAATATCGCCGGGACCACAACCAAGATCGAGCACATGGCCCTCGGAGAAATCAGGGAAGTATGTGCGAAAGCGATCGACGAAGCCCTGGTTCTCTTGCGAGAAATCCGCCGCCGCATACGCCTGGGCCTGCGCGTCGTTCTCCATCAGTTCCGGTTCGAGTATTCGGTTCACAGATCCCCCATCAGTCTTCTGTCTTGCTATTCCGCGATCAACTCTTGCCGCTGCAGCATCGTCCGCCCCCTACGGATCTGACACTCAGCACCAGAGCCTAGCAGGCGGCAGAAAAACTCGGTGTATGCGAACAGCACGGGTGAAATACTCCATATGATGGCCTAGCGGTCTCAATCGCCTCAGGATGCTCAAAAAGACCGTCCAGCAAGGCCGCAGCGAGCGAAGAGGCGAGACGTACCCTTGTGGTACGTTGAGCCTCTTCGTGAAGCGAGAACGCCGCTGGCGGTCTTTTTCAGCATCCTGCCAGAGGCGGCTCCGTTGCTTGACCAAGTCAGAACGGCTTGCTATAAAAGCACGCACAGGGTTTCCCTGTCACTTTCCTTCCACTAGAGAAAAGGGAATCACGTGAATAAAACTGAACTCATTGAAGCGATCGCCAAACATGCCAGCCTCTCAAAGGCCTCGGCAGGCAGAGCATTGGAAGGGGCATTGGCAGCGATCAAAGCCACGCTCAAGAAAAAGCAGACTGTTGCTCTGGTCGGATTTGGCACGTTCAGAGTGAGCCACCGGGCCGCTCGCATAGGCCGCAACCCTCGTACGGGCAAGGCCCTCAAAATCAAAGCAGCCAAAGTTCCAAAATTCAAGCCGGGCAAAGCACTGAAGGATGCATTGAACTAAACCCTTCCTGAATCTTGTTTCCTGGCAACGTGTGTGTGCGGCCCCCTCCCGGAACCACCGGGCATGCAGATCGCAGGGGGCCGAACCACTCATCTAGCCAACCGTACCATACGAAACCTCACCCTCCGCTATCAGCTCTTTACCTCTACGGCGTCGCCAGACCTCACCACTCCTCCGCGCAACACCTTCGCATAGACCCGGCTCCAGCCAGGATTCTTTTTCTGAGAGATCCGGTGATAGTCCCCATCCTGAAACCACTGAGCATTGTGGCGGCAAGGAACCGTAAAGCTCGTCACTTCCAGCTGCACGTCCGGCCCGATCGATAACCGCACGCCAGGTTTCATGAGGCTCCACTCCAAGCCAGCGAGCGTCAAATTCTCCCCCGATGACCCGGCCTCGATCGGATGACCTTCTGATTGCAGCCGTTCGAGCAGTTCACGCGAAAAGAGGCAGACGGCCCGATCCGGCCCTCCATGCACTTTGAAATTTCGTTGCCGATCGCCCTCGACGCCGGCTTTGGCGATCATAGCTTCCGGCACCGGACGTTTCGGCACACCCCCATCTGACACATTAATCTGGCACAGACAGGGATGGGATGGTCGCTCTGTTTCAGTCACGCGACGCCCCTTCGCAGGATTCAGCTCTCAGCAACTCCAACGCCACCCACCCATCCTGTTCCCGCCGTCGAGAGAAGCAGGCGCCGGCCTTGAAAAAGGCCGCGAGCACTTCTTCTTCTTGATCGAGCAGCACGCCGGACAGCAAAAGCCGCGCGCCATGATTCACATAGGGCGCGAGTTCATCGCACAACAAGAGCAACGTCTGCCGATCGAGATTCGCCAACACCAAATCCGGGTTGATCCGCCCCGCCACATCGCTCAACGTCCCGCAGACCAATTCCAATTCCTGTCCAAAACCATTCTCGCTTGCATAGTCCCTCGCGCAATCCACCGCGACAGGATCGCATTCCACTCCCACAGCCGAGCCAGCCCCCAGCCGCAGGGCCACCATCGCCAGAATGCCGCTCCCAGACCCCACATCCAGCACGGACTCGCCGCCGTGAATACGTTCTTCCAGCCATTCGAGTAACATCCTGGTCGTCGCATGATGCCCGGTCCCGAAGGCCTGTTTCGGATCGAGCACAATCTCAATGTCCCCCGCCTGCAATGTCGTCGTCTCCCAGCTCGGCCTGATCACAATCCGCCGGCCGATCCTGATCGGCCTGACCGACTGAGCCCATTGCCTGTTCCAGTCCTGGTCCGGCACCTGTTGCACCAACAGTTCGGCCGCGGCATCACCAAATTGTTGCAGCACAGCCCGAAGAGCCACCACATGATCGGCGCTCCACTGGTCGCTCGGCCAGTAGAGATGAATCGTCTGACCATCCTGCCAGGCCCCCTGCGCGAAGGGATCAGCCAGAGCGCCCAGCAGTTCGCCCGCATCGATATCGGTGTGAATCGTAACCTCAATCCAGTCCTGTGCCATGAAACCATGTCCTCTTCATTATTGACGGAGCCAGGCCCATCCAGTAAGGTCGAAGCGACCATGCAGGACGACCAACGCCCCCCAGAAACTTCTTCGCGAGAACAGACGCTGCAGCGGCTGCTGAGTCGAGCTGCGCGATTGCTCGTGAAGGGTCATCGAGCCAGCGCCACCCTGACGCGCTGGCGATTGATCCTCTTCGTGACCGCGCTGCTCTGCACGATCACCCTCTACAGACTCGGCTGGTACCAAGCCGGCAATCTATCGCTCGGCAGCTTCCTCGCCTTCTTCCTGCTCGTCGCGAGTTATCATACCAGGCTGGAACAGCGGATTCATCGGATCCGCCTCTGGCAACACATCAAGCAGACGCATCTGGCCCGCCTCCGCCTCGACTGGGACCGGCTCCCCGAACGGGCCTACCCAGCGCCCGACAGCCATCTCTACGCCAAGGATCTGGATCTCGTCGGCCCCCATTCATTGTTCCAACTGCTCGACACCACAGTCTCTTCGCAGGGCCGCGAGCGCTTGGCCTCCTGGCTTCTCACGCAGCCTCCGGCCCCTGACGAATGGGCGGAGCGCCAGACATTGATCCGCGAACTTGCGGCACGTTCACTCTTTCGAGATCGTTTCACGCTGGAAGCCCGGTTGCTCGGCGAGCAGGAAATCGACGGCCATCGCTTGGCTGCGGTGCTGCAACATCGCCTGGAGATTCCGCGGCTACACATCATCCTGCCCCTGCAAGCCATCCTCGCAGCAACCACCGCAGGGCTCGGATTCGCCGCGCTCATGAATTGGTTGCCCGGCTACTGGATGTTCTCCTTCGGCCTCTACGCCCTGCTCTATTTCTTCACGGACCAGGGAGAAGAACTGCTCGAACATGCGGTGGGCCTGCACCATGAAGTGGAAAAGCTCGGCAAGGTCCTCGGATACATCGACCAGCATGCGAAACGATCTCCCTCGGCCCTCGCTCGCACCTGGGCTCCGCTCGCCAACAGCGACAGAGCTCCGGTTCGCCTGATCCGGCAGGCAGCGAGGATACTCCATGCCGTCAGCATCAAAGCCCATCCGCTCGTGCACCTTGTCGCGAATGCCCTCTGCCCCTGGGACCTCTGGTACGTCAGGGAGCTGGGCCAGATTCAGGATCAGATCCGTGATCACCTTCCCCTCTGGCTGGATCGGCTGGCCGAGGTCGAAGCGGCGGCCGCCTTGGGCACCTTCGCCCATCTGCACCCCACCTATATCTGGCCGTCATCACTCCAAGCCAACAACCAGGAAAGCGGGGCCGCAGCTCTCTGTTCCGCCCGCAATCTCGCTCATCCTCTGATCCCGGCTGCAGCGCGCGTGGCCAACGACTTCTCGCTCCGGGGCCTCGGTCAGATTCTGCTCGTGACCGGCTCCAACATGTCCGGCAAGAGCACCTTTCTCCGCACCATCGGAATGAATCTGTGCCTCGCGCAAGCAGGCGCGCCGGTCTGCGCCAGTCAATTCGAATGGACCTGGCTGCGAATCGCCTGCTGCATCCGCGTGGACGACTCGCTCGACGCAGGCCTCTCGTTTTTCTATGCGGAAGTGAAACGGCTGAAATCGCTGCTCGACGCGGCGACGGACCGGAGCCAACCACCGGTGCTCTTCTTGATCGACGAAATTTTCAAGGGGACCAACAATCGTGAACGGTTGATCGGGAGCCGCTCCTTCATCACCGCCCTGGCCAAGAGCCACGGCTTCGGCCTCGTCACCACCCACGATTTAGAATTGACGGAGCTGGAGCACAGCGTACCGAGCATGACCAATGCCCACTTCCAGGAAACGGTGGCAGCAGGCGAACTGCTCTTCGACTACCAGCTCAGGCCAGGCCCCTGTCCCACGACCAACGCGCTGCGGATCATGCAGCTGGAAGGGCTGCCGGTCCCAGGAACCTCACCGGACCACACCGTCTAAGGCATAGTGTGACGACACCCATCAGCACAGGACCTTCCGCGACATCCCATCCGCTCCGCGGCCTTCTCATCGCCCAGTTCATCGGCGCTTTCAACGACAATGCCTGGAAGCTGATGGTGGCCTTGCTCGCCATCCGGCAACTTGCCAGCACCATTGCGCCAGGACCTGAATTTGAAACCGCCGCGCAAACCCAGACAGCCCTGGCCTTTGTCGTCTTTACCCTTCCACTGGCCCTGGTCTCCATCGTCGCCGGTGTCCTGTCCGATCGCGTCAGTAAACGCACCGTCATCATCATGATGAAGTCGGTGGAGGTGCTCTTGATGGCTGCGGCCTCCGCAGCCCTCTGGAGCAATCCAGCCGGGGGCATCCTGCCGTTGATCGTGCTGGGCTGTATGGGCATCCACAGCGCGCTGTTCAGCCCGGCCAAGTACGGCATTCTGGCCGAACTCCTGCCGCACGAGAAACTGGCGGCAGGCAACGGGCAGCTTGAAATGTGGACCTTCCTGGCCATCCTCACCGGAACCGCCGCGCCAGGTATTCTATTGTCCCTTTCCGGCTCCTCGCTCTGGTTGGCTCCGCTGTTCCTCGCGCTCCTCTCGCTCGGCGGATTGGCTGCAGCCTGGACCATTCCCCCCGTTCCAGCGGCGCGATCAGCAGGCGGCCTCTGCAATACCCTCCAGGGAGCATGGTCGGCGCTGGCAATGGATCGGATGCTCCGCCTCGCAGTGATCGGCGCGGTGTTCTTCTGGACCATCGCCAGCCTCTTCGCCCAAAACATTCTGATCTATGCCAAGGCGGTCCTGGGCCTGTCCGACTGGCAATCGGGCCTTCCGCTCATGACGCTCTCCATCGGAATCGGCCTTGGAGCCAAACTGGTGGGACGATTGTCACAGGCCCGCGTGGAATATGGATTGATCCCGCTGGGCGCGGCCGGAGTCGCCATCATATTGTCCGCCGTGGGATTTTTCGCGCCAAACCTGCCAGCAACGCTCGTACTCATGGGCCTCCTGGGCCTCGCGAGCGCGCTGATCTTTGTGCCGCTCAACGCCCTCATCCAATGGCGCGCGCCGAACGAGCGCCGGGGCTCGGTCATCGCCTTCGAAAATACCTGCGTCTTCACCGGAATTTTGCTCGGATCGCTCGGCGCTGGAGCCCTGGCTCAGAGTGGAGTCTCCACGACCGGAATCTTCCTCGTGACGGCCTCGTTCACCGTCATCGGCACTGGTTGGGCCCTTTGGCTCCTCCCGGACGCGCTACTCCGAGCGGTCTTGGTTCTCCTCACCAATAGTCTCTACCGTCTGCGGATTATCGGCCATGAACATGTCCCCCTCCAGGGTGGCGCGTTGCTGGTCCCCAACCATGTATCGTTCATCGACGGCTTCCTGCTGATCGCCAGCCTCGACCGGCCGATCCGCTTCGTCGTCGATTCTCACTATGCCGACCTGCCGATCCTCAAACCCTTCATGAAGCTGCTCGGCGTGATTCCGATCTCGTCGCAGGGCGGACTCCGCCTCGTCCTGCGCGCGCTGCGCGAGGCAGGAGCGGCGCTCGACAGGGGCGAGATCGTCTGTCTCTTTCCGGAAGGCCAGATCACGCGAACCGGGACCCTGCTCCCCTTTCGCCGGGGATTCGAACGGATCATGAAAGGCCAACGCGCCCCCATCGTTCCCGTTCATCTGGATCGCATCTGGGGCAGTATCTTCAGCTTCAATCGAGGAAAGTTTCTCTCGAAAATGCCGGAGCGCATCCCCTATCCCGTGACCGTCTCATTCGGGGCGCCGCTGCCGCCAGAAACCTCGGCCCATGATATCCGCCGCGCCATTCGCTCCCTCGGCGAAGCGGCCTGGCGCCTCCGCAAGCAGGACCGTTGCCCGCTGCACCGGGCCTTCATCCATGCCATGAGGAGACATCCCTTCCGCTTCGCCATGGCGGACCAGACCCGCCCGCATGTCTCGTCGCTCCAGGCCCTGATCGGCTCTATCGTACTCGCCAGAACGCTGCGGCCTCTCTGGGAGGGCCAGCGCCATGTCGGCATCCTCCTCCCTCCGACCGTCGCAGCCGCACTCGTCAATGTGGCAGCGCCTCTCTGCGGGAAGACCAGCGTAAACCTGAACTACACGGTCGGCAAAGCAGGCCTCGAAGCAGCCGCACGGCTCGCTGGCCTCCGCACGATCGTCACCAGCCGGACCTTTGTCGAGAAGGCCAAGTTGGATCTGCCGGACGGACCGGTGATTGTGTGGCTGGAAGACATCGCGCGTACGATCGGCCCAAGGCAGAAACTCGCAGCGAGTCTCCTCGCCCTCTGCGCCCCTGCCAGGCTGATCGAACTGGCCTGCGGGCAAAAGACCCCAGTGACGATGGACGATCTGGCAACCATTATTTTCAGCAGCGGCAGCACCGGCGAGCCCAAAGGGGTGATGCTCTCTCACTTCAACATCGACGCCAATGTGGAGGGAGCCAGCCAGATGCTCCACCTCTACCAGCAGGAACGAGTCCTAGGGATCCTGCCCTTCTTCCACTCATTCGGCTATCTCATCTTCTGGCTGATCATGCACAACAACGCGGGTATGGTCTTTCACCCCTCCCCGCTCGACGTCACCGCCATCGGCGAGCTCGTGCGCCGCTACCGCCTCACGTTCCTCGTGACTACGCCGACCTTTCTCCAACTCTACCAACGCCGCTGCACCCCGGAGCAATTCAGTTCCCTGCGCGTGGTCCTGACCGGCGCGGAGAAACTGCCGCTCCGGCTCGCGCAGGCCTTCGAAGATCGATTTGGCATCGCCCCCATCGAAGGCTACGGCGTGACCGAATGCGCCCCCGTCATCTCCGTCAATTGTCCGGACTTCCGCGCCGCCGGGTACTATCAGCCTACCTCCAGGCGAGGAACCGTGGGCCAACCGCTGCCGGGCATCTCCGTGCAGATCGTCGATCCGGACAGCTTCGCGCCATTGCCGCCAGGCGTTCCCGGCATGTTGCTGGTCAGGGGTCCCAACGTCATGCAGGGATACTTGGGGCGTGAAGACCTGACGGCCCAGGCCCTGCGCGATGGCTGGTACATCACCGGCGATATCGTCACGATGGATGACGACGGATTTCTGACCATCACGGATCGGCTCTCGCGCTTCTCCAAGATTGGAGGAGAAATGGTTCAGCATGGGCAGGTAGAAGAGGCCTTGCATCAGGCGCTCGGCCTGGAGACACAGGTTTTCGCCGTCACAGGCATTCCTGATGCACAAAAAGGCGAGCAGCTCGCGGTCCTGCACACCCTGGACGAGTCGCAGATCCCAAGCCTCGTCGCCAAGCTCGCGGCAAACGGCCTGCCGAACTTATTTATTCCCGCGCGCACGAATTTCATCAAAGTCGACGCCCTGCCGGTGCTAGGCACAGGGAAAATGGATCTGCGCGGCCTGAAGCGAGTCGCGATGGAGCGGCTGGGGGGAAGTGAAACGTGAAGCGTCGTTCGTCTCTCGTCCGAAGAGAAGAGCCTATGGCATATAGCCGATAGCGTATGGTCCGGAATGGTTCATGTAGACGATGATGTGGAACGCGCGGCACGGGGGGATTGATTGAGACCTTGGTCAACACTCATGAACAGCGTAACATCAACCGGTGCGGGCCAACTTGCCACGCTTTTTCGCAGCCTGCGCTGCAACGCGGACCGAAGTCTGCGCGACTTGCATAATCCCACGTAATGCGGTGTTCACCGCTTCATCGTTCGGGAACATTTTCGCCACCTTCGGATCGAGCACAATCACGTTACTCTCCGCGCGAATCCGATCGGCATACTTGCCGCGAACGATCTTCCCTAAATCGGACCGCTTGTACTCTGGCCGAAGCCCATCGGCAGATTCAGGCTTCCTCTTCTTCATAAATTCTTCGCTCCTCTTTTGTCGCCTGGCGAGGGCTAATAAGTCTGATACGATCTTCGCGCTCACTATGAGAAATGGTCAATAACCTGCCGTACCTTGAAAGTCCGATGGTCACGAACCGGAGCTCACGGAATGAGTGGTCGGGATCATGAGCCGTCGCCGAAAGCGGATCGCGAAAGACCGTCGAGGCCTCCTGAAACGTCACGCCGTGCTTCTCGAAATTCCTTGCGGCCTTCTGGGCATCCCACTCAAATTTCACCGGGGAATTATAACCCTTTGTGACTAAAAATCCAAAACAGCCAGACCCAAGCGACTCTTGACGAATTTAAGCTGTCAAACCCCTTCGCTCTCCGCAGGATGCTCAAAAAGGCCGTCCTCTTTGTCCGTCGTTCGTGAAGCGCCGTTCGTATCTCGCCGCAAGCTCCGATGCGGGCTTCTTACGAGATACGCTTCACGAGGGACGCTTCACGGCTTTTTCGCTGGCGAACTTTTTCAGCATCCTGCTAGACGGGGATCACGGTTGGGTACGCCCGACATACCGCCCGAGCGTCGCGACGAACGGGAACCGCAGCATCATGAACAGGTTCAAACAGACCGGAGGGCCGAGGTGTTCGAGGCCGATCTTCATCCCCAGTTGTCCTAACGCCGGTTCTGCGCAATAGGTCCCGAAGAGCCGGTCCCACCAGGGCACATTGAATCCATAATTACTATTGGTCTCGCGCGGGTCCACCGAATGGTGGATGCGATGCATGTCCGGAGTCACCACGAACCACCGAAGAGACGGCTCGATGCTCAAGGGGATCTTCACATTGCTGTGGTTGAACAGGGCCATGCCGTTCAGCACGATCTCAAAGGCGACGACCGCCAAGGGAGCAACCCCCAAGGCCAGCACCGCCGCGTTCTTCACCATCAGCGAGATAACCATCTCCACCGGATGAAACCGCACCCCGCTGGACACATCCAAGTCCAGGTCGGAGTGATGCATCATGTGAAACCGCCAGAGAAGCGGAACCCCATGAAACACCTGATGCTGCAAGTAGATCACCAAATCGAGCAGCACCACCGCCAGGCCCATTTCGAGCCAAGCCGGCCACTCAACCCAGTTCAACAGACCCCAGCCCCGCTCCTGCGCCATCACCGCCGCCGCTGCGACGCCTCCTGCAAACAACAGCCGGGCGATAATCGTATTCAACACCACAATCGTGAGATTCCCGCCCCACCGGCAGAGCTTCGAAGCCGTCAGCCTCCGGCGCGGCGCCAACAGTTCCCACGTAGCCATGACGCCCAGCACGGACAGATACGAGCCCACACGAACCAGGTCTTCAGGTCCCATAGATCTTCCCCTTCATACTAATTCTCTTCTCGTCCACATTCTGACGGTTCAATGGTTCCTGACAAATTAAGGGGTCAAACCCCTTAATTTCTGGCGAGGGGGATGAGTTTGCTTCCTACATGTGCGATTGCAAGACCCGACCCCGTTCCTTCAAGAGATCGTGACCTCCAGGAGTATAGGGGTTACATTGAGGTCCCCCGGAATCATAGAATCCTCAACGGTCTAGCATCTCACGCACCTTTTGACTTAGGGAGGCCCTGGTGAAGGGCTTCTGCAGAAAGGCCGTTCCGTCCTCGATCATGCCGTGGCGCAGCACGGCATCCCCCGTATAACCGGACATGAACAACACCTGCATACCAGGACGGATCTTTGCCATGCTCTGCATGAGTTCATATCCGCTTATGCCCGGCATAACCACGTCGGTGATGAGAAGACCGATGGGGCCCTGGAAATTCTCGCACTCCCGCAGAGCCTCGGCGCCATTCTTAGCCGCGATGACCTTGTATCCGTCAAGAGAGAGCAGCTGCACGATGAGTGTGCGAACCATCTCTTCGTCCTCAGCCACGAGCACCGTCTCGGAGCCGCATACCGCCTGAGCAAGTTTCTCCAACGTGACAGCCACGGCTTCTTCCTCAACCCGCGGCAGATAGATCTTGAAGGTTGTGCCGTGACCCAGCTCGCTATAGCACCAGATGTTGCCACCGCTCTGTTTGACGATGCCGTACACGGTAGAAAGACCCAGTCCTGTACCCTTTCCCTGCTCCTTGGTCGTGAAGAATGGCTCGAATATCCTGCCCTTGGTCGCACTGTCCATGCCACAGCCACTGTCGGTCACGGCAAGCATCACGTACGGACCCGGGGTGACGGCGAGATGCTTGCCAGCGTAATCCTGGTCGAGATAGACGTTCGCCGTCTCGATGGTGAGTTTGCCACCCGTCGACATCGCGTCACGGGCGTTCACTACCAGGTTCATGATGACCTGCTCGATCTGTCCCGGGTCGGCCTTGATCAGGCCTAGGTCAGAGGGAAGCACGGTTTGCAAGTCGATATCTTCCCCGATAAGCCTCTGCAGCATCCTGTCGAGGCCTGAGACCAGCGCATTCAAGTCAAGAACCCGAACTTCCAGCACCTGCTTGCGGCTGAAAGCCAAGAGCTGACGGGTCAGGGCTGCCGCTCGCTCGCCACACTTCCGGATCTGCCAGACGTCGCTGAGAAGCCGATCGTTCAGGCTCAGGCGACTGGAAAGGAGGTCGCAGTAGCCCAGGATGACGGTGAGCATATTGTTGAAGTCGTGAGCCACGCCGCCCGCGAGCAGGCCGATGCCTTCCAGCTTTTGGGATTGGCGGAACTGCGCTTCGAGTCGCTTGCGCTCCGTGATGTCCTCAATGACTACAAGAACACCAATAACTTGTCCCTGCTCATCGCGATATGGCACCTTGACCGTGTGAACCCATCGTTCCTGCCCATCAGCCTGGTATGGCTCCTCGACATCCTTCATTATCCCATGGGCCATGACCTCCTGGTCGTCCGCGTGGTAAGCCTCGGCGAGTTCGCGGGGATAGAAGGCGAACGCGTCCTTACCGTTGACCTCTTCGGGTGAGAGTCCCAAATCTTTAGCATAGTTCGCATTACAGAACAGCACGACCGAATTACGGTCTTTGACTAGAATACGATGCGGAAGGTGTTCGACCAGATTGTGATTGAGCCGCTCACTCTTGCGCAGCGCTTCCTCAGCCTGCTTGCGCTTCGTGACCTCGCGAATATTGCACTGAATCACTTTTTCGTCGTTAACCAGATAGATATTGCTGACAAACTCAACGTCGATCTGCTGCCCGGCGGCAGTTTTGAGCGGCAAATCCTTATAACGGATGTAGCCGGTGTCTTGTAATTCGCGGAAGGCCACCATCGACGCCGCGACGTCTTCGAACAAGCCGATCTCCCAGAGTTCCTTTCCAAGGAAGTCAGCATGAGAATACCCCAACATCTGCACCATGAAGGGATTGGCGTCCACGATCTTTCCGGTGTCGGCATCGAGGATCAGAATACCGTCTTGCGCCGCTTCAAAGAGCCGTCTGTACCGCATTTCTGAAGCACACAGCGCCGCCTCGGTCTCCCGCGCGGCATAAGAGGAGTCTTCATTTTGATTCATTCATTCTTTCCTCCATTGCGGAACATCTCTTCTCAGCTTTGGGCCCTGCAGGCGACCGTCAGCTTCATCGACTTGTTAGGCCGCCGCATCGCGAACAAGGCGGATAGCTACCGCTTGATCTACGGACTTCCATTCCTCCGGCGCACATACGCTGAGGACGAGCTCCTCGAAGGCCGCCGACTGCTCCGGCGAGTACTTAAAACCAGGTGAGAAAGTCGAAAGGCTCACCGAGCACGCCGTCCCTGCGCACGACCTGCCAGGCGCCCGTGACTCTGCCAACAAACGTGAATATTCGTCCGGTTAATTCCTACCTTCATCAACCAGAGCTTGCATTCTGAGCTCCAGGGAAGGCCTCGACTTCAAGTGGCCTAACTATTGAGCATACCGATATATCCTCAGCCAATTCACTGACTCCGTCAAGTTCAACCTATGTGGTCTTCATTAGTAGCACCCTTCATTTCTGACTGAAGCCGCACCATTTACGCGTGGAGGAAGGCGGGGGGGGCCGCACTCCGCCGTGCGCAACCGATTCGTCCGCCCAGGCTCGGCGTGTCGAAAGGCGCCATCGCCAACCCGGCACCGTCCTATCGATGGTCCATCCAGACTCACTGGCTTATGTCTTCCAAGGCAGCCCGGGTTGATCCCTCGCTACGCGCATCAAACGAGCACATACGCGCAGAATAGGGGGCATCGATTGTGAGCGAACTGTTTGTATGCACTATCGCTGAAACGACAACGGCGAGGCGTGGGATTTCCACACCTCGCCGTATCACTTGACGCCAGCCCTGCGGCTGACGCTGTTGCCCTAGGTTCTGATTGAGAGAGGGACTGGAGTCTGGGTTGTCGGCCGATAGGCAAATAGCGCGTTGCTATTCGTCGTCGGTAACGGCACATCGGTCGTCGACTGCTGCTTTTCCGTCCGCGCCGCACGTAGCTCATGGCGCACATCCTCTCGCAGCTTCGTAAGGAGGTCCGGGAGATACTTCCCGACCTTGCGCGAATCCAAGTTGGTACCCTCCAGGGCATCCAAGACTTGCTGGACCAGTGACGGGAGTTTCTGCGTCTCCTGCGCAGGAGCGCTGAGGTGCGTCCCGTTGGGTGAGTCCGCAACGAGCGCGGCGGGTGATGAGGGGGTGGGCGCGCCACCCTGGCTGTCCTGCTGAAGCATGGGAAATCTCGCAGTTCCTTCCGCCTGAGCGGAAGGTAACGCGACAGGCTCTGCCGCCAGTTGTGCCGCGACCACCATCACGGACCTGGTCACATCCACGCTCAAATCCAATCCACCCAACGACGAGAAGTCTCCGAACCCCTCCGCAAGGTTAGCCGTCTTCGCCAGCGCCTGCTCATCTTGGCCACGGAAAAACTTGCGGAAGATGTTCGTCACGCTCGCAAACAGTTTGGTCAGGTCTGCGACCTCTTGGTCGTTCAGATTACCTTCCACCGCCAGACCCATCGTCTGACTCATAGAGGATTCGGCAGACTCGCCTTTGACGCCGAGACTTGCATCACTGCTCTGAGCCTTGTACTGGTAGTTCGTGTAACGAAAGTCAGTTTCTGCGCTAAGGCTGAAGGTCACCTTATCGCCCTCTGCTGTCACGACGCTCATCTTCCCTGAAAAATCTGTTGAGGCGTGAATCGCCCCAACCTGCGCAATGATCGTACGGCCTGCCTGAGGGTCAGTCCCAGGCAGCTGAAAGAAGCGACTCGGGTCGAACGGGGTGAGGGCCTGAGGCTGCAAACGATTCTCCTTGGGCGGAACAGGGCTTCAGCCTTAAAAGGCTCATCAATGCTATCGGCGAAGGCCCCACGGAACTTGAGGCGGAATTTCATGCGGTGGTATAGTGCGCTTGGTCAACGATGAAGAGATCCGCTCTCTTCCACACCGAGGAGGTCTTCCGATGCGACATACTCTCAGGACATTGCTGCTGACCTGCAGCACGTTGCTCATGCTGTTTTCGTCAGGCTGTACGCTCAAGGCCACGGTCAAAGAGACCACGGATACCACCTCCAACGTGACCGGCACGACCTCCGGTCGCACTTGGTTCAGCGAAGATGGCCTCTTGCACCCCGAACATAAGTTCACCGCCTTCGCGGCCTTGAACCAGACGAATCTGGAACAGGACCTGGCCCGAGGTGAGGGGGAATATGTGACATCGCTCGCCACCCTTCTAGGAGTCCCGATCGACCAGCAGGCGGTCTTTCATGCAAAAGCTCAGGAATCGTTTGAGAGGCTCAGTGCGTCAGACCACGAGGCCCAGCTTCAACAGTTGCGGATGCTCGCTCGCTAACGGCGGAGGAAGCCTCAACCCAACGCCGCCAGCTCTAGCAGCAGAACCTCATTAGCCTCTCTCGTCCTTCGGAAAGGCCTCCCACGTTGGTGGACCGACAGAACAACCGGCAATCACCCATTGGCCAAACAGACCGACCACTAATCATCCTTGGCTGCGGCTATACAGGCAGGTCCATCTTGCCATTGACCGTCCAGCGAGGGACCAGAACCTGGGCCACCAGCCGGAACCCAACGCAACAACTCGCGATGGTGCCTCTCTCGCAGCGACTGGAATTCGATCTGGCCCGCTCTGCAACCTGGGACCATCTGCCAGCTGGAGCTGACCTCATCTGGTGCTTTCCAGCCACTCCCCTCTCGGCCGTGCAGCAATGGGCCGGGACGCAGCGTTCACGATTCAACCACCTCGTCGTACTCGGCAGCACCTCTGCCTACGAGGTCGCCGATGACTCCACCGACTATCCCCCATCCTGGATCGACGAATCAGCCCCGATCGACCGGACGAAACCACGGGTGCAGGGAGAAGAATACTTACGAACCGAACTCGGCGCCATCCTGCTGCGCGTGGCAGGCATCTACGGTCCAGGAAGAAACCCGTTGGATTGGATCACACAAGGCCGTGTCGGTCCATCGAGGAAATACGTGAACCTGATTCATGGAGAAGACCTGGCAGCGATCTGCCTGGAGGCAATCGAGAAGGGAACGCCAAGCGAAGTCTATAACGTCAGCGACGGGGTGCCATATACCTGGAAGGGAATCTGCGACACGGCCCAGCAGCGCTGGGGCGTAACCTCGGCAGCAGCGCAAGAAGACCCTTCACCGGGAAAACGAATCAACAACGCCAAACTCCGAACAGAGCTAGGCTATGAACTGAAGCACCCGGACCTCTACCAAGCTCTTTCCTTGATCAAATGAGGAGGCGGAAGGAAACGCAGGATGGTCAAAATGGCTTCCAGCAAGGCCGCAGGCGAGTCGCAACCGAAGGCGTGCCCGTAGGGTACGTTGAGGATTGCGATGAGCCGAGAACGATGTTGGGGGCCGTTTTCACAAGCCTGCTAGAAGCGGAGGAGAGCCATCACGCTGAGACAGACCAGCAAGTTATTGATGGCATGAGCCAAAATCCCCGGCAACAGACTCCCGGTTTTTTCGTATAGCCAAGCCCAGAGCAGACCGCTCCAGAGCACGCTGGCGAAACCGATCAATCCATAGCCATGGGCGATCGCGAAGATGCCAGCGCTGATCAGCGCAGCCGGCAGGAAGGAAAACTTCCTGCGCAAGATCGCGAACAAAATCCCGCGAAAGGCGAGTTCCTCAAACAACGGCGCGAAAATGACATACTCGATGCCGCTAATGATCGTCAGTGACGGTGAGCCCCAGACCAGATCGGCGTCGAACCATTCGGTCCAATGGCTCGTCAGATGAAAAGGCTCCGACAGCCGATCCATCACCCACTCGCCCCAGAGCCCTGCCGCCACCACCGCCACGACCACAACCATCAGACGGCCGACATTCGCCCATCCGATTTCCAAGCCGAACCCTTCTTCGAACGTCATACCGGACGGACGGAAGAGGTACCGGTAGGCCAAGAAGAGCAACGGCACATTGGTCAGGGGAATGGCCAAGGCCCGGAGTGAGGCATTATCCGGCGACGCGTAGATCAAAAACAGCGCCGTGCCTATCGCCCCCAGCGCGCCCCCGCGAAGCAACACGGCCACCCCGATCGCGCCAGGCCACGGCGGCGGCACGCCCGGCTCATGGAGCCGGACGAAACGAGCCGCCTCGCTCCGTTTGAGCCACAGCAACAGACAGACCACCGTGCCAACGACCATCGCGCCAAGCTCAACAAGCGTGATGCGATGCGACCAGACAAATTGGCGATCGACGCGCACTGCCGCTTGTTCCTGGATCCTGGATAACAGCGCAGCATCGTTGGCGCGACGTGCCAGCCGTTCGGCCAGACGATCGTAAAACCAACCGGAGGGCAACAGTTCGGCCAGCTCGGCTTGCCACAACATATACCGGTCCGCGTCAGGGGCCGCGCCTTCGCCATAGGCGGCCCGCACCAGATCGGCAAACTGCGGCAGCGGATCCTCTGCATCGGCCCACTCATGCGCGGAGAGGAGCGCCTGCGACACATGCCCTGCCTCGGCTTGGAGAATCGCCAACTGCAGCGGCACCAGCGGATCGGTCGAGACCCCTGCAAGCTCTCGATACCATTCGATGGCATGGGCCTGTTCCGTCTCGTTCCCGCCGGAGGTCCAGGCAAAGAGCTGCTGCTCCCATTGAGGCGCTCGCTTCAGTCCTTCCTGCGCATCCATGGTCCGACTGACCATCAGACTGAGCGCTTGCTCCGGCGCCTCGACCCGCTCCAACTTGGAGGAGGAAGCCGACAGTAGAACAACCGACAGCAGGGCCACCACGAGCACGAAGGCCGCCAGCCACGTCACCCTGGGCGAAAATCGCCCGGGCTGGCACCCGGTCAACGGCGGCACGTAGGTGGCACGCCACCACGAGCGGTACTCTTTCGGTTCCTTGAAAGCAGAAACTGGTTCCATCATCCTTGCGACTATAACACGCGGTTTTTCAGGCTCGAAACCCCTTTCGCGCGAAAGGACGAACGGACCGGCGCAGAATACCCGTGGCCGAGAGCGACTGAACTCCGCTATACTGCCCCTCTCATATCGGAGCACTATGCCAGTTCAGAACTTTACACCCCCTCGCCGGCTGCTCCTTGGCCCAGGGCCAAGCATGGTGCATCCGCGAGTCCTTCGCGCACTCTCGATGCCGCTCATCGGCCATCTAGACCCGGCCTTTCTGGGTGTCATGAATGATATCCAAACCCTGCTGAGGGTCGTGTTTCAAACCAACAATCGCTTCACCATCGCCGTCTCCGGCACCGGCTCAGCCGGCATGGAGGCCTCGATCGTCAATATCGTTGAGCCGGGCGATGCGGTCATCGTCGGGGTCAATGGCGTATTTGGTACGAGATGGGCCAGCGTCGTCGAGCGCTGCGGCGGCAAAGCCATTCGCGTCGAAGCTCCCTGGGGCCAGATCATCGATCCAGCGGCCATTGAGCAGGCCTTGAGCCGATCCGGCCCGGTGAAAGCCGTGGCCATCGTGCAGGCCGAAACCTCGACCGGTGCCTGGCAACCGCTTGAACCGATCGCCAACCTCTGTCGCACCCATGACGCACTCTTCCTCGTAGACGCCGTGACTTCGCTGGGAGGCATACCGGTCGAGATCGACCGTTGGGGCATCGATGTCTGCTATAGCGGCACCCAGAAATGTCTGAGCTGCCCGCCAGGCCTCTCGCCCTTCACCCTCAGCGACCGGGCCTTGGCCTCTATCAAAGCCCGACGCAGCCCCTGCCAGAGCTGGTACTTCGATATGACCTTGATTGCGGACTACTGGGCCGAAGGCACCAGGGCCTACCACCATACGGCGCCAATCTCCATGCTCTATGCCCTGCGGGAAGCTTTGCGCCTCGTCGAGGAAGAAGGGCTGCCGGCCCGCTTCGCCCGCCATCAGCTCAATAGCGAGGCCCTGCTCGCCGGCTTGGCCCAACTCGGACTGTTGCCCCTCCCCCAGGCGGGCCATCGACTCCCGATGTTAACCTGTGTCACAGTCCCCCCTCACATTCCTGAAGCCGAGATACGGATGAACCTCCTCTCGACCTATGGAATTGAAATCGGCGGAGGGCTCGGCCCACTCAAAGGGAAGGTCTGGCGCATCGGCTTGATGGGTGAATCATCGACTGAAGCGCATGTCTTAACCCTGCTCAACGCCCTGGAAGAACTGTTTATCCGGCGAGGCTGGTTCTCGACTCCCGGAGTCGCGCTCCAGGCTGCGGCACGGGTCTATAGCCGCATAGCATCCTGACCACAAAGGAACATCGACCCTATGGACAACAAACCATTACTCTGGGTGCTCGGCGGCGGGGCCTTTGCCTTTGTCGCAGTAGTCTCGTACTGGATCTTCGCCCTGACGCTGGCCAATCACATGAAATCGGATCTCGTTCCGCCGGACAAGGCCGCATCTTATATTCATGCGCTGATCGAGGCCAACCGGACCAACTATACTGAAAACGTTGTCGGCAAACTCCATCAGGCCGGTCTGGCCGAAGCCGTCGAACATTGGCGCGACGAAAAGGGCGTCCCGCTTCCCGCACAGTTCCTCCTAGAATCCGGACGGCTGGTCGCGCAAAAAGATCTCAAGTTCACGTTCCGGTTGGCTAGCATGACGCCGATCTATGTCTGGAATGGAGCCACGACCGACTTCGAACGCAAGGGGCTTGATACCGTCGCCAAGGATCCCTCGAAGCCGGTTGGCGGGTTCGTCAGGATCGACGGAGGCCGCTACTACCAAGCCATCTACCCGGACCGTGCGGTGGTCCAGGCCTGCGCCACCTGCCACAACGAACATCCCAATAGCCCGCGCCGCGACTACAAAGTCGGCGATGTGATGGGCGGCATCATCATCACCATTCCTATCGATCTACCATGACCACCCTCGCCATTCGCTCCGTGCGCGTCATCGACGGAACCGGTCGAACCATCGAACGGGCCACCGTGATCATTCGCGGAGCCACGATTGCCGCAGTCGGATCGGACCGGGACCTCTCGATTCCACGCGGCGCGGCCAAAATCGATGGCCGGGGCCTGACCCTGTTGCCGGGCTTGATCGACTGTCACGTGCACTTCTGCCTCGGCGCCGAACCGGACGTCGTCGAGGCCATCGCCAAAGAAACGCCCGCGCTGAACCTGCTCAAAGCCAGCCAAGCCGCGCGGCAGACCCTGGAGGCAGGCTTCACCACCGTGCGCGACGTGGGATCGCGAGACCACTCCATCTTCACGCTGCAACAGGCCATCGAGACCGGCCTCGTTCAGGGGCCTCGCATTGTCGGGGCGGGCCTGGCCATTTGCATGATCGGCGGCCATGCCAGATTTATCGGTCAGGAAGTGGAAGGGGTCAAGCAGGTCCGTTCCGTCGTGCGCGAACAAATCGCCGCCGGAGCCGGCGTCATTAAAGTCATTGCCTCGGGCGGGGTCCTCACCCCTGGTACCTCACCGGACCAGGCGCAAATGACTATTGAAGAACTCCGGGCCGCCGTCGAGGAAGCGCAGCTGGCCGGGCGGAAAGTCGCCGCCCATGCCCATGGATCGTCGGGGATGAAGAATGCGATCCGCGCCGGCGTCCATTCGATCGAGCATGCCACGCTCATGGACGAAGAAGCGGCCACCCTCATGAAGGGGCACGACGTCTTCATGGTCCCGACCCTCTCTGCGCTCGCCACCACCGCCTCCTGCCGACTCGGGTGCGGCGTGCCGGACAGCGCGCGCGACAAGGCCAAAGCCATGACGAAACGTCATGCCGTGAGCTTCAAGAATGCCTTGCGGGACGGAATCCAGATTGCGATGGGCACGGACGCGGGGACGCCCTTTAATTTCCATGGTGAGAACGCCCAGGAACTCGAACGGATGGTCGCCTTCGGGATGCGCCCGATGCAGGCGATTCTCGCCTCGACCTCCGCCGCTGCACGCTTAATCGGGATTCACAACCAGGTAGGAACCATCGAGAAGGGAAAACTGGCGGACCTTCTATTGTTCGAGGGGAATCCACTTCGCCACATCGAGCAACTCCGCGACCGAGACAGGATTATCGGGGTCATGCAGGCGGGACGGTTCGTGGCGGGACCTCTGTCGACGGCGTGAGACGTGAAAGGTGAACAGCAAAACGAAAAGAGCCTCCTTCGTTTCACCTTTCACGATTAACGCCGCTCGTAGAAGAGCTCCAGCGCGGCGGCATAGCCCTTCTTCCGCCCCTTGCGGAATACCGCCTCAAGCTGCCCACGTAACGCTCGCACGCCTCCCGCATCGCCTCGCTTGGCCACCCCCTGAGACAATAGCATCTCCAGCGCCACTTCAATGAGCCGCTGTTTCCGCCCCTCCATCTCCGGAGTCACCAGCTCATCCATGACCTCTGATGCCCGAGCCTGCAGCATGGCATCTTTGAACGTGTCATACCCTTGATCCGCCACGGTCCGCTCACGAATCACGGCAAGCTCGAACCTGATCCGCATCACGTCTTTCATCAAGACCGCGAACACTTCCTTGCGCCCTTCATCGAAGAGCTTCTGCTCCATCTCATCGAGGATAACGAGCGGATCGGCCGCTTCATCCCTCGTCGCTTCATCCCCCCAATTGAGCCGGTCATAGTTCCGACGCTTCTCCGGATCGCCGACGATTTCATAGGCCGCATTGATTTCACGGATCTTGGATTCAGCCTGCGAGCTGTCTGGATGGCGGTCAGGATGGTGCTGAAAGACCAGCTTTCGGTAGGCCTTCTTGATCGCATCGTCAGACGCATCGCGAGAGACCCCCAACACCTGATAAAAGTCGATTCGTGCCATGGCCGCGAGACTATACCATGCACCTTGCAGCGGCGCACCTGGACCGCCAACGATACGCTACAGCCGGAATAATCGCTGCCGAATCAACATCAAACACACCAGCCCTTGACATCCCAACAAAGCGGCTTACACTTACAACATGACCAACACACCACCACCCAAATCCCTGACCTACGACGAAAAGAAAGCCGCCGATGCCGCCTTCGCAGGCCGCCCCTTCAATGAGGCATGGTCTGCATCAGCTCGCGTGGTCTACGACGGAATCGTGAAGGCTTTGCCTCAGGCAGATACCGAAGCTCCCGCCCCGGCCCAGACCGAAACATTCGCAGAGGCTCTTACGGCACAGAATGAAGCGCTCCAGCTTCAAGGGCCTCCCGCACAAGAACAAGCCGGTGGGCACGAGTTAGTGGAAGGCACTGTGATGCCGATAGACCTTCGCGATCGGGAAGCGGCAATTCAGGCCGGGACCTTGATCGACGTGACGCCGACCGCCCTGCAACTCGGCATTACGTTCCCTGTCACGATCACCAGACCGCTTTGGGAATCGGGGATTGTCACGAGCCAATCCCTTTCAGAAGAAGATCAAACCGGGCGGCTGCGCGACATCTTGATGGCCTTCCGCCTGCGCCTGGCTAGCCTGACGACGGTTTCTCCGTTGCTCGACTTTCCAGTTCTGCTGGCCTTGCCTCCGAGCAGAGTGCCTCAGCCTGTGCCGCTGTTTGCCCTCATTCAGCCGGACCCGACACATCAGGCGAACGTGACGCTCTTGCTGCCGAATGAAGTATCGCTCTCCATCACCTCGCTGAACTAGCAGGCTGCTGGCAGGATGCTGAAAAAGTTCGCCAGCTTTGTTCTCGCCTCGAAAGCATCCTCAACGTAGCCCGAGGCTACGCCTCCGGTGCTTTCATCGGCTGCGGCCACGCTGGACAAACTTTTTGAGCATCCTGCTGGCTCATCAGCAATCACCGCGAACGCCGAGCCGCTTCTGAACGAAGGCTCGTTCTTCCGCCTCGCTGGTGATCATTCCGTCGATCCGCGCATCCAGTAATTTCCCCAAAATGGTCCCATACTGAGGTCCAGGCTTCAATCCCATGGCTTGGAGATCTCTCCCCTTCAATACCGTCGTGATCACCCTATTCTTCTCATAGGCCACTACATATCGCCTCAGCAGGCTCAATCGCGCTGTCTGTTGACGGCTAATCTGCTTCGCCAGAAGCAACACGATGGCCTCGTCCGGGAGATCTACAAGAAGGCGATAGACCTGCGATGGCCGTAGGGTTCCTCTATCGGTGAGTCTCTTCAGTATGCGATCGACCTGCTTTCCTCCGGCGCTCACCTTCATCGCCTGCTCGCGTGAACAAGCCAACCGCCTGATGATCGCAGCGATCACGACCGGACTGGACTCGCTCGACAAGGCCATGAGGTAGACGAGCGGTCGATCGATCACCGCATCAGGGAATCGACTACTCCACCAGGCGAGCGCCTTGGGAACAGCTCTGACCACTCGCGTCACCGTCGCCGTGGCACACAGACGGCGGTGGAGGAATCGAAGCAATTTCAGCTGCGCCAGCCGCGCAATCGCGCGCACAGGATCATGCTCGGCGAACAGCACAAGAATTTCGTTCTGCAATCGTGGGCCGGAGAGTTGCTGGATCAGATTCGTGGAGGCTGCTTGCGTAAGCAACCGTAATGTATCCCGCTCAAGACGGAACTTGAACCGTTGTTCGAACCGGATCGCCCTGAAGATGCGAGTGGGATCGTCCTGAAAACTGCCGGCATGCAGCACGCGGATCCTGCGCGCACGAAGATCGCGTTGCCCCCCATAGACATCGAGCAGCCGTCCGAACTGCCCAGGATTGAGCTGCATCGCGATGGCATTGAGGGTGAAGTCCCGCCGGTAGAGATCCTCCTCGATTGATGCAGGCTGAACGGTCGGCAGGAGCGCGGGCTCCGCGTAGGACTCCCGCCTGGTCGTCGCGATATCCATTTTGAGCCCGTCCCGGAAGACCAGCCGCGCCGTCGCAAACCGCTCAAACACCGCCAGCCCTGTTCGGTATCGATCAGCCACCGCCCGCGCAAAGGCGATTCCATCCCCTTCCACTGCGAGATCGAGGTCCAGCGTCACATGCCCGAGCAACAGGTCGCGAACCACACCGCCCACGACATAGACGTGACAGCCCCGTTGATCCCCCAGCGTCCCAATCTCTCGCAGCAGCCCTACGATCCGAACAGGAAGCCGTTCGAGCAGCGCCGGGCGAAGTCTCTGCTGTGCCATGGGCCTAGAAGCTCGCACAATGGTTCACTCGCATGGCCGCATTGTAGCAACCCCGCTTTATATTCGAAACCACATGAGTCTATTTGAAGGAATGAGATCAACGTGACAGCGGGAGACAGGCTCAACCAAAACGGCAGGAGAAAGACGGGCAAAATCCACGTTCACGCTAATGAGGCGCGGCCGACTCCCGTTGGCACCCTGGGCGGTGATTCGACAGAGGAGGCCTGCAACGCATTCTGAACCAGCGTAAGAACTTCTTGGAAGTTAAATGGCTTGAGGAGGTAGGCCACGGCCCCTAACTGCAGGACATCGTCAGCGGACTCGACGCTCCCCCCGCCACTCATCACAATCACTTTGACGTCTCTTCCGGCCGCTCGTATCCGTCGAAGCAGCTCAATCCCGCTATAGTCGGGAAGACCGACATCCATGATGACGAGATCGATCGGGTTCTGGACAACTAGTTCAAGCGCTGCGGCAGCGGTCTCCGCACTCCCGACTTGATAGAAGGGACGAAGAATCATCATCAGCGCCGCACAGGGCCCTTCTTGATCTTCGACGATCAGAATGCGCTGCTCAGATAAGCGTGCCGTCATCACACCCTCCAGTCTGAATCACTATCCTGACTGGGGGATATTACATTGCAAGTTAATTTTCTACTAGGTCCATTTGCACTCTAGGCCCATTTGCCCATTTTAGAGAGGGGAAACCCTAGTCGCCATGACATTTCTAACGGCTCAGAATGTTCCCCTCCGCTAGCTACGAATAGCCAGAACAAAGTCTCGCCATAACAGCGCAGGATTGATTCCACGTCGATGAATATCATGAGACCCAGAGAGCCAGCCGGCACCAACTTTCAGAAATTTGCGGCATCGGTCGGGGTCAGCTGAAATAAATGTAAACCGTGATGAATGGGCCTCAACCAATTTCGAGCAGATTTGCACAGACCGCCGCCGCCTTTTCTCCATTTTTTCGTCTAGATACATGCCCCACCCTTAATTGACTTCTAACCGTCAGCAACGCACAGGTTTCAGGGTCAGTCCATTTGGCATGTGGCTTGCTCATTGGAAGTTCCAGACGTGCGCACTGTCCAAACTTTTACAGGAGGTTCCCGCGATGGAGACGAATAGCAAGAGACAGGTTCTGCCGATCCTTATTGCCACCCTGGCCATCATGGCTCTGGCAACAGCGCCAGCGATGGCGAATAGTTCCAAGAAGTCTCATTCGTCTGCCGCTGCGGCGGCTGCGTCAATCGGATCAGTCCCAGCCACTCCGGCGGCGCCGAAGTGGGGACAGCACGACAGCAAACCCGGTCCGGCCTGGAGAACCATCGGCGGAACCATTAAGGATGTCGAAGGCGACGTGTACACGATTGAAGACTTCGAAAGTAAGCGCGTCCAGATGTACGTCGGCCGGGGCACGAAGTATCTCAAGAAGAAGAATGTCGGGGACACTGTCCGCGCTGAAATTACGCGAGGCGGCTTCGCGAATTCTATTCAGTAGCCCACAGTTTGAATCCGCGCACCCACTTCCAGCGCGGTGGTGTCCAGGAACGGGCTGACCCTGAACAGGTCAGCCCGTTCTCTATAAGCCACCAGGCGACACAGGCTCACCGGGGCGACTCCTTCACCGATTGCAGAAAGACAATATCGCCGTAATAGGCCGTGGCCCGCTCCCTGGTATTGTCCGTGTCCGTCATGATCGCCACCCCGTTGATCGTCGGGGGCTCCTCCCCAAACGCGCGGGTATAATCTTCGTAGATATTCCGCTCCTCCTCGACCCAGGTTCCGACTTTTTGCGGTCCGCTTTCCACCACAATCATCTGAGCGAAACTCGTGTAGGCATTCTCGACGATCGTGCCGATCGGCGCCTTCCGGTCCCAGATGTAGTTGAGCGCCCCAATGGGGATCTCCCCGAAGAGGACCCGCCCCGCCTGATAGGCAAGCTTCTTGGAGAAACTAGTCTTCTCCGGATCATAGGCAAAGGTGACATAGAGCCTGGCGGGATAATCGTCTCCGTCTTTTCTGGTCACATCGCTCCGCGCCAAAACCTTCTCTACCCTCCAGCGCCAGCGAATGATCGGATAGTCCCTGGGATCGATCCTGACCTCTTTCGTCAGACCGGAAGCAGAGGCATCGCTCATGGCCTTCACCACGACGTGCTCGCCATCCTTCACCAATTCATAGCGGGTCTGTTTGGGGATCTTCTTGAACGTGAGAGGCTTCCAGCCATCCGGCAGCGCCTGCCCGACTGTCCCGCCAGAAAACTTCCCCACCTCGATCACGGACGGATACTCAGCCCTCGCAGCCACAGGCGCAATCAGCAACCCCATCACCACAAGCACAAACGGCCAGGCCCCTCTTTTCATCCATCTCCGCAATGAGAGCGGGGCGGTTATCCTGACGTGCGCGCGTCCAACGAGGGCCTTCTCAGGCCGCGCGTTGCGCGAGCACCGGGATAACCGTCCCTTCCTCATCCCCTCCTCAGCCAGGCAAACAGCTTCACCAGCAGGACCTTCGTGCGTGGAGTAAGGTGCGCCTTCCGCCAGAGGTTCACGGCTTTCTTGTTCACCTCCGCCTGCGTCGGGTAGGGATGGATCGTCCCGGCAATCACCTTGGCTCCGACTCCCGCCTTCATCAACACGGAGAATTCGTTGATCATCTCCCCCGCATGGGCCGCCACGATCGTCGCCCCCAGGATCTTGTCGGAGCCTTTCTGGATATGCACTCGCGCGAACCCTTCCTCTTCTCCGTCAAGGATCGCGCGATCCACTTCGTCCAGCTTGACCGTATAAGTTTCCACCTCCAGACCTTGGGCCTTCGCATCCGCCTCGTACAGACCCACATGGGCGATCTCCGGCTCAGTGAAAGTACACCAGGGCATGATCAGCGAATCCACATTCGCATAGGCCAGCCCGAGCGGATGAGGAAAGAGGGCATTCTGGATGACGATCTGCGCCATCGCATCGGCCGCATGGGTAAACTTATACTTGGAGCAAATGTCCCCGGCGGCGAAGATGCGAGGGTTCGTCGTCTGTAACCGGCCATTCACCGTCACACCGGTCTTGTCGTATTCCACCCCGGCCGCCTCCAGCCCAAGCCCCTCCACATTCGGCGTGCGACCGGCGCCGACGAGAATTTCGTCCACCGTCACGTCATACCTCTGGCCATGGGACTCGACCGTCAACTGCTTACCGCTCTCCCTGTTGGCCGCGCGGAGATCTTTACCGCAGCACAGCAACTGAGCACCGTCTTGAAGTAGAGACTGCTGGACAATCAGCGCCGCGTCCCGATCTTCATTCGGCATCACCCCGTGCAGCGCCTCGACCAGATAGACCTGGCTGCCGAACCGGGCAAAGGCCTGCGCCAGTTCGCATCCGATCGGCCCGGCTCCGATGACCGCCAGGCGGGACGGAAGTTCGGTCAACGAAAAAACCGTTTCATTCGTCAGGTAGCCGGTTTCTGAGAGGCCTGGAATGGGCGGAGCGGAGGCCCTCGCCCCCGTGCAGATCGCGGCCCTTGCGAACCTCAAGGTCCGGTTGCCGGCTGGTCCTGCGACCCCCACTGTCTCTGTATCGGCAAAGCTGGCCTCACCAATGTAGACATCCACCCCGAGCGACTTGTACCGGTGGGCGGAATCATTCTGGCTGATCCTCGCGCGCAGCTTCCGCATCCTAGCCATGACTGCGCCAAAGTCGTAGGTCACGCCGGGCGGAATATGGATCCCGAATTCTTCCGCCTGTTTGAGAGCGGACCAGGCCTTCGCCGCTCGAATCAGGCCCTTGGAGGGCACGCAGCCGACGTTCAGGCAGTCGCCGCCCATCAAGCGCCGCTCGATCAAGGCCACCTTCGCCCCGAGGCCCGCCGCAACGACCGCCGTAATCAGCCCAGCCGTCCCTGCCCCGATCACCACGAGATTGTAGCGGTCGGTTGAATCAGGATTCACCCAGGTCGACGGATGGACATTCTCGATGAGCGTCCGGTTGTGCTCGTCGTCCGGGAGCATCAAAGGTTCTTCCTGGCGACTCATCGTAGCGATCCCCATGTTCTTTTACATTTCACGTTTCACGCCTCGCGTTTCACGGAGTTGTGGTCATAGTGGCTTGGCTGCAAACTTCTTGTAGAGGACAGGCACCAGCGCCAGCAGTCCGAGCAACGTAAAGGATAGCAACACGTTCGGCGAGGCAATCTCGCGCAACGAATTGATCGACCCGAGCTGCCGCCCCGCATAGGCAAACACGAAACTTCCGGGGACGATGCCGATGGCGGTCGCAGCCACATACGTGCCAAGGCTCACCCGCGTCAGCCCCGAGACCATATTGACGAGAAAGAATGGGAAGAGAGGGATGAGCCGCAAGGTCATCAGATAGCTAAAGGCGTTCTTCGCGAATCCCGCCTGGATCGGGCCGAGCAGTCCGCCGAATTTCCGCTCCACCCAATCGTGCAGGAGATAACGCGCGGACAGAAAGGCCAGAGTCGCACCAGTCGTGGCCCCCAGATTCGCAAAGAGGGTCCCCCACAGACTGCCGAAAAGAAACCCGCCGGCAAGAGTCATGATCGCTGCGCCGGGAAGCGACAGACCTGCAACCGCGACATAGGTCATAATAAACAGTCCGACCGCAACCGCATAATGTGCGTCAGTGAAGGCCAGCAACTGATCGCGATTCTCTTGCAAGGAGCCCAGCGAGAGAAACCGCCCGAGATCGAAATACCAAAACAAGCCGATCGCCAGGGTAAGAGCCGCCACGATCAGAATCTTGCCCCGGCTCGATCCGCTCGCAGGAATAGTCGTTGTCATGGAATTCGTCATAGTTCTATGCCGGATATCATGGGGACTCCTCTCATGGGTGTCAATCGGGGCAATGCGCCAATAGGTCCAATGGGCGGCTTGTCAGGAGTGCTGCTGCTCCCGTAACCTAATCACATCCGCAGGCTGTTCAAAAAGGCCGTCCCCATTGTGCGTGAAAAGTGAAACGTAAAAGGTGAAAGGTTTCGGAGGAGGAGCACTTGCAGCCCTTCGTTTCACCTTTCACATCTTACGTTTCACGCTTCGTGAGAGCGACTTTTTCAACAGCCTGCTAGACCGGGAGGCGACAATGGACCAGCAGAACGACCGACTCATCAAAACCAAGGAACAATGGGCCAAGGCCCGCCGGGGCGGCGAAGAACGGGAAGTGTTTTACGAAGGAGATGATCGCCTGCCGCCGGGGCAACATCTCGTCGAAACCTGGCCGGTCCTGGATCTTGGATTCAAGCCGGAGATCCCCCTCTCGGAATGGCAACTGACGATCGGCGGAGCCGTCACCAATCCTGCTACCTGGACCTGGGAAGAGTTCCTCGCTCAACCCCAATTCAAAGATGTCTCCGACTTCCACTGCGTCACGAGCTGGAGCCGGTTCGACAACGAGTGGGAAGGGGTCAGCTTCAAACACATCATCGCCATGGTGAAGCCTCTGCCATCGGCCAAGTTCGTCCTCTTCAAATCGTTCGACGACTACACGACCAATTTACCGATCGAAGCCTGCGACGACCGGGACGTGCTCCTGACGTACAAATGGAACGGCAGGCCCCTCACGAAGGAACACGGAGGCCCGGTTCGCGTAATTGTCCCGAAACGCTATGCCTGGAAAGGCGCCAAGTGGGTGAAGGAGATTACCTTTTCGGAGAAGGATGAGAAGGGTTTCTGGGAGGTGCGGGGCTACTCGAACACGGCCTTCCCCTGGAAAAACGATCGGCACGGATGAAACGGTCGGCCAACGTCCCTAGTCGAGGGGCGTGACGCTCGGGACTTCCGCTTCGTCACACTTCTTGCAGTTCAAGGTCTCTCCGAGATGCTGGCTCCTGCCCGCCTCTGTCAAAACCCAGGGCCGATTCGTCATCGGCGGCTGATGGCGCACATGCTGCCCATGGCCACAGTGCAGATCTGCCACCCAATCGCCATATTCGTCCAGATGAAACCCGACAATAGGCTGCTGCATGCAAAACCCTCCGTCACATCCCCGTTATCGATTTCTTACGGTCATGCTACACTCGCGCGCATGCTAACACGAGCAGAGGAGCAGGCGTGATGGGGCAGTCTAAGGCGACAATCGGCTTCGTGGGAATCGGACGGATGGGAGCCAACATGGCCCGCCGGTTAAGGGATCAACAGGAAACTATCGTCGCCCTATACGATAGGGATCAGGCCAAGGTCACCGACCTTGCGGTCGAGCTCGGCTGTGAAGCGGCGGCAACCCCTGCCAACGTCGCAGAACTCGCCGACATCATCTTCACGGTCGTGTCCGACGATGCGGCGATGCGCCAGATCTTTTCCGAGACCGGCACAGAGAGTCTTCTCTGTCGCGCCAAGGACCGGCTCTTCATCAACTGCGCCACCCTTTCGCCATCCGTGCACATCGACATCGAGAGACTGGTGACCCAGCGTGGGGGCCGGAGCCTCGAAGCCTGCATGGCCAGCAGCATCTCGCAAGCGCGCCAAGGCTCGCTCTACCTCATGTGCGGCGGTCGCCACGATGTGTTCGAATCCGCGAAACCGCTCTTGGAGAAATTGAGTGCGCACCTCCGCTACATCGGACCGGCAGGAGAGGCCGCGAAGGTCAAAGCGCTCGTCAACATGGTGATGAACAGCAACACGGCCGCCCTGGCGGAAGGGCTCGGGCTTGGGGAAGCACTCGGCCTGGACCTGACCCTGTTGCGCGACATCTTCGCCCAAACGGGAGCCGCGTCGCGCGTGCTGGAAACTGACGCCGAGGATATGCAGAACCGCGCCCATGACTGTTATTTTTCGACGGCCCATGCGGCCAAGGACTCGGGCATCGCTCTCGCGTTAGCGAAGGATGCAGGTCTCACCGTCCCGTTAGCTCAGGCGACCTACAAGCAATACCAGCGACTGATCGCACTCGGCAAAGGCGAGCTGGACAAGTCTGCCATCTCTGAGCTCACCTTCAAGGACCGGGCGTCCCAGTAGAAACGCCGCTCACCTCACCAGCCCTAAACCGCCAAGGCAGCCACACTGCCAGGCTCCACGAGTGGCGTTCTTCCTGCACGTATCCTGTCGATGGAAAGACCTTATCGTTTCTCAAAGGGGAGTTCTTGCCTCTGACTGGCAGGGAAGTAGGTCCACAGCTTCTGCTCGTTTTCGTCGAAAATGCCAAGAAACGTCACGTAGCGATCGAGGGTGCGAAACTCGGCCAGCGTGATCGTGCAATGCCGCGCATCGATGACGCGGGCATCGAACTGGCCCACCACATAGAGCAAACCCGTTCGCGTCAAATAGAGGTTTCGTCGGCTCGCATAGCCGGTATTGGGGAACAAGTCCTCCTCGATGGAGCAGCCTCCAGGCCCGACGAGTGCGAGACGAAGATCGTGCCGGGACAAAAATGGATTGGTGGCGAGCCTGGTGATCGTCAGCCGGACCTGATCTGCCGGGAACTCGACAGAAGCCGGCACTGGCACATCGCTATTGCAGGCGGTCAGCACAACCAGGAGGAGGCTCACCAGCCCACTTATAGGAGAAGCCCAGCTCACTTGGCTGCCGGAATTTTCTGCGCGGCGCCGATCGCATCCAGCCCCGCCTGGGCACAGGCATCGTCCAGATGCGCGCCTGGCGCTCCGCCGACACCGATCCCTCCGACCACCTCACCGCCGATCTCAATCGGCAAACCGCCCCCCAGGATCAACGCCTGATCGTTCATCTCGCGAAGGGCCTGCAGGGTTGGCACTTTATTGATCAGCTCCGCCAACTCGGTCGTCGGACGGCGCAGACTGGCAGCGGTGTAGGCCTTCTTCCTGCTGCTATCGATCGTATGGGGCCCGGCCCCATCGGCTCTGACCATGGCGCGCAACATACCGGCTCGATCCACGACCGACACACTCACCTTATACCCGTCTTTTTTGCAGGCCTCTAACGATGCCTGGATCGCCTTGCCGGCCATCCCTGCCGGCAAGACCGACTCTTTCGGTAATTCATCAGCAGCCGACGCCACGACAGGCAGCAACGCAAGCGATGCCACGATCATGAACCGACAGGCCACAGTGACAGAAAGCCGATGATGCAAGTGCGCGTAGGCCATGGTCTATCTCCTGGTTACAAACGGAAGAAGCATGGCAAGAGCGTACGAAGGCCCGATAGGCCTGTCAAGGGGGCACGTTGGATCGGAGATTGAAGAGGCAGCGCGAGAGCTTGTCAGCTCCAGATAACGCGTTCTTGATTGAGGAGGTAATCGATCACTTCGATGCTGTTGCGCATTTGAATCTGCGCCTTTTCTGACATGGGCAGCACGGCACCGACCAACTTGCCTGATTCAATATCGTCGAGAGACGGGATTCCGTCTCCTCCCGTTCTTTCATGCTCTTGTCGATAACTTGCCACGGTCGCGCTCCTGTTTGTTTGACTGAACAAGAAATAAAGCAATTCCCACGCCAGAGACTGACCGCCCATCGACTTACGCCACGTTTTAAGCATAGCACATGGAGAACCAGCCTGACGGCAGATCTCTATCTCATTGATTCAATGCTATTTATTAGTCTAACGACTGGCGGCGCTGGCGGCTGGGGCCAGAGCGCCAAGGTAGGGAAACCGACCGATTTTGAGAAGCGGCGTATCGAGGCGCAGGCGGAAATCGTCATGTGCCGGGTCAATAAAGTAGGGGTCCCCGGTAATATCTGACAGGGCCTTGAGCTCCGG
>CAYHQK010000001.1:0-56201 GCA_964358535.1 uncultured Nitrospira sp. | reverse complement strand
CTGGTCCTGGGACGACTGCAGGGCTGTTTCTGCCTGTTTGCGCTCGGTGATGTCGCGGGTAAAGCAACGGGTGTGAACGAATGTGCCATTCTTCCGCAAGACGCTTGAATCGATCAGCACGTCCTTGATCGAGCCGTCTTTGCTCCGCAGACGGGCGGCATATTCCTGCACCACCTCGCCGCCGCGAAGGCGATCGAGAATGTCCAGGATGACTGGCTGGTCCACATGGAATTCTTCGATGTGGTGTCCGATGTATTCCTCGCGGCGGTAGCCGAGGAGATCCATCTCTGTCTGGTTCGCCCACAGGATGATCCCGTCCAGCCCCACCCAGTGCATGCTGACGGTGGCGTGCTCGATGAAGTCCGATAGCTCACTCGTCTTCTCGGCGAGCGCCTGCTCCGCTCGCGTGCGCTCTGTGATATCCCGAACAATGCCACACGTATAGCCCCGTCCCTCGTGCTCGAGATAGGCGATAGAGGCCTCGACGGGAAACTCAGTCCCATCCTTGCGGCGGTGAAGGGATTCGTACGTAGCTGACTGGCTGTGCTTGATGGCCGCGAGCCGGCTCTGAAATCGTTCAGGATCATGTTGTGGGGCAATGTCCGGGATGTGCAGCGTCAGCAGTTCTTCCCGCGTATAGCCCAACGACCGGCAGGCGGCATCATTCGCGTAGACAAACCGCTTCGCGGCATCGGCCCACAGCACGGCGTCAACCGCGCGGTCCACGGCGAATTGCGTGAGACGCAACTGACTCTCCATCTGTTTGCGCCCGCTGATGTCTTTCACGACGGCCATGTGTCTGGCCAGTGCCTTGCCCGGTGCCCACAGGGGCGAGCAGGTCAACTCCACCCAGATGATCGAGCTGTCCTTGCGTACTAACCGCTTCTCCATCGTGAACTCGTGCAGCTCGCCACACCTGAGTCGCTCCATCTGGGCGAGGTCCGATGCGAGGTCGTCGGGGTGGGTGATGGTCATGAAGTCGAGCGCGAGCATCTCCTCCACGGAGTAGCCGATGATCTCGGTGTACTTGCGGTTGACCCGGATGAAACGTCCCGTTGCCGTGTCGATCTCCGCGACGCCCACCGCCGCCTGTTCGAAGAGGGTCCGTAAGCGTTCTTCGCTCTCGCGCAGCTCGCCGGTGCGCTCGGCGACGAGGTGTTCGAGGTTCTTGTTGAGTGCGTAGACTGTGTTCTCGGAGGTTTTCTGTTCGGTGATGTCTCGGAAAATGCCGCGTGTGGCCATAGGCCTGCCGTCTTCAACGTGCAGACTCACTTGGCCTTCCGCGACGACGATGCGGCCGTTCTTCGCCTGGAAAGAGATTTCCACCAGTCCTAAATTCTCGCCGGCGATAATCCGTTGCATGAAGCTGCGACAATGATCGTGGCACTCGGCCTGGATCACGTCAAAGACGTTTAGTGTTGCGACTTCGTCTGCGGAGTATCCCAGCGTCTCGCGCCAGGCCCGGTTCACGAAGAGAAAGCGTCCATCCGGCGCGACACTATGGATGAGGTCGCTCGTGCCGTTGAAGAGATCACGGAGTTGCGCCTCGCTCTGCATGAGCGCGGACGTGCGTTGCCGGACTGTTTCGTCCAGGTTGGCATTGGCTTCCTGCAGCGAGCGTTCCAGCCGGTGCTTGGAGAGGGCGGCCTGGAGGGTGGCATGCAGCTCGCGTTCTTCGAAGGGCTTGACCAGGTACCCGAACGGCTCGGTCCCGAGAGCCTCCCTGAGTAAGGCAGTATCGGAGAAGGCGCTGAGAAAGACGATCGGCACGTTCAGGAGCTGGCGCAGCCGGGCGGCTGTTTCGATGCCGGTCAATTCACCAGCCAGGCAGATATCCATCAGTACGATGTCGGGGTTGGCTCGAGGAATGTCTTCTAGCGCCTGTTCGCCGCGCGCCGCCGTGCCACAGACTGCATAGCCCAGTTTCGTCAAGCGATCGCTGATCTCCATCGCGATCAGCGCCTCGTCCTCCACGATGTAGATGCGTGTGGTATCCATGAACTGTTCCGTCAGGTCCGGCGCCTATGCGCTGTTCAGCAGCCGTTCCACTTCATCGCACAGTGCCTGCAGCGGGAACGGTTTTTTGAGGAAACCCCTGAATCCTTTTTCTCCATATTGTAGGCGGAGCGCGTCAGGATGATAGCCGCTGACGAGCAGCACCTTCGTGCCAGGCCTGATCTGTTGCAGCGCCTCGAAGGTCTGGATGCCGTCCATCCCCGGCATGCTCAGGTCGAGCAGGACGCAGCCGATCTCGTGATGGTGCTCCTGGAATAGAGCCAGGGCTGCTGCGCCGCTGTCGGCGGTGAGCACCTGATAGCCTGCGAGTTCCAGCGCCTCTTGGCTCAAGAACCGTATCATGGCGGCATCATCCACCACCAAAATTGTCTTCGCCGAATCGACCCGGTCTTCCCTGGCCTGCTGAAGGGACGCCGGTTCTGTGGCGGCAGGCGGTCTGTTCTGGAAGGGGAAGAGGATGCGAACCTTGGTGCCTTGTCCTGGGTCGCTGGTGACCAGGAGCCCGCCTCCATGCGATTGCACGATTCCGCGGACGGACGGCAAGCCAAGCCCCCGGCCCAGGAACTTGGTGGTAAAAAACAGGTCGAAGGCCCGTTGGAGGGTGGCGTCATCCATGCCGCATCCGTCATCGGCCACCTCCAGATAGGTGAAGGTCCCTGGGCGCGCGGTTCCCTCCACGTGGCTGTGGGACAGCGTGTCCTCGTCGCATTCCATTACCCCCGTGCTGAGTTCAATGGTCCCGGGTCCGGCACCGATGGCCTCGGCACTGTTGGTGACTAACTGATTGAGAAGGTGTGTCACCTGTTCCTCGTTGGCCATGATGGACGGAATCCCGTCGCCCAGGCGCAGCTGCAGCCGACTGGTTGACCCGCGAGGGAGCGGCGAGGACGCCGAGTACTTTAGCGCGATCTTATTGAGGTCGATCATCCTGAGTTCGGCGTGTGATTTTCCCGTATAGACCAGCAATGTGCCGATGATGTCTGCCGCGGTTTGCGCGGCACGCATAGCCTCATCGAGGTTTGTTGCTATGCCGCTGTTGCCCGGCAGCAAGGCCGTCCGGGCCAGGGCCAGATGGCCCGTGATGACCTGGAGCAGATTATTGAAATCATGGGCGATGCTGCCGGCTATCTGCAGCTGGTTTTCCAACGTTCGAGCGTGCAGGTGCTGGTGCTCCATGCGGTGTTTATAGAGTCCTGCCTGGAGCGTGGCATGGAGCTCGCGTTCGTCGAAGGGCTTGACCAGATACCCGAACGCCCCAGTGCCGATAGCTCCCTCGACCAACTGGGCATCGGAGAAGGCGCTGAGAAAGACGACCGGCACGTCCAGGAGCTGGCGCAGCTTGGCGGCGGTTTCGATGCCGGTCAATGTACCGGCCAGGCGGATGTCCATCAGCACGATGTCGGGGCGGGCCTGGGGGATCTCTTTCAACGCCTGTTCGCCGCGTGCCGCTCGGCCGCAGATGTTGTAGCCCAGTTGCGTCAAGCGATCGCTGATCTCCATGGCAATCAGCGCCTCGTTTTCCACGATGTAGATGCGTGCCATTATAGGCTTTCAGATTGGTGGAATGGTTGCGCGCGAGTGTCCACTGGGCGCTCCGGTGCCACGGCTCTGGAGGGCATGGGTACCTCAAGGACAATCTCGGTGCCGGTGCCTGGCGGCCTGGTGAGCGTGGCCTCCAGTTGATCCGCAAGATTCGCGACCAATTGCAGCCCAAAGGAACCGGTCTGCGCCAGATCGAAATCTGTCGGAAGACCGGTGCCCTCGTCCGAGACCGAGAGAAGAAAGGAGCCCTCGCGGGCGGCGATGCGCACCAACACCGGACCGCTCTTGCCGATGGGGTAAGCGTATTTGAGCGCGTTCGTCACCAGTTCCGTGACAATCATGCCGCAAGGCAGGGCCATGGCCGCCGGTACCGACAGGTCGTCCGCCTCCACCCGGAGGTGAATGTGGTTGGCGGCCTCGCGGAAGGAGCGCCGGAGTTGATCCGTGAGCGTCTTGAGGTACTCGCCGAGGGGGATGCGGTGGAGGTCGGTCGAACGATACAGGAGCTCATGCAGGAGGATCATGGCGCGCAGCCGGTCCTGTCCCTCGGAGAAGATGGATTGTTCGTGCCCTTTCTGAGCCTTCTTTGCCTGGAAATGAAGCAGGCTGGAGATGATCTGGAGATTGTTTTTCACCCGGTGATGCACCTCGCGCAGTAGGGTCTCCTTCTCGCGCAACGAAGCCTCGATCCGCAGCTCACTTCGCTTGCGTTCGCTGATGTCCTTGTGGATGCCGAGCATGCGGAGCGGCTGCCCATCGGCCGAGCGCGTGACCAGACTGCCGATCGATAAAATCCACTTCCACTCCCCCGTCTTCGCGCGCTGGCGGAACTCTACGCAATACTCATCGCGGCGGCCGGCCACGAAGTCCTCATAGGTCCGGTACGCCTCCTCGCGATCGTCCGGATGCAGCCGTTCGCGCCACGCGGCGTTGGTCTCGCGGAACTCTGCCGGATCGTAGCCGAGCATGAGCGCATACTCCGGGCTGACGATGCATTCTCCGGTCTGGAGGTTGAGATCGTACAGGCCCTGGTTGGTAGCGACGAGGGCCAGGCGCAACCGCTCTTCGCTTTGGGTCAGCGCCGCTTCTGTCAGCATGCGCTGGCTGACGTCGCGCAGGATCACGGTGTAGAGTGTGTGCCCGTCGGTCTGCGTCTGCGAGATGGACGCTTCCGCGGGGAATTCCTGCCCGTTGGCCCGAATTCCGCTGACGGTCTCCAACGCGCCTCTGACGCTGGTGGTCTTGCCGCTCAGGCCGAACGCGCGGATGTGTTCACGATGCGCGTCGCGGAACCGCTCCGGGATGAAGCGGTCGAGCGGTTGGCCAAACGCCTCCTGTGCGGTGCACCCGAATAACCGTTCTGCTGTCGGGTTGAACAGCACGATACGCTGGTCCTCGTCCACGGAGATGATGGCATCCATGGCGGAGTCGATGACTGCCGCAAGACGATGCTCGATTTGCTGAGCTTCGTGCCGGACCCTGGCCTGTTCCCGTCTACGTTGCCAGCCGTGCGCCCACAGTCCTAAGCATGCGGCTGCGATCAGGGTGCCGGTGGCCGAGATCGACTGTAGGAATCGAAGATGTTCCAGAACCTCCTCGGTATCCACCTTGACCACCATGCTCCAGGAGGTGCCTTGGACTGGAAGGATGTGGGCCAGTACGGCCTGGCCGCGATGGTCGAAAGACTCCAGGGGGCCGTACTGCCCTTGCGCGGCTTTGATGGTCGGCCAGGGAGGCGCATCTGCGCCTATTCTGAGGGGCATACGGGGCTTCAACTCGGTCTGTGTTTTGTGGCGGAGTTCATTGAGCACGATCACCTGGTTGCGGTCATGCTTGACCAGCAGGGTTTCGGCGGTACGGCTCTCCACCGGCCAGGATTGAATCATCGTGAAGAGGTCCGGCCAGTTCCCCCGCAGCACCAGCACGCCGACGGTCGTGGTTTTGTCTGGTCCCTTGATCGGGGCGAACGTGTCCAGCATCAGCTGTTCCGGCGCAGCTTGGTCGGCGGCATAGAGTTCTGAAAACGGCGGGGGCGCCGTCTGCAATATCCGTTGTGCGAGGGACTGCCCCTTCTCGGACAAGCGCATGGAGTTGCCGATGCGGAAGCGGACGTTCCCCTTGGTGTCGAGAATCATCGCACCGGTATAGTCGTAGTAGGCCACCGCGGATTTCAGTGGCTGTTGGAGCGATGCGGGCAGGTCGTTCTTCTTGGTGGTCCACCAGCGTTGAGTCAGCCCGAGAGACAACAGGTCCGTGATGACCAGGCTGTCTCCCCGGCGTTCTTTGAGAAAGGCCGCAAGCTGGCCTGCCTTGAGCTGACCGATGCTGGCCAACTCGTTCGTGACGAATGTTTTCTCCTCTGTTTTGAGATGCGTGAAGAATTGATACTCGACGACTTCTGCCACGAGTGCGAGCAGGCAGAAGAGGGCAATCAGCCCGAAACGCATCTTTTGTGCGAAGGCAGATTTGTTCATTGGTTCGATTCTGCACCCATAGGCTGTGCCGCGTTATCCGGTTTCAGGCAGGAAACTCGGTAGACTTACCCCCTTGAAGGGCTGTAACTGGTTGCGCACCTGGAACAGATGGGCTTCCACATAGTGTGCGCACACTATAGAGTTGCCATTGTTTTCACTTACGGAAGTGAAGTGTAGCAAGGGTGGAACCGTTCCACAATATATGGTGTATAAAACAGTCTGCGCAGCCACTCCCTTTTATTCAAGCGGGATTGTTGCCTTTCGCGCCAGGTCTCATTTTTCGTGAGACCTGGAATGCCCCAGGAGACAGGGCTTCTCTCTTCACGCAATTCCTTAAGGCCTTGTCAAATCACAGCAATCGACCATGTGCTGTTTCTGTTTTTCTGGCACGGCCTTCGCTTTTCAATCGAACAGGACCCTGTTTATCCAAGGAGGAATGATCATGGACAATCACGAGAGCAAATGTTCAGGACAGGCTGTTGCACTGGCATTCTTAGGGGGAGCCGTGGCCGGAGTGGTGGCGGGTCTGCTTCTCGCCCCGAAGTCGGGAGAGGAAACGCGCCAGGATTTGAAGAGATATGCCAGGAGGGCCGAGGAGGAAGTCCTGGAGAAGGCGAAGGAGGCGCGAGCCGCCCTTGATGAGACCATTGAGCGGGGGAAGCATTTCATTGCAGAGAAAGCCGCGGATGTCGAGGCGGCGGTCAAGGCGGGACGAGAGGCTGTGAAGGAAAAAATGGATAAATGTTGTAGCTGACGTTGCCGTTATGAGGGAGGGCGTTGTGATGCTCACGGTCGCCGATATTCGAAAGAAGTTACTCGCTCAACGGCGTGAGCTGTTTCGTCAGGTTGCCCAGACGGAAGACGAGCTGCTCTGGCTGGAAACCGATGTCGAAAGCGAAGCGCAGGAGCGAGGGCAGGGGGAGACGATGGTTCAGCTGCTTGATCGTCTGGATGAGCGGATGAAGGCCGAGATTGAGGCGATCGACCGGGCGCTCGTCAAGCTGGAGGCCGGGCGGTATGGCCGATGCGAGCAATGTGGACAGGACATCCCCCAGTCCAGGCTGGAGGCGCTCCCTGCTGCCCCTGCCTGTGTGGCCTGCGCACAAGCGGGGGAGACTCAGGCAGCACTGAGGACATAACCCGATGCGAGCCGTTCGTTTTCATGGCCGAGGGGGGCAGGGAGCCAGGACTGCGAGCCGCATCGTGGGAACGGCGGCGTTCCTCGAAGGGTTCGTAGCGCAGGATTCGCCGATTTATGGGCCGGAACGGCGCGGCGCGCCGGTGGCGGCCTTCACGAGAATGGCCAAGGAGCCGATTCGCGAGCGGGGCGTCATCGTCCATCCCGATCTTGTCGTCATCGCCGATGCCTCGCTCATGCACGATCCTGCGGCCCATGTGCTGGACGGGATCGATGAACGGACGGTCGTCTTCGTCAATTCGTCGTTCACAGCCGAGCAACTCCAGTCCCAGACCTCTCTGCCTGGCCGTTTCACTACGCTGGATTTGACTGGTATCGCCCTGCAGCAGTTTGGCAAACGAACCGCGATCAGCGCCCTGCTCGGTGCCGTGGCGGGCAGACTCGTTGGGCTTGGTCAGGAGTCGATCCGCGAAGCCATTGCACGGGAGTTGGCGGAGCTCGGACTTGCGGCTTCCATGATCGAACGTAATCAAACTGTGGCTGCGCACTGTTATGAGAGGGTGCCGATGGTGGACATCGATGTCGGCTTACGCAGGCCGTCGGCGCCGGTGCCGCTTCGCACACCAACCTACGACCCGCCGACCAGAGGGACCGCAAGAATTACCGCAGGCCCTAATTCAGCGATCCGCTCGGTGGCAGGCTGGCGCACGTTTCGGCCAGTCTTGCGTCCGGACCTGTGCAATGGCTGCTGGCTCTGTTTTGCCAACTGTCCGGAGGGGGCGATCACGATCAAGCCGGATGGCAAACCGGCGATTTACTATCCTCATTGCAAAGGCTGCTTGGATTGCGTCGAAGTCTGTCCGACCGATGCCTTGACGGTCGAGCGGGAGACGGAGGTCGGACGTGAATCGTGAAGCGTATCTCGTGAAGCGCAAGCAGCAAGCATTGCGGAAGGTTCCGAGATTGTTCCGCGAACGACGAGCGACGCTTCACGAACGACGGAGATGGCGATGACCGCAGACATGATGACCGGCAATTTTGCTGCGGCCTGGGGGGCTCGCCTGGCTGACGTCGATTATGTGCCGGCCTTTCCGATCACTCCGCAAACGGAAATCGTCGAGGCCCTGTCAGCCTGGTGTGGCAATGGAACCTTGAACGCTCGCTTCGTCACCTTGGACTCGGAGCATTCGATGATGACTGCGGCGGGGGCTGCTGCTGCGACTGGGGCCCGCGTGTTCACGGCCACGTCGAGCCAGGGGCTGCTCCATGCGTTTGAAGTGCTATACACCATCGCCGGCTGGCGGGTGCCCTTGGTGCTGGTGAATGTTTCGCGGGCCCTGGCTTCTCCCATCACGCTGGAGCCGGATCACAACGATGTGCTGGCGGCGCGCGATTCCGGTTTTCTCCAGATCCATGCGGAGACCTGTCAGGAGGTCGTGGACTCGATTCTCATGGCCTATCGCATCGCAGAAGATCCGCGCGTCTGCCTGCCGGTTATGGTTAACCTCGACGGATTCTATTTGTCCTTCACTCGCGAGCCGGTGGTCCTGCCGGACCCCGCGATGGTGCAGGCTTTTCTGCCGCCCTTTCGGCCGACTCATTTGGGCTTCAAAGCCTCGGCGCCCCATGCGTTGGGGACAGCGGTATTCGGCGGCGCCACGTACAGTTACTTCCGGCACCAGATGCATCTCGCCTCGATGAATGCCTTGCGTGTTCACGAGGAGGCTGCGGTCGAGTTCGAGCGACTCTGTGGCCGCCGCTACGACGTGGTTGAGGGGTATCGGCTCGATGACGCGGAGGATGTGTTGATCATGACCAACGCCTTTGCGAGCAAAGGCAAGGGAGCGGTCGATGTGGCCAGGGCAGAGGGCAAGCGAGTGGGCCTGTTACGGCTGCGCATGATCCGCCCCTGGCCGGCCGATGCGATCCGCCAGGCCTTGCAGGGCAGGCGGGCCGTGGCAGTGTTGGATCAGAATCTCTCTCCGGGGCAGGGAGGCATTCTCTTTCAGGAGGTCGCAGCCTGTCTGTACCATGAAGCGTTGCGGCCGCGGGCGCTCTGTTCGTTCATCGGAGGCTTGGGAGGCAAAAATATCTCGGAAGGCGAGTTCCGGGCGATCTTTGAACAGACGGCAGAGGCGGGAATCCGCGGCCAAGGGATCGGGCCGGTCCTGCTCTATACGGAAAGCGAGCATCGGGAGATGGAGCAGTTGCAATATCTCGCGCACGATCTCAAAACGGGCAAGTGAAAGACGATATGGCCTGGGAGCCCCACATCTTCAAAGAGCTGCATCAGATCCCCCGTGAGGAGCACGTGTTTCCCGGGACGTCGTTGTGCGCCGGCTGCGGTGGGCTGGAATCTTTGCGGCTCGCGTCCAAAGTGCTCGGCAGTCACGTCGTCTACGTCAATGCGGCCGGCTGCTTTACGAACTTGGCGGCTTTTCCCTTTACGCCGCTCGATGCCTCCTGGCTCTACACGACGATGGGCTCTGCGCCGGCCGGCGCGCAGGGGGTGCGGGATGCGCTCGATGTGTTGATCGCGAAAGGCCGGCTGCCGAAAGAAGAGGATCTGAAAGTCGTGGTGTTAGGCGGCGACGGTTCGACCTACGACATGGCCCTCTCCTCGACATCCGGAGCCATCACCAGAAAGTTGGACTTCTACTATTTCTGCTACGACAACGAAGCCTACGGCAATACCGGCGTGCAGCTCAGTCCTGCCACACCCTATGGAGCCTGCACCTCAACGTCGCCATGCGCGGCGCAACATCCGTCCGGGACGACGCAGGAGAAGAAAGACATCTTCGAAATCTGGCGCGCCCACAAGCCTCCCTACATGGCGACCGTGTCGCCGCGCTTTCCGCTCGATCTCGAAGAAAAGTTTGCACGAGCAGCAGCCTATCCAGGCCCGAAACTGTTTCTTGCATTTGCCGCCTGCCCGACCGGGTGGCTCTTCGATCCAGCCCATACGCCGGACGTGGCGAGGCTCGCGGTCGAGTGCGGGCTCTGGCCGCTCAAGGAAGCGCTCAATGGAGCAGTGGTGCATACCTACAGGCCCAAGCTCCAGCCGGTTGAAGATTACCTCAAGCTTCAAGGCCGGTTCCGCCACCTGTTCGAGCCGACGGTACAGACAGACGTGATCGCTCATATTCAGGGCAGGGTGAACGCCTACTGGGAACAGGTGGAAAAGGCTGAAAAGACGGCCTGATGGCTCTAACAATCTGATTTTATTGGGAGATGTGCAAATGTCTCGGATTTTATCGCTACCATTATATAGAGGGACACAGGTCATTCTCTGGGAAGTGGCGCTGGTGGCCATTTTGGCTGTGTTATCAGCCGGTTGTGTCGAGAGAGAGCCCTATCGGGAGGAAGCGCGCTCGAATCCCTATCTCACCTCCGATACCAGGCAGCCTATTCCCTTGTCTCCATCGGCTGGAAAAGAGCATCGCGCGGTCATGTTGCAGCATCTGGAAACGATTCAAGTGATCGTGAACGCGCTGGTCGAAGAGGACTATGAGTTGGCGAAAGGCCTGACCGAGTCGCACCTCGGATTTTTCCTGCATCGGCATCTTCTCTCACCAACCCAATCCCTGGCGCGCCAAGACGCGCCTCGCCCCGAGGCGCAGCAGCCGGGGCCGCGTCCTCCTGACTATGCTGAATTGGCTCAAGCGCACCAAGCGGCGGTGGAGGAATTGGCGCGTATCATTCCTACGAAAGATTTAAAACTGATCCTGCCGCAATTCAACAACGTATTGAAGGCCTGCGTGGCCTGTCATTTGGAGTATAAAGTCAAAAGCGGTTCGTGAAACGTATCTCGCGGGTCTTGCGAGAAGAGCGAGAAGGGTCGGAGGTTTCATCTGTGCGAGTCGCGCCTGTCTCGTTTACGATTTGCGAGTGACGTACGAAGAGGACGGCCTGTTTGAACACCTGGCAGCTAGTGTCTACGGAGGGACCCTATGAGTGAGCGCAAGACGATCAGCGCGTTCTTTGAAGAGGATCACGACCGGTTGGATGAGTTGTTCAAGACCTTTCAGAAGATGAAGCGGTCCGATTTCGCCAAGGCCAAGGACGCGTTCGAAGACTTCAAGGTCGGCTTGCAGCGTCATATCGTCTGGGAAGAGGATCTGTTGTTTCCTCTCTGGGAAGAGAAAACCGGCATGGCTGAAGGCGGACCGACTTTCGTCATGCGAAACGAACATCGCCAGATCGGAGAACAACTCGAAGTCATTTACCAGAAGGTCGCGGAGCAAAACCCCGACAGCGATCAAGAAGAGCAATCGCTGTTGACTCTGCTCGGTTCTCACAACATGAAAGAAGAGCGGGTGCTCTATCCCTCCATCGATCAGGTAACCAGTGCGGAAGAACGCGAAACAGTTTTTCTGAATATGAAGAACATTCCGGAGGACCGTTATAAGGTCTGTTGCGGACAGCACTGATAAAAATTGAATGGAAGGATGATGTGATGACTGACCGGACGAGCAAGATTCTCAGGGGGCTCTCTCTTGTCTGCTTCCTCCTCGTGGGATTGTCGGCGATCCAGTTCACGGAGATATTCGACATGCCTGTCTGGGCCGGTCCCCGGTCGTCGAAGAAGAGCGCGACAGATCAAAGCGATGCCGGACGTGGCAGAGAGGTCTTCAACGGGAAGGGCGTCTGCTGCTATTGTCATGGTATCGATGGGTATCGAGATCGGCAACCGCAACTCGCTGCCGACACCGCTGCGCTCATTGCACAACTGAATCCGCAGCCTGCCGATTTGCGGAATCCCAAGAGCCTTCAATTGACCAGCGACAAAGCCCGCTTCAACGCCATACGCGAAGGCCATCCCGGCACAGGCATGTTTCCTGACACCACCATGACGACTCAGGAACTCACGGACACCTTGGCGTATCTGGCTCTCCTCAGAAATGAAGGCCCGGCGAAACGCAAATGATGGAGTGTTTCCGTGATAGGGGGAGGAGAAATGGATTGATGTCCATGCAACAGTTGGTGATTTGCTTTGCGCTCTTTGTGTTATTCCTGGGAGCCTCCCTCAACGAGGATGGTTATCTTGTTTGGGCGAGCGACGGTGGCCCAGAGGGCGCCGATAAACATAGTTCGAGGGGGATGGCATTGAGGCATCCCATGGGGGACAGCCAGCGAGGCGAGGGACTCTACAACGCCAGTTGCGTCGTCTGTCATGGCTCGCGAGCGACAGGAGGCATCGGCCCTCGGTTGGCTGGCAATCCCGTGTCGTCGAACGAGCAGGCATTCTGGAGAATTCTGTCCGAAGGGCGGCACATGATGCCGCATTTAAAAGACGCCTTGACCGAGCAACAGATTGCCGACATTCAGGCTTGGCTGAAGACGCTGCCGTGATTCGCAAGGCTCTGACAGACAAGGCGCTAAGGTGCCGCAATGTTTCAGGATGCGACGAAGTCGTAGTCATCGAGATTCTGCAGCAATCAACCTCGCCATCGGAGATGAGCTGGCCCGGTGAGTCCCCCGTGCTCGCGCAACGCGCGGCCTGAGAAGGCCCTCGTTGGACGCGCGCAGTTGGGGACTCTCCAGGCCACCCTCAAATAGAGGATTTGAACAAGTGTCGGATTCCGCGTAGACTTCCCCTCCATACGATAGCTCAGACAACCATGTTAGCGCAGTGGCTTACTGGCTAGACGGCTTATGCGGCGATTGCTCTAATCTCAGGGAGGGTAGCACGTGGCAGAACAGATTGATAAAGAGATCGAGGCTATTAAGGCTGTCCTCCATGCCCTTGAGCCGTTATCGGGCGACGTTCGCGCAAGCGTTCTAGGGTATGTGCTGCATCGTCTCCAGATCGTCTTGATCCCCCCCACACAGACTTCGACCTCTGGTGTATCGACTACTAAAGTGGATGCGACGCGGGGCGCAGCCGAAGCAGGGGTTGAGCAGCCAACATCGTTGGTTCATATTAAAGCCCTCAAGGAGCAGAAGAAACCACGGTCCGCGAACGAGATGGCGACGCTTGTGGCGTATTACCTGGCGAATGCGGCACCGAAGGCGGACCGCAAAGACCGTATTACGGCCAAGGATATTGAAACGTACTTCAAGATCGCTGAGTTCCCACTTACGAAGACTCAGTTCACCCTACAAAACGCTAAGGCCGCAGGGTATCTAGATGCGGTTGGAAGCGGTGAGTACAAGCTAAATGCGGTTGGCCACAACCTAGTGGTTCACAGTATGCCACGCGGCGAAGATGGCAAGACAGCTTCACGAAGAAAGCCGGCGAAGAAGGCGCGGCGCGCGAAGAAACGGTAATGATTGGCCAACTCATTGCCGACGTTGAAGCGTTCGGCGCATCCTTGCGCCGAACGCAAGCGGTCAACGTTAACGACCAAAGTTCTAAAGATCGGGCTGTCGGACTCGCCACGCGTTATTTCAACGATGTACGACCACATTTGGTTACCACTGTCGGTGAGACCGATTCTCTCCTACGTCACGATGGCCTATGGCAACAGTTAGTGCGCCTGGCTCATGGGAGCAATGTTCGCCGAACCTATCTAAAGACTGTTGGTGCGCTCAGGAAGGAGTTGTCAGAATTCAATATCTCTGCTCTATCCACGCCTGTAGTCCCGGCGACACAACTGGGGACGAGCATGTCTCTTTCCCGTGAGGAGACCTTGATTCTCAAAACACTTGAGTCTCTCGTGCCGAGCGCAGCAGCCTCCTATCGACAAGGGTTGTCAGACTTAACTGGCTCGGAGCGGCTGTCCTATCGAGGTACCGCTGCGGAGTTCCGAGAGTCGTTGAGAGAAACGCTTGATCAACTGGCGCCTGATGCGGATGTGGAAGCCCAGGCGTGGTACAAGCCTGAGGACGGTCAGAATAAGCCCACTATGAAACAGAAGACCCGATACATCCTGACGTCCCGAGAACGAAACAAGACTCAAAGGGACTCCGCAGAGAAGATGCTGAAACTGATCGACGAACTTTCTGGTGAGGTAATGCGAGCAGTATATAACCGAGCATCTCTTGCTACGCACATCCACCAAAGCAAAGGTGAAGTGCAGAAGATAAAACGCTATGTGGACACAGTGCTCTTTGATTTGCTCGAGATTGCCCAATAAGGCTGAATTAACTGAGGTCTGCTAATCTGCAGGTAGAGTCGTATTCATCGAAACACGGACTCTCGCATCAACGATTTTGCAGCCTTGTCCTTCCGGTAGAGCAAAGATCGGATTCAGATCGAGTTCGCTGATTTCAGGGATTTCTTCCACCAGCTGCGACAGGCGAAGCAGGACCTCTTCGATCGCTCTTACGTCGGCTGGCGATTGGCCTCGGTAGCCTTGCAGCAACCGATAGCCCTTAATCTCGCGCACCATCTGGGCTGCATCGCGGTCGGTCAGCGGAGCAACGCGGAACTGCACGTCGCCGAGAATCTCCACGTGAATGCCTCCTAAGCCGAAGGCGATCAGCGGCCCGAAGAGTGGATCGCGGGTCATGCCTGCCATCACTTCTATGTCGCCTGACAGCATCGGCTGCACGAGCACTCCTTCCATCGCATCCAGCTTGTGATCCTGCGCGAGTCTGGACCTGATCGCTTCAAAGGCGTTGTGCACGGCTTGTTCATCTGCCAGATTCAACCGCACCGCGCCGATCTCGGTCTTGTGAACGATCTGACAGGACGCGAGTTTCAGCGCAACAGGAAATCCGATCGCGCGCGCCAACTTCACCGCCTCCTCTGCGCTGGTTGCCACTGCTCCTGGCGCAAGCGGTAATTTCATCGCTGCGAGAATGGCATGGGTCTCTTCTGTGGTGAGCCAGCCAGATCCACGCTCCGACAGCGCCTTGGCGCATATCGTTTGTGCCTTCGATAGATCAATATCCCTGAAGCTCGGCACCTGCCCGATTGGTTGTCGTCGCCAGGCGTCATATGTGAGTGCATGATGGAGGATGCGGGCCGGAGTCTCAGGGTGCTGGTAGGTGGGAATGGTTTCCCCCTCGACGGTAAATGTCCGCTCCAAGTCTCCTTCTGCCATCCAGCAGAGATAGACCGGTTTGTTTCGTCCGATTGTTTGTCTGGCTGCGCTGATGCCTCGCACGATTCCTGCTGCCACTTGGTCATTATCTGTCGCTCTGACCGATACGTGCAGGATGATGAGGGCGTCGGTCTCGTCCGCCTTGAGCATCGTTTCGACGGCCTTCGCATGTTGATCTTCTGTGGCAAAGCCGATCATATCGACAGGATTTCTGAGCGCCGCTGTGGGAGGCAGAAAGGATGCGAGGGTCGCTTGTGTCTGCCTGGACAATTCCGATACGGCGAGCCCTTCTGTTGCGCAACTATCGGCGCAGAGCACTCCGGGGCCGCCGGAATTGGTCAGGATGCCGACGTTGTACCCGCCAGGGATCGGCTGGGCAGACAGGCCGGTGGCCAATGCCAGAAACTCTTCCAGGGTTTTTGCCCGGATCACTCCGCATTGTGTGAACAATGCGTCCACCGCCTTATCGTTCGTGGCCAGAGCCGCCGTGTGTGATCCGGCAGCAGATTGGCCTGCCGATGTCCGGCCTGCTTTCAAGACGACGATCGGTTTTTTTCGTCCCACCCGCTCGGCGATCTGTCTGAAGCGTTGAGGATCGACGATGGTTTCGAGATAGAGGAGGATGACATCGGTGGCTCGGTCCTGCTCCCAATACTCCAGAAGATCGATGGCTGTGACATCCGCATGATTGCCGACGCTGACGAAGTTGGAGAGGCCGAGATTCAGGCGCTGTGCTGCCATGACCACGGCGAGCCCGAGGCCGCCGCTTTCCGAGGCGATGGCGACTCGACCGGCGGGAGGGAATATCGGCGTATAGGTCGCGTTGAGACGAACGGTTGGATCGAGGTTCATGAGTCCGAAGCAATTCGGCCCGATCAGGCGTATCCCATGCTGCCGGACTTTCTCTCGGAGTTGCTGTTCGAGCGAAGTTCCCGATCCGCCTGTTTCGGCAAATCCCGCCGTGATGAGGATGACTGCTGTAACGTTCTTGGCGGCACAGTCGTCAATGACATCGAGGACTGCGTTGGGAGGCACTGCAATGATTGCAAGATCGACAGGGTCGGGAATCGATCTCAGCGAGGGAAACGCTGGAAGTCCTGCAATCTCGGTGGCCTGTGGATTGACCGGGAGGATCGTGCCGGCGAAGCGGCCTTCTTGGAGCGATTCGAGCAGCCGGTAGCCGATGTGTGTGTTATTGCGTGATGCGCCGATGACCGCGACGGAACGAGGATGGAAAAACGGTTTGAGTGAATCAACTGTGGAGCGAGGTGATGATTGCGGCATGGCTAAATGGATTGCTCCTCTCTGCGCATAAATCAGATAAGCCACTTGGGGTGAAGAAGCAAGACGGCACCTAAGCTCACCATCACCAGGCCGCTGATCAGTTTCAGCCAACGGCCTGCCCGCTTTTGCAGTTTTTCGCGACTGAGCGTGACCACCGCAATGGTCACCATGAGGCTGTCATCGAAAATGTAAGCCAGGTTATAGAGGCCGAGGTAGCCATAATATTTCCAAGAAGGCATCTGTTGCAGGGTCAGAATCTGTGTGTAGAGGGCTGGGAGCCCGGCGGTACAGAGCAGTTCGACCAGGTTCACGAATCCTGCCAGAACCACGATGCCAGCCAGGGCGCCAGTGAGGTTGTCGGCTTGGAGTATTCGGCGGATGCGAACGTACAGTCCCGGCTTGGCGGATTCTGGAATGCTCAGGGAGATGCCGCGATGCAAGACGAAGAAGTCCTGCACATTGACCGCTCCCAGCAAGAGGGCGATGCCGGCAAGCCCGATTTGGAGGGGGCGTGAGAGCCCGATCAGGAGAAACATATTGAGCCAGGCTGCCATGAAGGCGAAGTAGACTAGACCGCTGACGGCGACGAAGGTCCCGGCGATGAAGGCCATTTTTAGTCGATCATGAAGATTGACGAGCAACGACAATAGAAAGAGCAGGACCCACATCGCGCAGGGATTGAATCCGTCCAGGAGTCCGATGACGATGGTGAAGAGCGGGAGCCCCAGTTCGTCGGCACTGAGACGGCCAAACCAGCGAGTCTCAACAGTATCAGAGGGACGGGGAGGAGGACGCGCTGTATCAATGCAGGAAGAATCGGTTTCAGGCCGGCAAGCCCCTTCCTGCAAACCGCTAGCGGATTCCGGGAATGGCTGATCGAGGAGTGCCGTGATTTTCGAGCCGGTCGATTCAGCGTTTGCATATCCAACGATCAAGTTGCCGCGTAGATGAAAAGCCGGCACACCCACTGCCCGGACGCCATACCGGACAGCCAGCTCTTGCAGGTGGCGCAAGGCGGTAGGGTCCTCTCCGACATCACGCAACGCGACCCGAAGGCTCGTCCGGTTTCGCTGAAGGTCTTCGAGAAACCGTTTGGCCTCTGTGCAATGAGGGCAGCCTTGTCGAACAAAGGCCTCAATGTCAGGCTGCTCACCTGTCGGCTCGACTGCGGCGCTCCCACGCGGACAGGCCAGAGTGGTCAGGAGGAGCGCCAGGACGAAGAGCCGGTGGGCGATCATGACTCCATCGCCATGTCGGACGTCAACTGAGTTGGTCGAACGGCGCCATCATCCGCACATAGGCCAGCACATCCAGCATTTGCTGGTCCGTCAATTTCCCCCGGAATCCATGCATGGGAGTGAAGGCTGCGCCGTGCGAGATGGTGATCAAGAGTTCCCAATCGGTTTTCGCGCGCGAGGCGGAGGACTGGAGGTTGGCAGGGCGTACGATCAGATACTGACCCTCCGGCCCGGCCCCGTCTAACTTCTCGCCGTGACAACGCAGGCAATTATTCTCATAGACCATCTGGCCTGCTTGAGGATTTCCGCGACCCGCCTGCGCGGCGACCCATGAGCTGCATCCTATCACCAGTACCAGCGCGCTCAGTATCACTCGAAAGTTCATGTCCTCAATCCCTTCATGGATAAATCGTTGCGGACGGGCGGTTGCACCAGCATCGGGCGGTCAGCGCACGACGAGCACCGAGCAGCCGGCCCGATGCACGATTCCGTGCGATACACTGCCCATCAGGAATCGATCGAGTCCCTTGCGTCCATGGGAGCCGACCACGATCAGGTCATAGGCGGTGCCTGCCTCGCACACCGTCGTCACGGGATCGCCCAGGCGGACCTCTCCTGTGGCGGTGAAGTGCGAGCTGGCCAGCACCTTGGCCGTGTCCTTTGCCACCTGTTCGGCATGCTGCTTCTGCTGTTCGGACCAGCCGGCGAGTCCGATCAGCATATGGGGCTCGACCACGTGGAGCGAGGGGACGACCGAGAGGACGGTGACGGCGACGGGATTCTTAAAGGGATGCGCGGTCAGCCATTGTTGCAAACGAATCGCATCCTCGCGGCCTTCCACCGCCATGAGGACGCGCGCGATGGGTCGAGCTTTGCCCTTCACGACCAGGGTCGGCAGCGTGGCATGGAGAAGCACGCGGTGCGAAATACTGCCGGCAAAGACTTCCGTGACCCGGCTGTGATTGTGCGTGCCCACGGCGATCAGATCGGCCTTGGCCGATGCGGCGCTGTCAAGAATGAAGGAGGCCGGCTGGTGAACGTCGACGAGCGTTTTGACGGAGGGCACGTCAGCCGGCAGCAGGGTGCGGCAACGTTCAACAGCCTGACGACCGGCCTCCAGCAGGGCATGGCGGAATTCGTCGTACCCCTGGATGTTGGCGGCTTCGGCCACGATCGGATAGTGGAACATGCCCAGGTCCACGCCATGGACGAGGACGACTTCGGCCGGGCGGTAGAGCAAACCGATTTGTTCCACTGCGGCAAAGGCTTCGTCCGACCAATCGATGCCAGCTACGATTTTCATCATCCGGGTTGCTCCCTGTTCTTTTGCGTTAGATCCAGGATAAGGATGTCGGTTTGGCGCATTCGCGATGCGCCGTTTCCAGCAGCGTCAGCACTTGGGAGTCCGTCACCGGTTCAAACTCTGTGTAGAGGGCTCCGACGGTCGAGAAGGGCTCCGGTGTTGCGAGGATCACACATTGGTCGACGAGCGGACGGATGTGCGCCCCTATGTCTGGCGGTGCGACAGGAATGGCGACAATCACACGGCGCGGAGCAAGAGCGGCCATGGATTTGATTGCCGCGAAGAGGGTCGCGCCCGTGGCGATGCCGTCGTCGACCAGGATGACCGTGCGGTTGGCCAGAGGGGGGAGTGGTCGTCCTTGACGATAGAGCGTTTTCTGGCGCTTGAGTTCTCCTTCTTCCCCCAAGACCAACTCGTCGACGTCTTCGCCGGATAGATGGCAGGCGTCGAGCACGTCTTGATTCACATACAACGCGCCCGTTTCACTGACGGCCCCGATCGCACAGCCCTGATTATTTGCGGTGCGAAGTTTGCGTGTGAGGAAGATATTCATCGGCAGGTGCAGCGCCGTGCTCAGTTCGTAGCCGACGACCACCCCGCCGCGAGGAAGGGCCAGAATCAGAGCGTTCGGATCGCCACGGTAGGCAGCCAGTTCCTTGGCCAACAACACACCGGCATGAGCACGGTCGTGAAAAATCATAACGCCTCTTCGTTCGCTAATTAGCGCGAGCCCTGTGTTCTTTTGGGCCTATGCTGTACTGGTCTCGGATGCATCGGCAATGCCAGACGGCGGCTGACGAAGAGAAGGAGGCAACACCGCATTAGCAGGGCAGTCTCGTCAAGGGAGCTGGCTTGTACCTGGATGTCGTTGGGGCATTACGGGGCAGAACGGTAAGCAGGCACTGTCGCCTCTTTCCGCATTGGGAGGCAGGGTGGCAGAGCGGGACTGGCTGGAAAGGCGGGACGGGCGAGGGTTTGGGGTTCGATGTTCGAGGCTTGAGGAACGGCGAACCTAGAACTTCGAATCGCGCCTTTCTCGCGAACGATAATCCTTTTACCGGATGCTCAAAAAGTTCGTCCAGTAAGGCCGCAGCCGATGAAAGCACCGGAGGCGTAGCCTCTGGCTACGTTGAGGATGCTTTCAAGGCGAGAACGAAGCTGGCGGACTTTTTCAGCATCCTGTTTGTGTGATTAGCGGACGACCAGCACAGGGCAGGCCGCTTGATGGACGATGCTATGCGACACGCTACCGAGTAGGAAACGGTTCACGCCTCGACGGCTGTGCGACCCCACGATGAGGAGGTCGAAGTCGGCAGCCCGTGTTGCGACCGTCTGAGCCGGGTCGCCGCTCAATACTTGTACGGCAACGCTGGAGGAGGCACCCATCAGGGAGGCGGCCGTCGTCTTGACCAGATCTTCTGCCGAGTTCATGGCGATATCGGCCCAGCCTGCGAAGCTGGCCATGTTGTAGGGGTCGGCGAGCTGCAGCGACGGAATGACGGTGAGGATCGAGAGCTCCACCGGATCGCGGAACGGCTGTGCGATCAACCAATCTCGAATCATCTGCGCGTCCTGGCGGCCTTCGATGGCGATCAAGGCCCGGCGGATTCTCTTCGGGGAGCCCTTCACGATCAGCGTCGTTTTCGTGCCGTGGGCCAGGACCCGGTGGGACATGCTGCCGAGCAGCAACTCAGCCACTCGTCCTCGTCCGCGCGCCCCCATGACTACGAGGTCGGCGTCGGCTTTTTCTGCCTGGTCGAGTACGATGGTGGCGGGCGATCCGACTTCGCGCACCTGCTGGACGGCGATCCCGTCAGGAGGGATGAGGGCGGCGGTCCGTTGGAGCAACTCATGTCCGGCATCCAGCATGGCCTGCCGGAATTCCTCGTATCCCTGCAGTGCGGCGGCGCCGGCGACGACCGGATATTCGAAGATGCCCAAGTCCACGCCATGCACAAGGGTGATCTCTTTGGGACAAAACAAGAGGAGCGTCTGCTGAACGGCCGAGAATGACTGGTCTGACCAGTCGATTCCGATGGCGATGCGCATAGGGTTGTCCTTCCTCTCTGTTCTCAGAACAACGGATGGGGTGCGGGGTTTACCGTGTCCACGCCACCCGGATAAATTCCTCCCCTTCGTCGTAATGGACGTTGAGCTCTCCCTGATAAGCGTGATGAAGGGCTTCTCCGATGCGCCGGGGGAGGTGCGTATCCGTCGTGGAGATCATCAGGGCTGCGGCCTGTTGTTCGTATCCCATGATGCGGGACAGGGGGTGCTCGGTTTTTTCCTTGGTCTCCGTATTGTGGACCACGCCCATAATCTCTTCTTTGTGCTCAGTGAGAAAAGACCCGCTCAGCGTGAGGAAGCCTTTGGCATATTTGTCCCGAATTCTGAGGCAGGCCGGGCAGATGATCTCGTCGGCGTCCGCCGGTTTCGGGTTCCAGGTCCAGCGGCCGTTATGGAACAGAGCCTCGCACTCGGTGCAGACCGTCGGCTCCTTGAGCTTGCCTTTCAGTTTATAGGTATCGTGTTCTTTCTCTTGATAGGTTTGGTCTCTGCGAGCGCCTAAGCCTGATGGAATCTTGGAATGTGTGGACATGTCGGCTGTTACCTTTCTTTTCTTGGTGAACAAGATGTCATGAGGCCGACGAGGAGGGCATGCGTGCGAGCATCGCTTCCTCGGCTAGGTTGAGGTACTCCACCACGTCGCGATCTTCGACTTGCGTGAAGTCCACGAAGAAATTTCCCACCGCGTAGAACGGCTCCGGTGTCAGGAGCACCACCAGCTCGTCGACATGGGATCGAACGTCACGAATCGTCGAGGGGGGCCCGACCGGAATCACTCCCACCAGGCGGCGGGGCTGCAAGTTTCGAATCGCGAGCGCCGAGGCCATGAAGGTCGAGCCGGTCGCGATGCCGTCGTCGACCAGGAGCACGGTGCGGCCCGTGAGTGGCGGGAGCGGGCGCCCTTGCCGGTATAAGTCCCTGCGTCTGGCGATCTCTTTCTCTTGGACTGCAATCGACCGCTCCAGCTCATGCCGGGACAAGCCAAACGAGCCGATGGCCTCTTGATTCAGGTAGTGCGATCCGGTCTCGGCTACCGCGCCAATGGCATATTCGGGATTGCCCGGCGCGCCGATTTTTCTGGTAATGAACACGTCCAGCGGAAGGTGGAGCGCGAGACTGAGCTGATAACCCACCGCCACTCCGCCGCGGGGAAGGGCCAGAATGAGACCGTGAGGGTCGTCACGATATTGCAACAACTTGGGGACGAGCTGACGGCCTGCTTCTTCACGGTTTTTGAAAGTCACTGACACGTCTTTCCCCCTTTTCCTTGTCGATGCTGCTAGATGAGCCCGCTTGTGATGCCGACGCCGATCAAAAATATCGCGAGCAGGACCAGTAATGCGATCAGCCACCAGAGATGGCGGTGAGGTCCCGTGGTGACTCGCTCCCAATGCCCGTCCCACGGAATCTCCAGGTAGTGAGGATGTCGGAACATCGCACACCTCCTTTAACTGGATGCTGAAAATGTCCGCCAGCTTACCAAGGCCGTTATTCGTGAAACGTGAAAGGTGAAACGTAGACCTTCCGAGTGTTCTGCCTCTGAAGCCCTTTCACGTTTTACGATTCACGTCTCACGCGGCCTTGTCGGTCGTTCTTACGAAACTTTTACCTCGATCGATTTCGGCTTCGCCTTTTCCGACTTAGGCAGACGGACGTTCAGCACCCCGTCTTTGTACTCCGCGCTGATCTTCGTGCCGTCGGCATCTTCCGGCAAGGTGAAGCTTCGCATAAAGCTTCCATAGGACCGCTCGACACGGTGATACTTTTTGCCCTTTTCCTCTTTCTCATACTTCCGCTCGCCGGAGATGCTCATCACATCGTCCTGGACCGTCAGTTTGACGTCTTCTTTCTTCACTTCCGGCAGATCGGCCTTGATGACGTACTCCTTGTCGTCTTCTGTAATGTCGACGCGTGGAGACCATTCGGCGACGGTCATGGCTTCCTTCCCGGTCTCGGTCCGGAGAGCGGAGTGACCAAAATAGCTCGAGAGGCGCTTCTCCATATCTTCCAATTCCTTGAATGGATTCCAGCGCGTCATCATCGGTTCCCAGCGGGTTAAGTCAGCCATGAACAACCTCCTTGTGAATTAAGATGGGAGTGAACGTCGGTCGGACCGGCCTTCCTGTCGCTGCGGAAAGGTCACGGTATAGGTGCCAAGGCCTATGGGCATCAGCACGATTTCGCCGCTTCGGCTCAAGCGGTCGACAGCGAGAAACACTTGGTTCCATGTCAGATTCGTGCATTGACGCTCGACGTCTTCAAGGGCGCAGACCTGCACTTTCTGTAGGATTCCGATCACTTGATCCTCGCCGACCGCATGCTGTGTCATGCGCCACCTTTGGGAAACGAAATGAGTTGCTGCGAGAACAGTAGTGCATCGTCGGTGCCACAGGCTGGGTTTGTGTGAAGAGAGAGGGAGAAGCTCGGTAGCACAGGGAGTTACAGACGTATAGTGGAAAGAAGAGGGGGTGCGCGATCCGGCAGGTTGAGGAGTTTAGGGCCAGTGACGAGGAAGGAGACTGTTGCCAAATACCTCAGAAAGGATGAAGGAACGCAGCGACTGGCCTAGGTTTTCTTGGCCTGGAGATAGGGATCTGGAACGACGCCCCCACATTCGACGCAGCGTACCTTCCCCGCTCGATGTTCCTCCTCCGTGACACTGTCGGAGATGAGACGGCTATGTGTGCAGGCGCAGGGTGGACTCATTGGTTGGGACGATGGGGTCTGTCTTGGTCCTTCGAGGTTCACGGTGCACCTCCTGGATAGGAAGATTAAGCTACTAGCGGAATGTACGCATCTTAATCCTTCTTCTGTCCATATTTCTAGACACAAGATATAGAGATGCAGATGACTCTCATGTCGATATCAAGTAGGGGGCCTAATGGAAATCATTACATGAGTATATGGCAAGGAAATTAAATTAATGTCGTGGCCGCGGGTATAGGACGGTAGAAATGAGAGGATTTCACTGCATCATGCGGCGGGAAGGAGGACGCGCGTTATGTCTGACGAAGGAACCGAGGCTTGTCTCTCACGGACACCATCTTCACCAGGTCCCTCAGAGATAAAATGCCCACGACCTTATTGTCTTCCGTCACCGGGAGGTGGCGAATCTGTTCCTCGGCCATGAGTCTGCTGGCGTCGCGAACCGTGCGATTGATGTCAATCTGAATCAGAGGATAATTCATGATGGTCCCGACGCTGGTGCTGTTCGCCGGGAGATGGGGGGCCATCCCTTTCCTGACCATGTTGGCTTCGGTCACGATCCCGACCATTTCTTCAGCCTCAATCACGAGGAGCGAGCCGATCCGTTTCTCTGCCATCATTTGCGCCGCCTCCAGTATGGTCCGTTCACTCGCCATGGTTCCCATGGTCCTGTGCATGAGCACGCTGAGGGGCTGGTAGATATTGTCGAGGTCGTGGACGGGGCCTCCTGCTGAATCGACAAAATAGCGCGCAAGGTCCCGCATCGAAATGATGCCGACGATTTCATCCTGTTCCGAGACGCAGAGATAGCGAACATAGTTTGTGTTCATCAGATGGCTCGCATCCAGCATGGAGGCATCCGACGCGATCGTCAGCAGCGGACTGGTCATGACCTGGTCCACCATGGTACGCGAAGGATCGATTTCTTTGGCGAGCACTTTCCTGACCAGGTCTGTCTCAGTCACGATCCCGGAGCTGTTGGACATGCGACCCTCTGCATCGGTGGACTCCACCAGCAGGGAGCCGAGATTTTTTTCTTTCATCCGTTTGGCGGCTTCCAGGATCGTGGTCTCCGGTGGGACCACTTCCAGGTAGCGATGCATAAACTCTCCGATCGTGCCTCCTGATCGCATAGTCACAGCGGTTCCTTTTCTTCGTGAACAAAACCATCCCGAGCGATCTCGGCTGGCTGTGAACAAGTATCTGCATAGGGCGAGCCAGAATAGCGGCGTTGAAGCGGAGGAGTTTCTCTTACTATGGCTAAGAGAATCAAGAGGATACAGATGCCAGCATGGGCGGTGCGTACGAAGAAAATTCTGAAGGGGTAAGGCGCCTCAATGCACAAACATGAACTGTGGTGATTCGCGACAGTCGCGGCCCAATCAGCTCCCAGTGAAGTCGGTAGGTTCTTCGGTGCCCTAGACTACAGGCCTTTTCATGGAGGCATCACTGTTGCTTTGCTATCGGCGGGGAGTCCGGTTCGGCGAGGGCCTTGGTTGGTGGAGAATATCATTATGCCTGTTACGACTGTTTTGATCATGGGCGCGGCCGGCCGCGATTTCCACAATTTCAATGTGGTGTTTCGCGATCGTCCTGACTATCGGGTCGTCGCCTTCACCGCAGCGCAGATTCCCAATATTGCCGAGCGCGTCTATCCTCCGGCGCTTGCCGGGTCTCTCTATCCGGATGGTATCGGGATTTATCCGGAAGGCGAATTGGAGTCGCTGATCCGGACACGGGAGATCGACCAAGTGGTGTTTTCCTACAGCGACCTTTCGCATGAGGAGGTCATGCATCGGGCGTCGCGCGTGATCGCGGCGGGGGCGGATTTTCGTCTCTTGAGCGCGAGGCGGACGATGCTGCAGGCCGCGAAGCCCGTGGTATCGATTTGCGCCGTCAGGACTGGAGCGGGCAAGAGTCCTGCGACCAGGAGGATTGCATCACTGCTGCGAGGGGAAGGGCTTCGCGTGGCGGTTATCCGGCATCCCATGCCTTATGGGGATTTAGTCAAACAGGCGGTACAGCGTTTCGCCTGTCTGGACGATCTCCGCGTAGCGGATTGCACGATCGAGGAGATGGAGGAATATGAGCCGCACATCGTGCAGGGGGACGTGGTGTACGCCGGTGTGGACTACGAACGGATTCTCCGTGAGGCGGCCCGTGAGGCGGACGTGTTGCTCTGGGACGGAGGCAACAACGACACGCCGTTCGTCGTTCCTGACTTGGAGATCGTCCTGCTCGATCCGCACCGGGTCGGCCACGAGCAGACGTACTTCCCAGGCGAGGTTAATCTTCTCCGTGCCGAGGTCCTCGTCCTCACCAAGATGGATTCGGCGAGTGCGGAACAGATTCAGGCGGTGCGGGCGAACATCCGGCAGCTCAATCCGAAGGCGACGGTTCTCGAAACGACGATGCCGGTCACCGTCGATCATCCGGGTTTGCTCAAGGGGAAACGTGTGCTCGTCATCGAGGATGGCCCGACGCTCACCCACGGAGGCATGAGCTTCGGCGCCGGGGTGCTTGCCGCGAAGCAGCAGGGGGCCAGTGAACTCGTCGATCCCAGATCCTATGCCGTCGGGACGATTCAACAGACCTTTGTCGAGTATCCCCATATCGGCAGGGTGCTTCCAGCCATGGGCTATGGATCGGCACAGGTTCGGGAGTTGGAGGAAACCATCAATCGCGTCCCTTGCGATGTCGTGTTGATCGCAACCCCGATTGACTTGGCCAGAATCATCTCTATTAAACAGCCCACCTGCCGTGTCACCTATCGCCTTGAAGAGCAAGGGAGGCCCGGCTTCAGGGATGTGTTACAGGGGATCATGCTCAAGGCGCGAAAAGGATGAATCCTTTTCGCGCCGGCTATCTCTCATGTAGTTAAAGAAGGAGGAGCAGATGAAAGGAACTGCGACGACAAGAACGAATCAAACCAGGAAGCGGGCGCTCGATTGCTGCCATCGTTGCGGCGGGCTTAGGGTGGCAGAGCTCTCGACTGACACAGGGACGGTGGAATGGCATTGTGTGACCTGTGGTGATCGGGCCGATCAGGTGATTCTGGCCCACCGTCAACATCAGGAAGTACGCCAAGGAGCCGAACAGGTGCTTGCCAGTTCAAGCAGATCCCGTTTGAATTAGCCGGCAATGTTCATGAATCGTCTCTCCGGTCATCGCGGGCTCGCGTAGCCTCCCCTTCTTGCGGCGCCGCGCGCAGGATGTTTTGTAAGCCGCTAGCGGAAAGAGAGGGAGCCTATGACACGGGAAGAATTGCTGGCGAAGGCCCAGAAGCCGGCCGAAGAGGCGCTTCGGCTCCATGCCTGTTACAAAGGCAAGATCCAAACATCGCTCAAATGTCCGATTCGAGGAATCGAGGATTTTTCGATCTGGTACACACCGGGAGTCGCAGCCCCCTGCCGCGCGATTCAGCGGCAGCCTGAACTGGTGTATGAGTACACTAACAAAGCGAACTCCATCGCAGTTATCTCGGACGGCACCAGAGTCCTTGGTTTGGGTGATATCGGTCCGGAAGCAGGATTGCCGGTGATGGAAGGCAAGGCGCTGCTCTTCAAGTATCTGGGCGGCGTGGATGCGGTGCCGATCTGCCTTGGAACCAAAGATCCGGCGGAGATCATTCGGACGGTCAAACTCCTGGAGCCCTCTTTCGGTGGGATCAACCTCGAAGACATCTCCATGCCCAAGTGTTTCCATATCCTTGAGGAATGTCGAAGAGCCAGTACCATCCCTGTGTGGCACGACGATCAGCAGGGAACGGGGACTGTGCTTCTGGCGGCCCTGCTCAATTCCTTGAAGGTCGTGGGGAAGGAGATGGGCAGGATCCGTATCGCAATGATCGGCATGGGGGCGGCCAACGTGCCGACCTACCGGTTTCTTACAGCCAGCGGAGCCCTGCCTGCCTCAATCCTGGCTTGCGACCTTGGGGGCATGTTGGGACGCCACAGGCGGGACTATGAAGCGGACCCAGCTTACGCAGAACAGTGGAAAATCTGTCTGGAGACCAATCCCACAGGCCTGCAGGGAGGGATTGCTGAGACTTTGCGTGGCGCGGATGTCTGTGTCGCCTTTTCAGCCGGGGGCATCATCAAGCCGGAATGGATTCAGACGATGGCCAAGAATGCCATCGTCTTTGCCTGTGCGAACCCAGTTCCTGAGATTTGGCCTTGGGAGGCGCAGGAAGCGGGGGCGCGGATCGTGGCGACAGGGCGGAGCGACTTTCCGAATCAAGTCAATAACTCGCTGGTTTTCCCCGGCATCTTTCGCGGGGCTTTGGATGTGCGGGCCCGCACCATCACGGACGAGATGGCCATGGCTGCGGCGCACGAGTTGGCGAGCTGCGCTGCAGCCAGGGGACTCACCGAGAGCTACATTCTGCCGACCATGGACGAGTGGGAAGTGGTCCCGCGTGTGGCTGTGGCGACAGCCTTGAAAGCGCAAGAGCAGGGAGTTGCGCAGTTGCGGAAAACTTCCAACGAGCTGCGCCGGTCTGCAGAAGAGAAAATCAAAGAAGCGCGAAAGGCGCTCGACGTTCTTACCAGCGGAGGGGTCATTCCTCCGCCACCTCCGTCAGGGCCGTGAAGCTGGCGTCCACAGTATCCGGCAACCACAGGCTCGTTGATTTTGAGGAGAGAATGATTATTTGAAAATTGAGGGAGGTGAAAAGAGCTTAGGTAGGTCGGCAGCCTGGTGCGAGTTTGACCCGCTCTTGTGCAGCCAGCGTGCAAAGGGTGCCGCTCCTGCTTCAGCAGCGGGGTGATGGTTCGAGGGACGCGCTATCGATTGTCGGTGCCACTAGGCACGGCCGTAAATGCGAGCCCGAGCGAAGATTGAGGCGCGGAGCAATCAGCCTTGAGCGACTGAAGGATTGCTGAACGTCACTCTGTTTGGATGGCAGGCGTGGTGTTCCACACAAGGGTGGGCCGTTTTTTTATTGGCAGAATGCTCAAAAAGCCAGCCAGCTTCGTTCTCGCATCGTTCAGGGCTTCAACGTACCCTAAAGGGTACGCCTCCTTCACTCGCTGCGGCCTTGCTGGCTGGCTTTTTGAGCATTCTGCGAGCCGTTCCATTCGATCTTCCTTCTCAGTCCAGCCTTCTCACAGAGCGAACCCCAATGCCTAGGTCTTATAAAAACAACACACCACGAACTGAAGAAGTTCATCTGCTGGGGAGTTTTCGAGGCAGGGGATACAAAATCGGAGCGGGGGCGGGTCAGAGAGCTCTGTTGTATTGTGGAGGTCTTAGAGGAGCTTTAGGCTTCCCACCCGTCGGCGGGCCTGCTCACCACTCCTGCGCTTGACCTCGATTCCCTTGAATGTTCCTCTCACCGAGGCCTCCGCTCACTTATAAGATAACCGTATTTCGCGAGAGGTCAACCGTCAGGCTGCGAGGTCGTGGGGGGTCGTTGTGAGTGAAGCTTTTTTTTCTTCTCCTCGCCGATGGTGCGCTCGCGCAGCCGGCGGACGAGCTCCTGGTGGGACGACGAGTGGATGATCTTCTCGAACTGACTGCGGTAATTCTTCACCAGGCTGACCCCGTCCGCGACGATGTCGTAGGCGTGCCAGGTTCCGTCTTTCAGGTGCAAACGGTAGTCCATCGGGATTTCGACCTTGCTCGATCGTAATTCGGTCCGCACCTCCGCATAGTCCCCCTCGATCCGCTCAGAGAGGTAGAACACCTGTTCGCCTGAATAGCCTTCGATTTTTTCGGCATAGCGGTCGGACAGAAAGCTCTTGAAGAGTTCGACGAATTCGGTCCGTTCGCCGGCTGTGAGGGGCGTCCAGTGGGCCGCGAGCGCCCGCTTCGACATCTCTGTGTAGTCGAAGCGGGCTGCGATGACCTCTTCCAACATATGCCGGCGCGGGATGCGCTTGGCCGGATCTTTGAGCTTCTCGTCTTCGAGGATGCGAAAGACGTCGTTGATCGTCGCGCGGACCACTTCAGTGGGGACCTCCGAGGCCTGGGCCGATGAGCTGAACGAAAGGGTGCAGGTCAGGGCAATAAGCAATAGAGCGATGGCGAACGCTCCGCTCTGAGCGGTTCGATGTTTCGACAACCTCGAACTTCGAACCCAGAACCCTCCCCAGTCTCGCCTTTCCCGCTCGTCCCGCCAGTCTCGCTCGGCCATTCTCATGACTCATCAATCCAGGACAAAGGTGACTTTTAAGTCTACACGATACAGGGAGACCTTGCCGTTGTCGACCACCACATGGTGCTCCTTCACCCAAGCCGATTTGATGCTGTGTATGGTTTTGGATGCCCTGGTGATCCCATCCTGAATGGCATCTTCGAAACTCTTTGGCGATTCAGAGCTAATTTCGATGATTTTCGCGACGGACATGGGATTCCTCCTTTGTTGTGCACGTGGATGTGTGACTGACAGAGAGACCACTGGATTCTGTGCCGGCATTGAGGACCTTCCGACAGCTCCCGCGGCGAAACCTCATGGCTTCGGCGTCGAGGTTTCTAATTTATCTTTTTCAACGAGGCCGCTTTTTTTTACGCTGTCAATGAGCTGCTCCAGCTGCTTCACCCGTTCCCGTGCGAGCGTCATTTCCATTTGCAGCTGGTGCACGGTGCCTTGCTCCAGCGAGCCGACGCTCATGCGAAGCCGGTCGGTTTCCTTAGCGACTCCTTGCAACGTCCCCTGGGCCGCATCCAAACGGCTTTTCAGGTTGTCCACGGCGATGCCGAGGGACTTGAGTAACAGGATGTCTGCTTTCAAGGCCTCGACAGCTTGGCGGGATTGCGCCGCCTCGCTCCGTACCGCTGCCACCTGATCGGTCATTTGAGCCTGGAGCGTGTCGAGATCTTTTGTGCTGGCACAGCCGGAGGCCAGAAGAACGGCCAACCCAGCAAGGCTCCACCGGATGGAGCCGGGAGCAGAACGGCGTTTAGTTGGATGAGCCTGAGTCATGGGCACGTTCCTTTTGTTCTCTGAAGAATTGCTTCATGCTGGCTTTGGCCTTGCGGAAACAGGCGGGACAATAGGTATGGGTGAAAGGAATATTGATCGAATGTAGGTGGTGCGTTTTTCGATAGGAGCCAGGCGTGACCCAGAGTGTTCGATGAGACAGCGGATCGGTTTCGTCACGAACGAGCCCGCACACACAACACACAGGAAGAAGGACCCGCGCCACCTGGATCTCGGGGCACGAAGAAGGACCTGTTTGGCGGACTGGCTGTGCGGCGGTTTCTTTCGAAGGCATCGGACGCCTCGTTGCCTCGTCACTCGAATGGCTTATCTGTAAAATAGCAAGCGCCATGCCGGATCCCCTGGCCAAGCTGATTCAAAAGACCTTTGATTGCATAGGGGGTTGTGGCTGATTGGCCAAGGTGCCCCAACTTGGGAAATTCGACTGTTGCAATAGGCGACAGCCTGCTGCTTGGTTCACCCGGCGCTATTTTAACTGTCGGAGTTCTTCATAGTGGTTTGAGACAACCTGAGTGAGCACTTCTCTGAGTTCCTCTCCCTGGTAGTGGCGATTCGCCACTTTTCTGAGGCGCACGGCAAGCCCTCCATCACCGAGCGTCCAGTCGGCCCATTTCACAAAATCCTCCCGGCGATCGTGGTATTCGAGGCTCTCCAGCGGGAGCGTTGGAATCAGGATGGACAGTTCGTACAAACTGGCCGCTTCGATCCCCAGGTGGCTCTTCTCGGTTCGGAAGGAGAACCGTTTTCCCGGCGGGAGAGGCACGTCGAGATATTTATAGAGATGGCGGACGTGGGGCACGCGCCTGATGGCCGGACGCATGCGAACGATTTCGCCGCTGCAGAGCAGGGCGCTCCCCATGGGGATTTGATCAAGGGTCGTATTCTGGATGCCGCAGACGGCACAGTGGGTCCTGAGACAGTCCCCGATCTGACTGTCCGTGATTTTGGTCAAGAGCAGGTGGTGGAGTGAGGTGAGCACCGACTCGCTGAGGCGATCCGGCCGATAGGAAACGAAGGCCCAGCCGCCGGTCTCCAACATGGGGCGGAGCAGCGCTGTGACCTCGCTTCCCTCAAATAGGAACTCCTGCGCTTCATCCAGCACGATCCAATGGGGGCGGAACTTGCGTTCGCGCACGGGCCGTAAGGCACGAATCAGTTCGGCGAGATAGTGGCTCCGCAAGCTGATGGGATAGTGACTCAGATCCAGGACTAGCGACACGCCTCCCTCCTCGAGGAGTGAGACCACGGCGGACGGAGGAGGGAGGGTGGTCTTGTCACCGCTGACTGAGACGAACCGCGGCAAGACGCGCAGCCCGCGGAAGTCTCCCTCGGGATCGATGAGGAGGACCTGATACTCTTCGTGATGGAGCCCTTCCGCGATCAGGCCGACCATCCATGACTTGCCGGTGGCGGAGTTGCCGAAGACTCCCAGGTTGCGTCCGGCTAGCTGTGCAGCGGGGATGTTGATGGTTGCGCCTGATTCAGTCTGCCCAAGCAGGATCGGTCGCTCGCGCTTGAGTGGGATATCGAGGAATTTTCCGCCGAGCGGATACTGTTTGAGAATTTCCAGAACCCCTTGAGGGCCGGGGGCTGTGGCGAGGACATCGGATGTTTCGATGACGGACGGGACCGCGTCAGCCACCGCGACCGAGACCTCGGCCAGGGTCAGCATCGAGAGATCGTTTTCGGCATCGCCGAACGCCGCGAGGTTTCTGGGCGAGAGGCCGCACAGGGCCAGAAGCCGTTCCAGGCCGGTTCCTTTCGTCGCGCCCGGCGGCAGCACCATGACCGCGCTTTTGTTGTACTCGATCGAGGTACTGCCGCCGTGGGAGCTGAGGATGTGCCAGAGGGCCTGATCATGGGGCGTCCAGGTGGCGGCGATGGCGAGCCCCCGCTCGAATGGAATGCCCGCCTCTTCGATGGCCTTGAGCAATCGCACATCCAGTTGGCCGAACGGGAGATAGGTTTCGCCACTCGCCGTATGGGTCAGGACTGCGCCGTTTTCCCAGACGATGCCGGAGAAGAGTTCTCCGAGGCTGCCTAGGGTTACGGTCTCGTAGCGACGTCCCGTGACCAGGAACAATACATGGCCGCTGTCGCGACATTGTTTTAGCGCGGTTTCGACCTCGGCAGGCACCTTTCCGTTGACGGCGAGCGTCCCATCGAAGTCGAAAGCCATGACACGACGGTACATAACGCCTCAGAGGGCTCAGCCTTGAGTGCCGAGGTAGAGATCACGCAGCAGAGTCTTATTAGATTCCCACCAGCATCCGGTGCGAGCTAATGGCCTTCATTGTCCGCACGACATCCTCATAGGAGACAGCCGGCGCCTTTCCCTCCTTGGCCTCTCCGGCGAGAAGGACGAAATCGTTCATGGCGACGATGCCCTGGAGCATTCCATCTTCATCCACCACCGGGATCCGCCGGATTTTTTCCCGTTTCATGATGTCCAAGGCCGTATGGACATCATCGGACAGGTGGCAGGTATGAGCCTTTCCGGACACCGTTTCCCAGACAGTGATCCCCGACGCCGGTTTATTCTTGGTGGCTGCGGCCATGCAGATGTCGCGATCCGTGATCATGCCCATCACCTGACCCCCAACATTCAGGACTGGCAGGGCTCCGCAATCGCTATCCCACATCATTTTGGCTGCGGCTGCCAGATTGGTGTCCGGACCGCAACATTGCACGTCACTGGTCATGATATCTTGGACTTTCATGGAGTCCTCCTTGGGTAGACGCAGCTGGTCGCGTTAGGGGGTTTTCAGCCGTAACTGCCTGTTCTCAACGGTCGTATCCTGGACTAGTTTGCCAAAACTGTCGGCCAGGACATCATTCAGCAGCGCTTGAACATCCTCAGGCTCGAACCAAAAGACGTCGTCGCTTCCGCTCCCGTTCAGGGTCATGTGGATCGTGCTTCCGTCCGCGACATTCTGTGCCTGCAGCGCGAGTTTCGTGTTCGTCGTGACTTCGGTGAAGCCGACCCGGCTCTTGGCATGGACTGACAAGTCGAGGATTTTCCCCGTGAGGACGACATCGGCCCCGCCATCGCCGGCTCCTCGCTTGGTCACCTGCCAGCCCTTCGCGGCCAGATAGTCTGCCAGGGCCTGGGCGATCACATCGGAGGGCTTGCCTCCCGGGACATCGAAATAGCTGACGCCGCCCCAGAGGTGTGTCCGGACTCCAAGATTGGTGTGATGGATCCGGCTGTCCTCAATCGATCTAATTGCCACGCGAAGGGGAGCGGTTGGCTTTGAAACCGACTCGGACTTTGTCGCGATGGGGTGAATCTGAAGTGGAATGACCTCACCTGTGCCGGCGCATCCAGGCAAGACTATGAGACTGATCCAGCACAGGAGCAACGTTCGATATCTCTTCACGGGACCCTCCTTACATTCAAAGACTCTGAGGACCGTTTCTCAGTCCGGCTCTCTCTTTGCCGACTATCTGGTGAAGTGAGCTCGTCGATTCGACTGCCAGCAGGCTTCACTGTGTTCCTCGCAAAAGGGGCGTTCTTTCCCGTAGCTCGTGATCTGTATCTGTGAGGAGGGAAGGCCGAGGTCCCGGAGATATTGTGCGGCAGCCCGCGCACGGCGTTCACCCAGGACCAGGTTGTAGGCGCTCGTGCCGCGCTCATCGCAGTGGCCTTCAATCAGGACCTTCTCGCCGGATTGCGACTTCAGAAGACCCGCATTGGATTCGAGCCGAGACCGAGCCTCATCACGAATCACAGACCGGTCGAAATCGAAAAAGACATCGGCGAGTTCCGGCATCGACCTGGCCGGAGGCTGCGACGGAGCGGCAGGGGCAATCGGTCTTGCGGTGACTCCGGCCTCTTCCGCCATCGGCGGGCCTATCGGCTTTTCAATCTGGACCGTTGCGCGTGGTTCTGAAGGAATCGGCAGGGAGACCTGTGCGTCCGCCACGGGCGCTTGGACTTGGGCTATCGGTCCTGGGACGTATCGCTGATCTTCTATTGCTGTGACGACCTTGCGGCTTGCGCAGCCGGACAGGGTCGCCACAGCAAGCAGGCAGAGGCAGATTCGGAAAGAGGAGAGGTGGCACCGGGTCGACATGGGCGCTCCTTGGTTATCGAACGTGAATAGACCGTGCCGTTAAGCCATCCGGTGATTTCAGGTATGTCATGTCGGCTGCTTCGCCCGTCTTGATGTCGGCCAGCCCGGCGGCTTTCTTGCCTCGCGTGATCTTGGTGTCAGTGGGGACACGAGCCCCCACAATCAGTTCTTCTTTGCTGGGCAGGAGGACTTGCAGCACGATCGTGGGAGGATCGGCGGCCATGTTTGTGGCCATGACTGTCCCTCGCACTGTCCGTTGGATGGTTTCTGTCTCCGCGGCCGCGAAGGGGGGCGTCAGGGCCAGTCCCAGGGCGAACACAAGATAGAGCGAACATAGTGTTGTTCTCATCGCATGAGTCCTTCCTTCTGTCTGTACGCTGAGCTAAGCCTATGAATGTCGGGATAGATACGGTGATTCTCATGGCAAGAATGGGGCCATGCCACCTGGGAATCGATTCGCCGCCCACTGATATGAAATTCATTAGGTTGGACTGGAGGTAGGAAGGGACCGCGCGGATACCTGTAGAAATCCGCTACAGGCGCAGCAGCTGTGTTGTGGCGAAAGGTCGCAAGATTCCCGGAGCGGTGGTGGCTCTGTCAGGTCGGCGGGATCTGACCGAGAATCTCCCGCTCCGCAATGAGCCAATCATCGAGCGGAGATCCATCCCGATCCCCTCGTTCGCTGTAGAGCTCATAGGCCCGTTTCGCGATCAGGGCTTGCAGGTTATCGCAGCAGGATGGAGGCAGCGGATGAGGGTGCTGCGCCCGCGGTTTTTCGGGCTTCTGCTGTTTGGGGGCCGGCGCCTTCCGGACCGGTTTTGTTGAACGAGTTTTGACCGACTTCATGTTTGTCTCCTTCTTCTGGTTACGCAATCAGGGGCGCCACGTTCCTCGCGGCCATCGTCGAATGCATGGACGATCAAAGTAGGTCATGAGAAACACCGGCCATGGCGGCATGTCGCGCTTACGGAGGGTGCCACTTTAGCATAGCCCGGGCCTTCAGGGAACATTCCGGACAGTAGGCATGCGTGTACAAGACATCGGCAGGATTCACGCCATGTGCCTTTCGGTATGTCCGCTGCGTAACCTAGCGCGCGAGGCCTACCGGAGATTTCGTTTCGTCTCGAATGAGCCCGCAGGCACAGCAGACCGGCAGCAGTGGCAGGGGTTCTTTGAGATCCATGTAATGCCGTCTGCTCACGTCGCAGGAATTAGTATAGAGTGTTCACCGTACATGTAGATGATGAGCAATTGACATGCCGGACGGCCCAGTGAGGCACGTCGAGCACTTTCTGTTGATTCAGCACGGGGTTACTTGCGTGACGGAAATAGATGGAGGAACGTCCAGCTTCCCGCTGGAGATAAATGCCTCAACGGCGATCCGGCACTGTCCGCCGCATGCGCCAGTCAGTCAAGCTGCGCGACGCGAGCACGTCGCTGGCGGACTTTTTCAGCATCCTGCTAGGCCGAAGGCAGGCGATTGGCCCTCAGCCAGGCGCGCTGTCTTCGGACGGGCGACGTGATGCGAGCGAGGAACGACGAGGATTCCCTGTCGCTGGTTTCCGGTATCGCTGCCGGGGCCTGCAGAGAGAGTAGTAGCACGATCCGGGACGGGGTCTGGCTTATGATGTCTGGCCGGTCGAATCTTTTCATGAAGATCGTGACGCGTGAGTGGCCGATCGTGCAGTCCTGGAGTTGTTCTCAATTTTTCGATGTCAGGCGTGTCGGCAATGTGTGAATGATGTCCTGGCAGGGCTGATGGAGCGAGCCGTGGCCGTTCCACTCCGTTTCGGCGCTCTGTGCGAGCAGGGTTCTCGCTCGCTGGTTCATGTGGAGGACTTGCAAGGACGAGGACAGTACGATGATGCCAGGGCCGGTTGTCTCCTGTTTCTGATTTATCAGAGTGGCTCCTTATCGTCTCGCATGAAGGGGGACACCGGATACGTCCCTATATGAACAAGAAGCGGGCGATGATAGACTGGGACATTGCGCACACAACAGATAAAGGAGGCGTCTCAGGCGCGGCAGCACCAGGCTGAGCGCCGGATGCTCATGAGCCTGCTCGCCGGGTGGCGTGCGAAGATGTCCGGAGTAGCGCGAGAGATGGGGACTCCGCTCAATGTGATCCTGGTGCAAGCCGAGTCGCTGTTGGAACGGGCAGGGGACGAGAAAACCAAGGTGGCCCTCCAGAGCATCCTCAGGCAGGTTGAGCGGCTGATTCCTCTGCGAGAGCAGCTCTGCTTCTTCGATGACGAGCCAGGACGTGAGCCTTCTGTGTTCGGTCACAACACGATGCTGGACGGCCGTTGGGCCTTCATGCCAGACTTACAGCACGAACGCCGGAGTGACCCACGATAAGGCCCGGCGTGACCGGTGGTCTGGTTCGCGCAGTCTTGGCTGAATCGGCTGAAGGCGGAAGGCTTCCACGAGCATGAAATCATTGTGTCTGGCGGTGGTGGGTTTCGGGAGAGTGGGGAAGATCTGTGCGGAGTCCCTGCTCGCGAGTCAGGACCTTGTCCTGGCAGCAGTAGTGCGGCGCCTGGATAGTCTGGCTCAGCCATTGCCCGACGCATTTTCTAAGATTCCGGTCGTGTCCCATGCGACGCAAGTGCAGACGGTGGAGGCTGCGCTCCTCTGCGTGCCCCTGCCACAAGTATTGGATGCGGCGCATGAGTGTCTGCAGCATCGAATTCCCATCATCGAATCCTCCGTGTTGCATGGAGAGGCCTTCCTGGTCCATCGCGAGGCGATCCACCGGCTCGCCCTTCGCTACAAAGTTCCGGCGATCGTGGGGGCCGGATGGGATCCCGGAGCCTTGTCTCTCGTTCGCTCCCTTTTCGCCCTCTTGGTTCCGGAGGGCTACACCGAGACCTCTTATCGCGTCGGCGTAAGTCTCCACCATACGGCGATGGCCCGGCAGATTGCCGGCGTCAAGGAAGCCCTCTGTACCGAGCAGCGTGTGACGAACGGCAAGCGACAACGCTATGTCTATGTGGAGTTGGAGCCAGGCGCCGATGCCGAGCGGGTCATTGCGGCGGTCCGCGCCGATCCTTTGTTTCTCGGCGACGAGACCCTGGTGTTTCCGGTTGAGGATATCGCAGCCCTTGAGCAGGAGGGGCGGGGGGTCTTGCTCGAACGTCGGGGAGCGCCGGGAGATCCGGGGCCTCAACAGTTTCTGCTCGAAGCGAGGTTCGACGAATCGCGGCTGACGGCGCAGATGATGCTGGCAGCCGCCCGTTCGTTGACTCAGCTGAAGCCGGGCGCCCATTCCCTCCTGGATCTGCCGCTCAGTGCCTTGTGGGGGGAGCAACAGAAGAAGGCCGAGCGGGAGTGGTTGTAGATATGTCTCGGAGTTTCAAGATTATGGGCGGCGTGGACGTTCCTACGTGCTGCCTAGATAGGTGCTGCGATGTCCGGTAAAGCAGTGATTCTTAAAGTCGTTCATGCGGCATTGGAGCGGGAGCCGCGTATCAATTTACACAAATATCCCGTGCGTATGGACTTTAGCGACGGCGTGCTCACTCTGGAGGGTGAGGCGGAGCATGTGGCAGCGAAGAAACTGTCCCTGGAACTCGCGATTGTTGTTCCCGGAGTCACAGGCATCGTGGATCGACTGCACGTGATTCCTTCCACCCACATGGGCGACGGAGCGATCCTGGACGCAGTGCGCAATGTGTTGATTCAGGAGCCTGGCCTGCAGAACTGTACGATTCAGGTGAAACGCAAAGGTATCTGGGAAACCGTTAGGGAGGCCACCGTGACGCCACATGGGGTGATTCAACTGTCCGTCACAGAGGGGGTCGTGCTTCTGGACGATCATGTCACGAGTCTCATCCAGAAACGGCTGGCCGGCGTGCTGGCCTGGTGGGTCCCAGGGAGTCGAGACGTCGTCAATGGCATGGAGGTCCTTCCGCTGCAGGAAGATTCCGATGAGCAAATTGCGAAAGCGGTGCGTCTCGCATTGGAAAAGGATCCCTTCGTCAATGCCGAGCGCATCCGTGTGACGGTGAAGCAAGCGGTGGTCACGCTGGAAGGAGACGCGCCCTCTGCGCCGCAGAGGGAGATGGCCGAGTTCGATGCCTGGTATGTCTTCGGGGTCGACAAGGTGGACAATCGTTTGGAGGTCCGTCCGTGAGAGGCGACAGCGTGACCGATCTCACCGGGGGTATCGATGTCTGCTGAAGTGTTTGAGCTGATACTCGCGGCTGTCGTGGCAGCGCTGCTGTTCTGGATCTTCTGGCGGAAGGGGAAGTCCGACTAGCAGGGAGAGGGATGGCCTGGTGAGTCCCCTGTGCTCGCGCAACGCGCGCCCTCGGAAGGGCCTCGTTGGACGCGCGCAGTGGGGGACTCATCCGGGCCATCAGAGGGCAACGTTAACGAGCAAGATTGGAAGAACCATCTTTGCTTGCTCGTTGCGGCCTTGCTGGACGGCTTTTTTGAACAGCCTGCGAGAGCCGTCTGAATTTATCCGATTGCCTCTCCTTGCCGCAGCGACATTCGAGCACTGTGGAAATCTCCCTCAGCTGATTCCTGAGCAGCACGCTCCTCTGCGTCTGTGATCCAACTTTCTTCGAAGGTTCAGTTGGTTACGGTTCTTTCTTTGGAAATGATTTCGGCATCCGTCTTGCTCAGACATCAGGGGAGACTGCGGATTCCGTTGCCGGAGGGAAGGCGATGATTCCAAAGGGTGAGTTCGCTCTATTTCGGGACCGCCATGATGCAGGCCAACGATTGGCTCAGAAGCTTCTCCGTTACAAGGATGTGAAGAACACGATCGTCATCGCCTTGCCTCGGGGCGGGGTGACGGTGGGCTACGACATCAGTCTGGCGTTGCGACTCCCCTTGGATGTGTTCATCACGCGCAAGTTGGGAGCCCCCTCGAATCCCGAGCTCGCCATGGGCGCCCTGGCCGAAACCGGCTACCGGCATATGAACGAGGATGTGATCCGGGAGTATCACGTGAGCAAGGCCGACGTGGAGAAGGAAATTCTCTGTCAGGAGAGAGAAGTTCGTCGGAGAATTGAACGGTACCGGGGTGGGCGGGCCCTTCCCTCGTTAAAAGGGCAGACGGTCATCCTGGTGGACGATGGTATTGCGACAGGGGCGACATTCTATGCGTCCCTGGGCGCCCTGCTCAAGGCGGAGACGGCGAAGATCGTCGCCGCGGTGCCGGTCGCGCCGCCACGAGTATTGGCTGAACTGAAGATGCTTGTCGACGACGTGGTGGTCCTGCATACGTCTGAGTGGTTCTTCGGGATTGGCCAGTTCTATGAACAGTTTCCTCAGGTCGAGGACGAGGAGGTGATCACGTGCCTGGAGGAAGTCCGCAGGGTTCTGACGCTAGGAGGGTAGGCCCGGCATGAAGATCTTTTGCGCCGGCATGGTCGTGAAACATGTTCCCGGTTCGGTGCTGGTGTACAGGAGTGAACAAACCGATGGGCTTTGAACTCACCAGTTCGGCGTTTAAGTCCGGCGATCCCATCCCACGACGCTATACTTGTGAGGGTGAGGATCTGTCTCCGCCGCTCCATTGGGGTGTGCCGCCGGCTGCGACGAAAAGCTTCGTCATCATTGCGGACGATCCCGACGCGCCGGTCGGTACGTGGGTGCACTGGGTGATCTACAATCTCCCTCTCGACCTGCGCGGGCTCACGGAGGGCGTGCCGACCAAAGACCGTTTGCCAGACGGGGCATTGCAAGGATTGAACGACTTCAAGCGGGTCGGCTATGGCGGCCCCTGCCCGCCGCCTGGTAAGCCCCATCGGTACTACTTCAGGCTCTATGCGTTGGATGTCATGTTGAATCTGATGTCCCGTGCGACCAAGGCTCAGGTGTTGGACGCCTGCAAGGGACATGTTTTGGCAGAGGCGCAGCTCATGGGGCGGTTCGGGAGATAGCAGGATGCTGAAAAAATCCGCCAGCGCAAGAACTGTGGAGCGTCCCTCGTGAAGCGTATCTCGCAGGCGAGGAAGGTCTCCGCTTGCGAACGACGAGATACGAGAGACGAACGACGGACGAAGAGGGCGGGCCTGTCATGCAGATCGCACTGACCGGGGATGTCATGCTGGGGCGGCTGGTGGACCAGTATGTAATTCAGAATCAGTCGATCGGACCGGACAAGATCTGGAGCGATGTGCTGCCGCTCCTGCTCAAGGCGGATCGACGGCTGATCAATCTGGAATGTGTGATTAGCAGCCGGGGGCGCGAGTGGCAGCCAGGATCCAAAGCCTTTCATTTTCGTGCCCATCCCCGCGCGATCGATTTCCTTCGCGCTGCGAAGATTGATTGCGTGACCTTGGCCAACAATCACGTGTTGGATTACGGAGCCGATGCGTTGCTCGAATGCCTTGTTCTGCTCGATCGAGCCGGCATTAAGCGGACAGGCGCCGGCGCCTCGCTCGCCGAAGCCCTTACGGCTGCTTTCGTGAACCTGCCGCAAGGCAGGATGGGACTCGTCTCCCTCACGGACAACGAACCGGAATGGGAAGCGGGGGAGAAGAAGTCGGGCATTCATTACATTGCCTACGATGCGAAGGGCTTAGTCGAACCCTATCGGTCGAGACTTGCACAGGTCTTGAAACAGGTCCGCAGTCAGGCTGATCTCGTGATGGTCAGCGCGCACGTCGGCCCCAACTGGGGACCCCCCTCAGTGGCCATGCGGATGCTGGCCCATCAGATCATCGATCTCGGGGCTGATCTCTATTGGGGCCACTCCAACCACACACCGCAAGGCATCGAACTCTACAAGGGCAAGGCCATCCTCTACTCGACCGGGGATTTCATCGACGACTATGCGGTCGATTCATCTGAGCGCAATGATCTGTCCTTCTTGTTTATATTGGAACTCGAACGAGGCCGCCTCGCGCGGATCATTCTCCATCCCGTGCGCATTGAAGACTTCTATGTCCGGCTGGCGAAGGACCAGGAGATTGTATTCTTGCAAAGAACGATGCAAGCCAAGTGTGCGTCCTTTGGCAGCAGGGTTCTATTTCGAGATGGCGTGGGAACAATCGAGCTGTCCTGAGTGAGTGTGAGCGGCAGCGTGATCGTTGTGATCGTTTCGGACCGTGGTTCACGCGAGGTAGGCGGCGACGATGCCGGAGAGGACAATGCCATCGAACGTGCCGGCGCCTCCGATACTGGCGACTCCGGTCTCAAGTGTTTCGATGTCACGGAGGTGGAGCAGATCGGCGCCGATGAGGGGCCCTAGGACTCCCGCGACAAAAGCGACCTGCGGCGCCTGTTCGGGGATCAGCCACAAGGCGCTCATGGCTGCGACCGCGGCAGGCACCAGTCCTGGCAAGGCGATACCGATCCCTGAAACTGGTTGCGCGAGCCGATAGCAGATGGTCGTATTGACTGAGACCGCGATGGCCAGCCAGAGAAAGAACTGTGGATTGTCGAACACGAGGTGGATGATTTCGTAGAGGGCCAGGCCTGCGGGAATTAGGCAGCCGCCCACGTTGACGGCGATGACCGTTTCTTGTTGGACCTGTTGAGCCCAGGGCCAGCGACCGGTCAAACCCAGGATTGCCAGTGGATCCTGGACTGGCGCGTCGTTTCTGGGAATGCGTTTGAGGGGAAGATTGATGCCGCTGCCCAGGATGATGCCCATGACCAGGAGGAGCGCGGTTGAGGGCTCCAGCCGAAGCTTTATCAACGCTGTCGCGAACAGTTGCCCGAATGCGAGCGGGAGGAGGGCGAGGAGAATCAGGAAGAGGATTAACGGGAGGCAGCTCACTTTCATGAGGTCCTCAGTTCTTGGAGGCGAGCGAGCATGTGGGTCCAATGAGTGCCAGGCCAATAGGTCCGTTCGCAGCTCGGACATTGCACGAACCTGGGCTGCGAGCTTGCGACATAGGCCGGGACTTTGCGGGCTGCTTCCTCATGGGGGATGGGTGTGAGGATGTCGTTGCATGAGGCGCAGCGGCTGGCAGTATTGTCAGTGAGGTCGAACGTAATGTGTCGCTCCGACTGGAGTTGCCGGAGCTGGTGCTGCAGATGATCGCTGACAATGAGCGTGTGACGATCTCGCAGGACTTTGCGTTGCACGAGGTTGCGATCCCTGGTGAGGAGCCACCGATGTTCTGTCAGGACCCGTTCGGTCAGCGTTCCATCAGCAATGATCTTTTCATAGGCTGTGTCGTAGCCGAGCGTCCGGAGCCAACGGGCCAGTCTGCCGAGCATGGCATCGGCGAAGAAGGCCGGAGAAGGAGCGATCGGTGCATTCAGGGACGACATCGTCCATTGTATCCTGTGTGAGAAGTTGATAGCAGCGAACCTCGAACCTAGCCAAGGAGTATCGTCATGGCGAGCAATCGGATGATTCGTTCTGTGATCATCACCTGTCTTCTGAGCGTCACGATCGTGCTGGGTGCCTGTTCGCCTCCTCTCCCGAAGACCCTGCTGGCTCCATCTGCTGGTACGATATCGAGCGATAGGTTGCCTGCGATGGCTGCCGTCCCACTGACGACCAGTCCTTGAGAACGGAAGAAGCAGTTGGCGTGAGTTGGATGGTGCAAGATCCTCAAGCAGGCTGCGGAGAAATTATTCTCGCTCCGGTGGGATTCGGCGAATCGGACGCTCGCAGTGATTGCCGATGAGTTTACAGGATGTTCAAAAAGACCGTCCAGCAAGGCCGCAGCGAGCGACCAAAGATGGTCCTTCCAAGCGTGCTCGTATACGTTATTCTGGGATGGCCCGGATGAATCCCCCACTGCGCGCGTCCAACGAGGGTCTTCTGAGACCGCGCGTTGCGCGAGCACAGGGGACTCACCGGGCCATCCCACCCCCTGCTGGCGGGCTTTTTCAGCATCCTGCTAGAAAGAGGTCACGATGAGTTCATCAACCGGATTTCCCACCAAGTACTGGCACAGGCTGGATGACGGCCGTATCCAGTGCGACCTCTGTCCGCGGTTCTGTAAGCTCCAAGAGGGGCAGCAGGGTCTCTGTTTCGTACGCGAACGCCGGCAGGATCAGATCGTCCTGACCTCGTATGGGCGATCCAGCGGCTTCTGCGTGGACCCGATTGAGAAAAAGCCGTTGAATCATTTTCTGCCAGGCACACCGGTCCTGTCATTCGGTACGGCTGGCTGCAACCTGGCCTGTAAGTTCTGCCAGAACTGGGACATGAGCAAGTCCCGCGAAATGGATACGTTGGCCGATGAAGCCTCGCCCGAGACGATCGCGCGGGCTGCGGCGGAACTCGGCTGTCGGAGCGTGGCCTACACCTATAACGATCCGGTGATCTTCCATGAATATGCGATCGATGTGGCGCAAGCCTGCCGTGAACGAGGCATCAAGTCCGTCGCAGTGACGGCAGGTTATGTCTGCGCGGAGCCCCGCGTCGAGTTCTACCGATATATGGATGCCGCCAACGTCGATCTTAAATCCTTCACCGAGCGGTTCTATCACGAGGTTACCGGGTCCCATCTCCAGCCGGTGCTGGAGACACTCATCTATCTTAAACACCAGACCAAGGTCTGGGTCGAGATCACGACGCTGCTCATCCCAGGAGAGAACGATTCGGAGCAGGAAATCGAAGCCCTGACGCAGTGGGTGGTGGAGCAGCTCGGGCCGGACGTGCCGATCCACTTCACCGCCTTTCATCCTGACTGGAAGATGCGCGGCTACCCGCACACGCCGTCTGCCACCCTGACCATGGCTCGCCATATCGCGATGAAGAACGGTGTCCGCTATGCCTATACCGGCAACGTCTCCGACCGGGAAGGCGGAAGTACCTATTGTCATGCATGCAGGCAGATACTCATCGGACGGGACTGGTACGAGCTGAGCGAGTGGAACGTGACGGCAGATGGAAACTGTCGTTTCTGTGGGACTCCTTGTGCCGGAGTCTTCGAAGAGAAGCCGGGCCGTTGGGGCGCACAGCGGCGGCCGGTCTTGCTGAAACAGTTCATCTAAATAGTTTTTTCGCAGCCTGCTAGGTTATGAGAGGAAGGCACATCTCGTGGCGAAACGCATAACCATTATTCAAGGCCATCCCGATGCGCAGGCGCGGCATTTCTGTCATGCGCTGGCGGCTGAGTATGCGAAGGGTGCAGAAGATGGCGGTCACGAAGTTCGGCGCATCGAAGTGGCCACGTTGGACTTTTCTTTCCTGCGGACGAAGGAAGACTTCGAGAATGGAGCACCGCCGGATGTAATCAAGCAAGGCCAGGAGGCGATCGGGTGGGCGAACCATCTCGTCATCATTTATCCCCTGTGGCTCGGCTCGATGCCTGCTCTGCTCAAGGCGTTTTTCGAACAGGTTTTTCGTCCCGGTTTTGCGTTCGAGTATCAGAAATCCGGTGGGATGGCGAAAAAGCTTCTTGTTGGCAAGTCCGCGAGAATCGTCGTCACCATGGGTATGCCGGCATTCGTCTATCGCTGGTTCTTCTTTGCCCATAGTCTCAAGAGTCTGGAACGCAACATCCTTGGTTTCTCCGGCATCGGCCCGATCAAGGCGAGCCTCATCGGTTCGATAGAGGGGATGAGTCAGAAGCAGCGGGCTGGATGGCTGGATGAGATGAGGGGGTTGGGGGATTTAGGAAGGTGAGGGCGGCTGAGCCAAGCCTCTGTGCTCGCGCAACGCGCGTCAGCAGCCAGTCCGGCGCCCGCGTACTGGGAAGGGGGAGAAGATGACAAGCCGAACAGTGGGTTGACACAACTGCGAACGAATTATATTTTTGGCCCGTTTCATTTGATCGTCAGAGTATTAGCCCGAAGATGGCGATGGAAGACGGGGTGGGGAGAAGCGTGGCGACCTATGGGGGTTTTCACCGAAGGGTTGAAAACAATGTGTAATTCGCATGGATGACGCAGGGAAACAGTCATCGGTTGATGCAGACGAGCTCGTCCGGCTGGGGCGCAAATTCGACACTGGCCATGGGGCTCTAAAGAATTACGCCAAGGCTGCTGAGCTGTATCGCAAGGCGGCGGATCTTGGTGACCAGCGGGGGGAGTATCTGCTCGGCCGCTTGTATGAGGAGGGACGTGGGGTCCCCCAAGACATCGCGGCGGCGGCGGCCTGTTATGAGCGGGCCGTGCGAGGGTCTCATCCCGGCGCTGCCTACCGGCTGGCTTGTCTGATCGAAACAGGTCTGGCGCCCGAGCAGGCCGGCGATGTGTTCACCCTGTTTCGATTCGCCGCGCTCCATGGACATCCCCAAGCTCCCCTCCGCACGGCACAACTGGCGAAAGAGGGGCATGTGCCTGTCGCTTACGCCGCTGAGACCGCGCAGTGGCAGGACGCCGCCGAATGGATTGAGGCCGGCGCCTGGGAGGCGTATCGGCCCGCCCTCCTGTCGCGTCCCTACGCCGTCCTGTCTGTTGCGGAAGCCTATCACATCGGCCGGCCTGTTCATGCCGATCGGACGAAAGCCGCGCGGTGGTATGAGCGGGCGCTCGAAGTCGGCGATCAGTACGACAAAGGTCAGGCATACTTGAGGCTGGGCGACCTGGCTGCAGCGGGACCGGCTCTCGACTCGCTCGAAAAGGCCAAGGCCTACTATGTGCTGGCCGATGTGGCAGGAGAGGCCAAGGCCAAAGAGCGCCTGGCCGATCTCCGGTATCGTCAGGCGGATGCGCTCGAGCGGTGGCAATTGCGCATGCGCGCCGCCGGATGGCCGTCCATTCTCACCGACGTGAAGACTGTAGTCCCTCTGCTGTTCCTCGTGCTCGGTCTGAGCGCGGTGGGGTTGTGGCTCTTTTCGGGCAGTAGCACCGGCGGGCCGCTGACCGGGCTGTCTTTTCTGGCCGCCGTCGGCTCCCTCGCTGTTCTGGCGATTCTCGCCCTGGCCTTTGTGTATGGCCTTATTCGGACAGGCCTCGCGTCAGCGCCTCGGTGGCTGTTGCACGCGAGTCTTACTGTTATCGTCCTTGCCGCGCTAGGCGGAGTGCTGCTGTATCTGGCTCCTTGGGGGGAGTCGCCGCTTCCACCGACCGAATCCGGCTCGGCTCCGAGTAGCGGTCAGGAACCCGAATCACCGACGATCTCATCCGAGGCTGCGGAAGCCGCCTACGCGAGAGGGAACCGGGCCTTTCACGACGAGGACTATGTTGCTGCAATCGCCGCCTATTCAGAGGCCATTGAGCAGAACCCGCAATCCGCTCTGTATTATCTGGCTCGAGGCAATGTCCGGCTCACACAAATGGACTATGACCCGGCGCGGGCAGACTATGATCAGGCCATCGAACTCGATCCGATGAACGGGCCGGCGTATTTCGCGAAAGGCACCCTGGCCTGGATGTTGGGAGAGCTGGGTGCGGCCGAACAGGACTATCGGGAAGCTGTTCGGCTGGAGCCTGATGACAGCTTCTTCTATAATCGGTTGAGCGGGGTGTTGTACGAGCGAGATACTCCGCAGGACAAGAGCGAAGTCCTCCGCCTGTACCGAAGCGCTTACGAAGAGAATCCGGAGCGTGCATGGGCTCTGTCAGCGTGGATGAGTGTGCTGTTCGCCGAGAAACGATACGACGAGCTACTGGAGAAGGCGGGACAGCTAACGAAGCGCGGGGTGGAGTCGGCCGGTCTCCTCTATTACGTGGCGCGCATCCACGCCGAACGTGAGGAGGTGCCTCAGGGCATTCAGGCCATCGAGGAGGCTCTCCGCCTGGACCCTGACAACATTGACATCGAGGCATATTTCGTCGCTGCCGACCTGTACAAGCGGGCCGGACAAGTCGGTGATTGCGAGCGTTACCTGGAAGGGTTTGGTAGCCGGCAGGGGCGGCCCATACGGGCCGCATGGTGTCGGGAATGAGAGGTCTGGTTTCGATGATGTGGCAAGCGGCGGCGCTGGTGTGGGGACTGAGTTGTGTCACCGGCTTGACGAGCGCGTTCCCTCAGGTCATGGTGGATACGAGTTGCAACGGTCTGCAGATCACGCAACAGCAGAACCGTCTCGACCGAGTGGCGAGCGAACTCCCACCGGAGCAGCGCGCGCGGTTCGAAGGCGCGATCCAGGAGTTCCAGCGCAATTTCGAAACATTGCGGCAGGGCGCGGAGCAGGTCGAAAACACGTACCGCGGCGTGTACAACAAACACCTCGAAGCCGCTGCGCAGGCGCATCCGGATGTCGTGAGCCGGTTGGGAGAGACGGTGTTGCGCGACAATCCCTCCCTGGCGGCCAGGCTCGGTCGCAACGATCAGAATGCACAGGCCGAGTACCAGCAGGCGCTGCTCGCCAAACTCAATGCGGACCCGCGATTCAGCCGCGATCTTAATCGCCGGCTTGAGGGGGATCCGGAGGCGCGTCGCGGTATTCAGCAGCTGTTGCAGGTGCAGAACCGGATGCATCAGCAGGAGTACGATCTTGCGGTCACACGGCTGGGTATGCCTCTGCCGGCAACGGAGCGGCAGCAGTTGGAACAGCGCGCCGCCAATGATTATCTGGGGGCCCTCTCGATCAGTGTGGAGCAGAAGGGCGCTCTCAGGAGCGCGATCGAGCAGAGCCAAGCCTTGCGCGACCTGATCGTCACGCAAGCTGCAGGCGGCCGGGCTAAATTGGGGAGTTTGGCGGATCAGAAGTACGAAGGCGCGGCCTCGGACACCGGGCTCGGGTTTGACCGGGAAGCAAAAGGGACCGTCGCCGTTGCGGTGAACGAGACGCGTGATCTGTATGGTCGAACCGAAGCGACCGGGCTCAGAGCCACGCTCGACGTCAGCCACATCGCGCAACATTACATGCCCAAGCCCGAAGAGCGCGGGACCCTCATGCGGGACATGGAGCGGCCGCTGACGGTGGAGACGGCGAAGACTCTCGGTCACGCGCTCCAGAAGACCACACAAGTGAAGGACACGTGGCAGCGGATTACCCGTGAGCCGCCTCCGCCTCCACCGGTCGTGTCGGGTCCCCTGCCAGCGAACGGGCTGACCAACTGGATGCAGAAGGCGGCAGAGCAGATGAAAAAGAAAGCGGAGGAGGTGAAAAAAATCTATGTACTGGACTAAGGCTATGACCGGCGTCATGCGGATCGGGGGAGTGATATTCCTGTGTGCGCTGCTATGGGATGTCGAGACCGTTTGGGCTGAGGGCTGTCCGCCGAATTCGGAACCCTACATCGTTGAACGGCAGGGGGACGTGGAAGTCGTCCGGTGTCGGTGCAAGGAAGGGTATGCCAAGCACGAGGGCCGTTGTGAGCCTGCGGAGCCGATGTTTCGGGCGCGTGCGCAAGAGACGCAGCAGGAGGTCGCCGCCCACCGGATCACCGATTGCGAAGCGATGGCCCGACTATTCGACGAACTGGGCCGTGATGTCTCCTGGGATCTCGACGCACTTGTTCAGACCAGCGCAAGGGTGCTTGCGGGGCGTGTGGGGTATCGGGACGTGACGCTGGTCGAACCGGCTCCTGAGGGGGTTGTCCGGTTCGGGGAGGGAGGGTTTGACGGTAAATACCGAGATAGGGAGCCGGGCAACCAGGTGCGCCACTTTGTCGGCTACTTTGCGACGGGCGCTAAGGTGTCCGGACCGCTTTTAACCGAGTTGATCGCTGAATGGCGGGACGGCCAAGAGCCGGGAGACTATCAGCTCGGCGTTTTTGCCGCGAATTTCGGACGACAGATGCGCGAGAACCCCCAACTGGTTCGCGGTCTCGGCGGAGCGATCCGAAAGACGATCTGCCGCTAGCGAACATTTCTGGCTGAAGCGCTCGGTTTCATGTCGGCTTCTGTTGCAGGAGTTTATAAGTCGAGAGTGCGTCTATGTCTTCTGTCGGTGTCACCGGTACGAGAGTGTGCTGGCAATAAGCGTGACTGCGGCCTGTCCGTTCGGCCCGCGCAATTCGAGATTCACCGGAGGCCTCCCGGCGCTTGAACGAAGGGCGTTTCCCTAGTAGAGTGATCACCATGTTTGCGTCGGCTGCGTCTCTCGCGATCTTAGCAGGCTGCGGAACAGCTTGGTGTATGTGAAGCATACGGCTGAAATGCGTCGAGTGGTATCACGGTCAGAATAACCACAGGATGCTCAAAAAGGCCGTCCAGCAAGGCCGCAGCGAGTGAAGGGCCGAGGCGTACCCGTAGGGTACGTTGAGGGTCTGAACGATGCGAGAACGAAGCTGGCGGACTTTTTCAGCATCCTGTTAGGAGGCACGGTGATGGTTCAAAATAAATCGCTATTATGGGGTCTGTTTGCCTGGTATGTGGTGCTGTCCGGCTGGACCGCCTACAATCCGGTGGATCGGGAATTCTGGGCCATCGCCAGCATCCTCCCGGCGTTGGCGGTGGTGGGACTGATCGTGCTGCACCGGTGGCTGCCCCTTTCGACGGCCTCCTATGTCTTGATCATGATGTTCTTGAGCCTCCATACGATCGGCGTGCGCTATACCTATGCGGAGGTGCCGATCGGCGCCTGGATGGATCAGTCGCTGCATCTTGGACGGAATCACTTCGATCGCGTCGTGCACTTTAGTTTCGGTTTTCTCCTCGCCTATCCGATGGAGGAGGCCTTCCGGTTGCTGGCCCATGCGCGAGGCTGGCTGCTTTACTATCTGCCGGTCATGACCGTCCTGGGGTTGAGCGGGCTCTGGGAAATTCTGGAATCATGGGTGGCGAGCGCCGTCCATCCTGAGCTGGGCATCACCTATCTGGGTTCTCAGGGGGATGTGTGGGATGCGCAGAAAGATATGGCTGCCGCGTTCTATGGCGCGCTGCTCTGCGTGACATTGCTCATAATCGCGCGCAGCCTGCGCCGGCCTGATGCGCTCCAGCCCCACGTTGTCGCATCCGAATCAGCCTGATATGAGAGCCAACGTCGTGGATCGGAGCGGTGCGCGAGGGGGAAACGGGCGTCTGCTCTCGGGGCTGCTGCTGCTCTATGGGCTGTTCTGGAGCTGGTTGGCTGTTGCGCCGGTCGATCGCCGCGATTGGCTGCTGGAAAATCTGCTCTCCCTGACGCTGGTCGTCATTTTAGTTTTCACGTATCGGCGTTTCCGGTTTTCCGTGACCTCCTACTGTCTCATCGGTCTGTTCCTGACGCTCCATGCCGTCGGTTCGCACTATACCTACTCCGAAGTGCCGTTCGGTTTTTGGCTCAAAGACTTCTTCGCGTTGAGTCGCAACCCCTTCGATCGCATCGTCCATTTCTCCTATGGCGCCCTGTTGGTCTATCCCCTTCGTGAACTGCTCATTCGCCTGACTGGGGTGCATGGATTCTGGGCCTCGTACCTGCCCGTCAGTGCCATCTTGGCCCAGAGCGGCTTCTTTGAAATCGTGGAAGCGATGGTGGCGACGATCGTGAGCCCTGAATTAGGGAGCACCTACCTCGGGACGCAAGGGGATGAGTGGGATGCGCAGAAGGATATGGCGGCGGCTTTCACCGGCGCGCTACTCACAATTGGCATCTCCTCCGCGATGTTCCGCTCTGGCCGGGAGCGTAATCCTCAGTAGCAGAAGGTCATCCTTTCCACTCGGCAATCGGCTCCTGTTCGTTTTTCGCCTCTCCTATTTCTCTGTGGCCTTTCACCACGGTTCTTTCTCTGCACCGTGGCAAAAGGCTCCTAGATCGTCTATTCTTTTCTTGTAGATTCGCGAGTTTTCCGTGGCACGTCTCCTGCTGGATCTTTCATGGAGTGGTATGACTATGAGGCCAGGAGCACCTAGCAGAATGCTAAAAAAATCCGTCAGCTTCGTTCTCTTCGTTGCTTTAGCCCTCGCTGGATTGGCTGCTTGCGAGAGAACTCCCGACCGAGCACCTGAGGCCAAGAAGGCCGTTGTGGCTGACAGGCTAGGGGTGCTCCGTCTCACGTCCGAAGAACTCGCGCGGACGGCCATTGAGGTTGCGCCGGTTGCCCGTGGGCAGTTGCGTGTGCCTCGGGAGTTTCCCGCCACCGTTCAATCCAACGAAAATGAACTGGCTGAGGTGACCACGCTCATCAGGGGCCGGGTGGTGAAGGTCCATGTGGATGTCGGGAAAGATGTGAAGAAAGATACCTTGCTGGCGATGCTCCACAGTACGGACCTCGGCGTCGCGGAGGGGGCTTATTTAAAGGCTGCGGCAAGATTGCACGAAGCGGAACTGGCGTACGAGCGAGCCAGGGATCTGCATGAACAGAGGGCCGTGAGTCTGGCCGAGGTGCAGCGGCGCGAAGCCGAAATGAAAACGGCGCGGGCCGAGGCGCGCGAAACAAAGAATCGTCTCGAACTGCTCGGTGTCTCTCCGCAGGAAGTTGCGCGGCTGGATCGCGAACATACGATCAAGGCCGACGTGCCCTTGCGCGCGCCGTTCGACGGCCGGGTCATCATGCGTAATATCACCAGGGGTGAGGTGGTCGAGACGAACCAGAAGTTCTTTACCGTGGCGGATCTTTCGGAGGTGTGGGTCGTTGGCAATGTGCCGGAGAAGGACGTGCAGTTCATCCGCAAGGAGCAAAAAGTCGATGTCGTCGTGTCCGCCTATCCCCATGCCATCTTTCCGGGGACAATCACCTACATCAGCGATGTGCTCGATCCTGCCACCCGCACGATGCGCCTGCGGGTGACGGTGCCGAACCTCGATCGATTGCTGAAGCCGGAAATGTTCGCCACAGTCCGTGTCTATGCGGCGCCGACTCCGGATGCCCTGACCGTGCCGCTCGCGGCCGTTCAAAACGGGTCGGCGGGCAAAATACTCTTTGTCCGGCGAAGCACGAACGAGTTCGACGTGCGAACGGTCACGTTGGGAAACGAGCAGGGAGAGGTGGTGACGGTGCTGGAGGGGGTGCGCGAGGGCGAGGAGGTCGTCACCAAAGGGGCCTTCGTGCTCAGATCTGAAATGGAACGGCATAAGATCGAGCCGGCGCTATGATCGCGTCTCTTCTGGAATTCTCGCTGCGGCAACGGATCCTGGTCCTGGGCCTGGCCTGTCTCTTGTCCGTTGCCGGGGTCTTCGCCTTTCAGTCGATTCCGATCGATGCCTACCCGGACGTGACGAACATCCAGGTGCAGGTGCTGACGGACGCACCGGGCCTCTCGCCAGTCGAAGTCGAACGATTCATCACCTATCCGCTTGAGCTCCAGATGACCGGCCTGCCTGGTTTAGCGGAGATCCGATCCCTCTCCAAATTCGCCCTTTCGCAGATCACGGTCGTGTTCAACGACGATGTCGATATCTATTTTGCCCGCCAGTTGGTCCTCGAACGGATCATGTCCGCGAAAGAGCGTTTGCCCGAGGGGCTCGATCCGGTGATGGCCCCCGTGAGTACCGGGCTTGGTGAGGTCTATCAATATTATGTCGAAGGGCCTCATGCGGCGGTGACCGATCCGAAGGTCATTGAGGCGGAGCTGACGGAGCAGCGCACGCTGCAGGATTGGGTCTTGCGCCCGCTGCTCAAGAGCGTGCCGGGCGTGATCGATGTGAACGGCATGGGCGGGTTCGTGAAGCAGTATCAAGTCTTGGTCGATCCGGCCAAGCTCCGCAAATACGATCTGACGCTCCACGATATCTATGAGGCGGTGGCGAAGAACAATGCCAATGCCGGCGGCAACGTGCTGGAGCGCCATGCGGAACGCGCGATCGTCCGAGGCCTGGGACTGATCAAGACCCTGGGCGATATCGAGTCCATCATCGTGAAGGAGTCCGGCGGCACGCCGGTCTTCGTCCGCGATGTCGCAGAAGTCCGCATCGGCCATGCCGTTCGCCATGGGGCGGTGGTGCTCAACGGGGAGCGGGAGGTCGTGGCTGGCACCGTGCTCATGATTCGCGGGGGCAATGCGCGTCAGGTGGTCGAAGCGGTTAAAGCCAAGGTGGAGGATCTGCAGCAGAATCACCTCCTTCCGTCCGGCACGAAGATCCTGCCCTTCTACGATCGCATCGAGTTGGTCACGGCGGCCATCGAGACGGTGCGGGACGCCTTGATCGAGGGGATCGTGCTGGTGGTCTTCGTCTTCTTTTTCTTCCTGGGACACGTCCGCAGTGCCGTCGTCGTGACGGCCACGCTCATCGTGACCCCCCTGATTACGTTCATCGTGATGGAACGGTTCGGGCTCTCGGCCAACTTGATGACGCTCGGCGGGCTGGCCATCGCCATCGGCGAGATCGCGGACGGGTCGCTGGTCGTGGTGGAAAATGTCTATCGGCACCTGGCGCAGAACCACGGCGCGACGAGGAAGAGCAAGACGGAGGTGATCCTTCACGCCACGAAAGAAGTGGGCCGGCCGATCCTCTTCGGCATTCTCATCATCAGCGTCGTCTTCCTGCCGCTCATGACGCTTCATGGCATGGAGGGGAAGATGTTCGCGCCGCTGGCCTATACGCTGGTGATCGCGCTCCTGGCCTCGGTCGTGGTCACTCTGACCCTCTCGCCGGTCCTGGCCTCCCTCCTCTTGCGTGGAGACCATCCGGAGGAGACGCGCCTCACACTGTGGATGAAGCAGCGCTATGTGCCGGTGCTGCACTGGACGCTCCGGCATCGCCGTCTCGTTCTAACCGGTTCGACGGCGATCGTGTTGGGCAGCCTCGCGCTCGTGCCCTTGGTCGGGAGGGAGTTCATCCCTCTTCTGGAAGAAGGGGCTCTGACGCCTCAGATTGTGCGGCTGCCTAGCGTCTCGCTGCCGGAGTCCATCGAGATGGAGAAGCAAGCCCATCGGGCGATGCTGGAGTTTCCAGAAGTGAGGATGGCCGTGAGCAGGATCGGGAGGCCGGATATTGCCTATGGGCCGGAAGAGCCGAACGAGAGCGATCCGGTCGTATCCTTGAACGATCGGAGCACATGGAAGACGGCGGCCACTCAGTCTCAATTGACCGACGCCATCCGGAAAAAGCTGGCGGAGATTCCCGGCATTTCCGTCCTCATGAGCCAGCCGATTCAAGAACGGGTGGATGAATTGATCTCCGGCATCAGGACCGAATGTGCGATCAAGATCTTCGGGGACGATCTCGACGTGCTGCACGACAAGGCGGAGGAGATCGCCTCCTTGATGCAGCAGATTGAGGGCGTCAAAGACATTAAAGTCGAGCAGATCGCCGGCCAGCCCTATCTGACGGTCGATATCGACCGTCAGAAGATTGCCCGCTTTGGTATCAACGTGGCCGATGTGCAGGAGATCATCACCACCGCCATCGGCGGCAGGCCTGCCACCCAAGTCTACGAAGGCGAGCGGCGCTTTCAGCTGACGCTCCGGTTCCCAGAAGCCTCCCGTAACAGCATCGGCACCATCGGCGAGATTCGGGTGAAGTCCGCGTCCGGCGCTCTGATCCCGATGAGCGATCTCGCCACGATCGAGATGCGCGAAGGACCGCTCCGCATCAGCCGCGAGCATGTGAAACGCCGCATGTACATCGGTTTCAATGTCGTGGGCCGCGATATCGGGAGTGTCGTCGATGAAGGGCGCAAGAAGCTGGCGGGGCAGATTCGCCTGCCGGAGGGGTATAGCGTCACCTGGGGCGGGGCCTTCGAGAACATGGAGCGGGCCAACGCACGGCTCTTGTTCGTGGTGCCGGTCACGCTGGGCCTCGTCTTCTTTCTGCTTTTCTGGGCCTTTCATTCGCTTCGTTACGCAACCTTGATCATTATGAATCTCCCCTTCGCGATGATCGGAGGTGTCGTGTCTCTGTGGCTGAGCGGACAATACCTGAGCGTGCCTGCGTCGATCGGCTTTATCGAACTCTTTGGCCTGGCGGTCGGGAACGGGATCGTGCTGGTCTCCTATGTCAATCAGTTGCGCAATGAAGGCGCGCAGATGGACCAAGCCATCGTGAATGGTTGCGTCCTCCGGCTTCGCCCGGTCGTCATGACGATGATGACGACGCTGCTGGGCCTGCTGCCTCTCGCCCTCGCGCAGGGGATCGGGGCCGAAGTGCAGCGGCCGCTTGCGACCGTCGTGATCGGCGGGCTCTTCACCTCGACCCTGCTTACGTTGGTGGTGTTGCCGGCCCTCTATCGAGGGTTCGCAGAACAAGAAGCGGGGAAGGAGCATGCGCCGGAATGGGTGTGAGGGGAGAGTGGTCTGTTGATCTCCTGTGCTCGCGCAACGCGCGGTCTGAGAAGGCCCTCGCCCGGGCTAATGGCACGTTTCGACGTGCCAGTGGGTGGGCGGGTGAGAAAGCTGCGCGCAGTGGGAGATCAAGCAGACCACCCTCCCGTGAAAAGAAAGCAAGCAAGCTTGGAGGGACCATTGATAGTGGTCAGCCGAGCAGGAATAAGGAAAGCTGGGGCAGCCAGGGGAGGAGGGCGATGCCGAGGCAAATGGAGAGGGCCACGATGGAGGTGACTAGCTCTTCGTCCAAATTCGTTTCTGTGGCGAAGACCACAGAATTGACTGCCGAGGGCATCGCGGAGACCAGAATCACAATCGCCCGTTCCAGGCCCGTCAGGTCTAGGAGAATTACGGCCGAGAGGCCGAGCAGCAATCCTCCCCCCATCCGCACCGCGACACCGAGCAGGGCCAATGGCAGATTGTGGCGCAGGGCGGTCACGCTGATCGAGAGCCCCAGCACCAAACTGGCGAGG